>JAWUXW010000145.1:0-9473 GCA_034111125.1 Paraglaciecola sp.
TGGCGCCAAAAACTGCACCAAAGAAGAGCGATGACGACGCTTGCCATTAACCAAAATTAAGGTTTGATCTGGCGCCATGCCACGTAAAGAGGTAGGACGAATAAATGCACTACCATCACCGGTAGCGGGCGTAGCAGTAAACGAAGGCACCAAAGATTTTAAATTATCGGTAATATCTGCAGTATTACCGTTCGCAGTAAACTCTTCTCCAGAGAATACATCTATCGCCACAGGCGAGTCTGTGACTGTTCTGGGTGTTCCACGGGTGCCTAGTATGGCAATTTTTTCCACTTCGTCGTCGCCTGCTTGGCTCGTCGCCTCTTGAGCGTTGACGTTGCTGCTAACGCTTGCCCCTGATAACAACAGGGCGATTGCGCTGGCAAGTAAACTTTTTTTGCTATTCATTGTGTCTTCCTCTTTGGTTTTTTTTATAGATACTGCTGATTGAATTTGACTAATCATCATCACTTTTTTTTGCGAAAGCCCTCCAATCAACCCTGTATTGAGCAGCAAAACATCGATTGCTTGTCCCAGAGTATATTGACCATTGACGGCGTTTCCTTTGCGGTTTTCTACTAAGTCGTAAGGGAAGAGAACCAAAGTCTGTGTTTGGTTCGACAATGCGTTTAGCGATGTCGCTAACGACTGCACGGGAAGGTTAAATTTATGTTTTTCTTGCTCGTCAGCCACACTAAAAGTGGTAAACAGCAACAAGCACATAAAACCCATCGTTCTTCTTACTCGCGACTTCATGTCGTCGAGATGAAACATTACAGCTTTCGAAAACATATAACTCATGGCAATAATAAAACCGCCAGTCAATTGTAAATTTTTTGTAACATAATTAATTTTACGCCCTTATTATTTAGCATGTAGTTGCACGTGACGCTTACTCACTCGGGTGATTTTAATACCAAAACCCGACTCTAGCACATCAAACAAAGCATCGGTTTCGCCTGCTTGAAACTGTCCTCCAATGCGCATAGTTTTCAGTTCCGGATCTGACACCTCGATTTTTATCGGCGTATGGCGGCTGACTTCCTGCACCACCTCATCCAAAGATTCACCAGCGAAGACCAATTTACCTTCTAACCAGGATAATTTACGGGCCAGTTCTCCCCTCGCATGATTAATGACCGGATCCACCAGGCTATCTGCAACCGTGGGTATCACTACACTCTGCCCTGCAGTAAGTGAAGTCAGTACCTCTTTGATCTTGGGCTCTGTGTCAGTAGGGCTTCCCACCCCTTTCGCGGTTCGCCGCTTATTTGTCACCGCGGCCACTTCAGGAGTGAGCACCAAGGTATCCTCTATGATGGCTAAATCGACTTTACCCTCAGTAACCATGATTTGTATTCTGTCCTCAAGTCGATATACCGAAAACGCGGTTCCCACAGCCTTAACCATTCGATTACCCGCATAGACCTCAAAGGGCCGCAGAGGATCCGGAACAACATCAAAGTGGGCTTCCCCTTTCAACAACATAATTTTGCGTTTACGTTCGCTGTAATTGACCTCTACCTGAGTATTACTATTCAACCACAATACGGAGCCATCATCAAGAGTATGCACCGAGTGCTCACCTAAAGCGGTAAGGTACACATTACTGTGGACGGGCGTGTGATTGACCACATACCGGATGGATAAGCCAAGGGTAAACAGCAAGGCAAGTGCTGACAGGGCGAACATCGGACGTGCAGCACCGCTAAGCATGCTGCCAATCCAGGCGCGCGAACCCGTCATCATACTGGCTAGCATACTAAGCGGTGCAGTGAGCCAGACTTTAAATCGGCTGCGTTTGGAGGGATGATCATGGGGTACACTCAGTCCGCTTAATACGTCCATCCCCCCCCAAGTACCGGCCATGCTTAACAATACAGCCTTATGCTTAGGGCTTTGCGCCAGCCATGTTTTAAACTCAACCAGCGCCTTAGCACTTGGTGGATTATCACCTTCAAGTTTGACTATCCAATCACAGGCCTGATCTTCAATCACAGTGATATTCGGAAATTCTGCAACCTTACTCATTATTTTGCCCTCCTGGCATTCAGCACCTGCGCTTGTGGATGCTTACCGTTAATTCGAGCATTTGTCTTACTGTCCCCATAGCGCTGAAAAATAATCCCATTGCTTTGTTTGATCCCCTTCGAAAGATGTTTTTCCACCGTACTGACCGATAGCTCAAGGCGTCTGGCTATCTCTTTGTTTTGCATACCATAAACTTTTTTCATAATGACCACGCGGCGACATTGGGGGGGCAAGGCCGCGACAGCCTCACAATAAATCCCCACCTTTTGCTGAGCCATCACATCCGACTCCAAAGTTTCAGTGTTCAATGCCGAGTCGAACTCATCACAATCGTCGATATAATCGGTGATTTTTCGGGCCTTGCGGCTAAACTCCGATAGTATTAAATTCTTGGCGATGCGAAACAAAAACGCTTTGGGGAAGTCGATCCTATGCTGCTTCTCCACTTTGTAGGCGCGGAGAAACGTTTCCTGGGAAACATCTTCAATGTCGTGGGAAGAAATCATGTAACGGGCGATAAAGTTACGCAAAGATAACTGATTATTTCTGAATTCCACTAGTATGCTAAAACGAGGTAATTCGTCTTTATTGGTTTCTGACTGCAACGAGGCCTTATTGCCCCCCAATTCGTTTTCATCTTTCATTTAATGTCTCTAGCGAAAAACCACAGATGCAGCCGTCTATTCTATTTACAAAGACCTAACACCCAGATAAATATATAACCTTTGACCGGAGGAAATCCGCTATCTGGATCCCGGCTTTTTTTATACGGCGTCTTCGTTTTCCTCGCCAGTGCGGATACGTATTACCCGCTCAACCTCATAAATGAAAATCTTACCATCGCCTATTTTTCCGGTTTGTGCCGTTTTCATAATGGCTTCAACGGCGAGTTCGACTTGCTCATCTGCTACCACAACTTCAAGCTTTACCTTAGGTAGAAAATCCACATTATATTCCGCTCCCCGATAAAGCTCGGTATGCCCTTTCTGCCGCCCAAAGCCCTTCACTTCAGTGACGGTCATGCCATTGATGCCAGCTTCGGCTAAGGCCTCTCTCACATCGTCCATTTTGAAAGGTTTGATAATGGCGTCAATTTTTTTCATTTCACCGATCTCCAGAAGTCACTATTGGTCGTATATGGTTGGAATTGCTACACGCTTATGTTGGGTTTTGTGGTAAATATCGCTCAGTCGTTCGGCTACTTTTGGCTCAACAGCTCTGCCTTCTAAAAAATCATCAATTTCATCATAACTCATTCCCAGAGCTTGTTCGTCAGCTTTTTGCGGAGTGAGGGTCTCTAAATCTGCGGTAGGGGCTTTGTGCACTATATTATCCGGCGTACCGAGATATTGTGCAATTTGCCTAACCTGCCGCTTATTCAATCCAAACAGCGGCGCCAAATCACAGGCCCCATCACCATACTTGGTGTAGAAACCTGTAATATTTTCCGCCGAGTGGTCGGTACCCAATACCAATCCGTCAAGCATCCCGGCAATCTCATATTGAATTATCATCCGGGTACGAGCCTTAACATTGCCTTTGACAAAATCGACTTTACTGTCACTGGCCGGTAATAATCCCAAATTGTTTAGGGCTTCGCATGTTTCATTGTGGATCGCATCAGCGCCCGGTTGCACGTTTACTGAAATGGCTTGGGAGGGTTTGATAAAGTCAATTGAGGCCTGAGCGTCCTGCTCGTCGGCTTGTACTTTATAAGGTAATCGCACTGCTACAAACTGGTATTTTTCACTTTCATTGGCATTTAACTGATTCACTGCCAATTGCGCCAAACGCCCTAAGGTACATGAATCTACTCCACCGCTGATCCCCAGAACCAAAGTACGTAACCCGGCATTAATTAGTTGAGACTTAATAAAATTTACCCGACGTAATACTTCTGATTCAACGTCTATTTGCGGTAATACACACATTTCTTCAATAATAGCCTGCATGATTCTGTTTCTCTGACTGTGAAAGTGACAACACTGGCGATTATAATAAATAATTTTTGCTGAAAATACTGGAAAATATTAAGGTCTATTTACCTTTAGCCAAAAGAGCGATAAAAATACTCTTGATAGGGTTTTTTGCAACAACAGTGGATTAGCCTGTTGCTTATTCAACGACAAAGTTATACCAATTCACCTAAATATTTGCTCACTCAGCGATGAATAAAAGTAGCGTAATCACGGCGTGTTTTAACCTGTACAGCGTAAGCGACTTTAGTATCGCCCTTCGGAAAGGGCTGGCAAGCTCCCTAGCGGCATTGCAACGTCCATGAAGGCAACCAGCATTCCTTCGACGTTACGCTTTGCTATGAAACTTACCAACGCCTTCTGAGTTGATCACATATCAAGGCGCAATGGTATTATTTATTTAATTCCAGGATCAAATTGTATTCTTTATAGGAGGTGGAGCTTAACTTGGAGACTGTTGATATTCTGGCGTCAGCGACAATGCTTCGGTCAGGATATTGAATACTGATACTCACGGTAAAACCAGGAGCAGCGAGACTAAATTCGAGATCTCCAAGCCAATTTTCTGGGACATTTTCGCAACTAAAGAAGGGCGTGGCCTTACCCTTGGGAATAGTCACATTACAGCTAAACTCTGACGGATATTCAATAATCGACAATGCAGTCAGGTCAACATATGTTGATTTTTTATCCTTATTGGTTTCACAGGGCTCTGTAACACTTACCCCCTTGCGCCCATCCGTAATAGTCACCAGGCAGTTGATATCACCAATAATTGCGAAAAACTTCTCAGTCGCTGATTTACGATTCACCGTGACCGTCACCGTACTGTCGATTTTGACACTGGCGGCATCGGCTGGCGACAGGGGATAAGTGCCGGTAATCCCCGCGTTACTGGCATAAGCTGAGACGCTGATTATGCTACTCCCCTCTGCCAGGGCTGCTACACGGCCGCGACTATAAAAGCCGTAGAGGTCGGCAGCCATATCCACTCTTGAGCTTATATCTTCTTGGGTAACGGTGGCCACACTTGTATTCGCCGATGACCAATTTGACAACAACGCCAGGTTAATATCATAAAACGGCGTAATCGCTTTCCAATCAGCGTCTCCGGCCAACAACTTGGCCTGCACCTTAGCTAAATGGCTGGATTTCATTCTATCTAGGTAAATCCCCCGAGAAATAAACTGATAGGCACCTGGCGCCAGGGTGATATTTCGTCCGGCAGGTCGGGAAGGATTCACCGAGCCTTTTATACCGGCTTCAATCAGCCCTTGTGCATACTGGGAATAGGCGTTTCTATTGGCTTCCATCAATAGAAACCTTGAATCAAACTGAACAATATCCAGCAATTGCCAATCTGGATAAATTTGAAAATATCCATCGATGCGTTTAAAGCGGCATACCTCATCATATAAGTCGCCGATTGCGGAGGCGGCAATAAAAGAACCATCTGTTTGCCTGCCATAGTGAGCATGAGCCGAGCCATCTTCAAGACGGAAATAGCTCTCGTCTGCCACCGTGGTGGCCGTGTCGTGATGATCCAGACAACATTGTGTGCACAAGGCAGGTTGTTTAACGTGGGCTGGTACTCCGGTCATTTTAGTCACAGACTGGCCAAGTTCGACCCCTAATCCCCCATCAACCAGCACTGTCATTGAGGGGGTTGAACCCGTGCCCGCACCCGCTAAGGCGCAGCGACAACTGACCGTTAGAAAATCTTCCTGCTCTACCTTATCCGTTTCATCTGCGAGGACTATGTATTTTACTGTTTCAAACTGAACAATATTATTTTCACCGCGATTCTTAATCTTAGGCACGGGTTTACTGCTTTCTACCTTCTTCCCATCCCCCAATTCATAGGAAATAACGTCTGGGGCTTCAGCTGGAACATAATTTACTTTTGGAGAGGCTTTAGCGTTATCCGATTCATTGTTTGCCTGATAGCTATTTCCCTGAGCAATGGGGGCAATATTGCCATCCAGAACTATGCTTCTGATATGACCTTCGTTGTCTGTCCAAGCAACACTAACACTGATTACTTTTTGCGCCGCATTGGCAGGCACGGGGACCGGATAGTCAGCCTCCCCTGCCTGTACCCAAGAATCCACTACTCCATCCCCATTGGTATCCACATAATATTGGTCGGTCACAGTCCAATATCTGGAGAAAGTAGCCGTATTGGCGCCAAGTGCAACATCCACATCGCCAGCGTCGATAGTACCCCCGGCATCATCAGCAATATCATTAAAGGCAATCTCCGTAGCGGAGCTTTGTAGCTGAGTAAACTGGCGTAAATCATCGAGTTTTTCCTGGCCTAGTTGTAATGCAAGGTTACGCAATTTCAACTTGGCATCAGTACGCACATATTCACTTTGCAGGGTAACGTAACCGGTTACTCCTACCATCATGATCAGTGAGACGACTAAGACCTCTATTAAAGTAAATCCTTTCATACTCTCCTCTTAAAAATCTCGCCAACTACCAGGCACTCTCGCAATGCGATTAAAGGCATCATGAGCTCTAATTTGAGCTAAAACGTTTGCATCATAAACTGAATTGTAGGTACCACTTGACAGGCCAACAGGATGATTTGAAGCCACAACACCGTTAACTCGCGCACCACCGAGCATGTTTAAATCAAAGTCTGCAATCGTGCCTGGTTTACGAAAGGAAAATACGATGCCATTAATAGTTGCACCACCGTTCATGGTGATGTCTCCGTCAGTCACCACTAAGATAACTGGATCTCCAATGCTGCCGACAATTTTTCCAGCATTCAGGTTGCAGTCACCATCCACCCATATCAAACCAAGGGAGTCCAAGCCTAAAACTGCGCAATCAACCAAGGTTTGATCTGCTTCAGAACGCAGAGCTGACCATTCGCGTTCGGGAATATTAAATAAATGTTCCATCAGATCATCGGGGAAGTTCGGATCATTATCCAAGATGTCTGAATTCTTAAAGCCCATTTCCGAATAAGGGGATGATCCGCAATCGCCATCCCTAAATTCCTGCTGACCACAGGTGGTTCCGCTACCTGTAGCCAGATCCACCGGCCGGTCAGTCCAAATAGACAAGGGCACTCCCGTTCCACCCCCGTTGGGATTAGCCACCACGTTAAAGTTACCACTGACATCAAGGCCACCAGCAACAATAAGCGGTACCTCAGGTGGATTGACCAGAATAGAATAACTCAGCGCTTGCTCATTTACGGTCACCGATGACAGGCCATCGGCTGACATGCCAGTTGAACTCAGTGATATTAGGGTCATGGTAGTGGATGCGCGGACAACGTTCGCTCTGGCACCGCTGGCGGTGAATGTACTTTCACCATCTAGGGTTTCAACAATAGCTGCTCCACTCCAGCTTTTATCTTCGCTGAGCACACCTAAACTGCGCATTAAGCCAGCCTCAGCGGCAGCAAATGCTAACCTTTGATTTTGTGTGTTTAACATTATTTTGTGTTCGAATGATTTAATACGCCCCGTATACAGGGTTACTAACGTAACCATGGTCAATAAAAGTACAACACTCACAAGTAAAAAAGCCCCACGCTTATTGTTCATGGACATAATTCCAATTGGCCCTCGCTTAATCATAATTTCTCACCAGAAAGCTAGTGGTATATTGTCGCGAGAATTTATTGTCTGTGGCTAACTCACCTTCTAAAAACAGTTCTACCTGAGTGCTGACTACTGCGTTAAATGTAGTCTGGGTCAGACTAAAACTTAGCCCGGTGATCGCAACCATATCGGTATCTGTAAGGTTCTGCCACCTTCCATCAACGCAGCCTGCCCCGGCCATTCTTATTTCCACTGCGCCACTGCGCAAGCGAAAACCATAATTTTCATTTGTTCCGACCGTATCCAGCACGCCATTGCGATTCCGATCATATGCAAAGACAATACAACTATTGGCGCTTTCATCAGGATGTTGCGAGACGACGACAGAGTTAGCGAATCCCGAGGGAAACACCCTAGGGTCGCCTACTAAAGCGCTAGTAATTCCGTTATACCCTGCCCGCTTGATATCTCGGCTAATTAGCGAGCCAATGGCATTCACTTCTTCACTAAGCCTTGAATTGGCTAATAGCTTGGCGTTGGTGCCGATTCCAAATCCGATTACTGAAGCAACAACCGATAATGAACCAAGACCTAATCCCATGGCGATCATCAATTCAACCAGACTGGCACCTCGCTGCTTCTGTTGAATGCTTAACATGAGGAGTAGCTCCCCAAGTCGCCTTCAGCGATGCAAATGCGGACGCGTCCCATATTACTCAATATTAATTTAGCCTCATTGCTGCCATCGCTAAAAATCATTGAACCGGCATTGCCAATCGACAAACCTCGAACCCCATCAAACACCGCTATACTGCTGGCACCAAAACTGATACCTCGCATGCTGATGTGGCTAAAATCACTGGATTTTACCTGCTGCTCGATCCCATTTACGGTACAGCTATTTAAAATATTGCAATCGCAATCCCCCGTGTTACTAATACCAATACACCAATTTGTGCCTGGGTTTATAGAGAGAGTCACGTCGCTGCCATTGCTAATAGCTGCAGAGCGGGCATGCTGAAACGCAAAGTAGCTGGATTCAATAGCACCTTTAAGCTGAATGTTTTTTTTGATTTGTAAAAAAGAAGGGACACCTACCATGACGATTATAGCGATAATCGTCATGGTGATCATTAATTCAAATAACGTAAATCCTTTTTGAAAATTCATCGGGAGCACAATCCATTGCTAAGTAGTGCAAAAAAATATCTATAATTAGTCTGTACTACTATCAAAGTAGTCTAAATATAAATAAATAAGGAGATAAATTATCCATGCATGATGCAAAAGGCATAACATTATTAGAATTAATGGTAACAGTGGCAATCATAAGCATCATTGCTGGCATTGGGATCCCGTCATTTCAAGATCAAATTATGGGTACGCGTCGTGGAGACGGAATGACCCAGTTATTGCAACTGCAGATGCAACAAGAATCTTATCGCCTGGAAAATAATAGTTATGCCACTAACACTGAATTAGCTTTGCCTGTGAGTGACTACTACACATTTACAACCTCAGCGGTCAGTGCCACAACATATACCCTGCCAGCAACAGCCAAGAGCAGTCAGACCAAAGATAGTGGTTGCACAGCCCTTACCCTTGATCAATCAATGAACAAAAACCCGGCGGCATGTTGGTAGCGTGAATGATTTCATCAAACCATTAGATACGTTCATATTTATGGACATCTAGCACAAGGGCTTCCATTTTAATGCTCATGGTTTGATCGGGTATGTTGAAAACTACCGTTGATAGATGTTTCATACCCAATGAGGAAAAAATTACTTTATGCTAGTTAGGCTCAGTTGACCTTTATTGTAATTTTGTGGAGATTATTTTGCACAGCAGTTCGAATCAAAAAGGTGTGTCACTTATCGAATTAATGATCACCGTTACCATT
>JAWUXW010000146.1:0-11652 GCA_034111125.1 Paraglaciecola sp.
ACCCCACTTTATTCCTAAGAGATGGGCGGTACTTAGTTACCCTCTGTGATCCTCTCCACTAACGTTAAAATATGGCTTTTACTGTCAACAAATCTATATGTTCATCAGTGCAACTTTGTTTTTGATGTTCAACCTTTTTGCCTTGATCATGATGAATACCGCGATTAAAGAACGCAGGGCTCGGGAGCAAGCCAATCAACTAAATCGGGAATTACTCGCCACTCAGAGCCTGTTAAGGCAGGCTTCCCAGCAGGCAGAAAGGGGGAGAATTGCCCGTAACATCCATGACTTACTTGGTCATCACCTAACGGCACTGACCATCAACTTGCAGGTAGCTTCAAGAATTGTGGAAGGGGAAGCGAAAGAAAAAGTCGAACTGTGCCATAGTTTAAGTAAGTTGTTATTGAGCGATGTCCGTGAGGCGGTATCGGAAATTCGTGACAAATCAAACATCGATTTGAAAGATGCCTTAGAAATATTGATCGAGAATGTGCCTGGCCTGCAAATAGAAATGAACTACGCCAATGATTTAATTATTAACGATGTGAATCTGGCAGATACCATCGTTAAGTGTGTGCAAGAGGCCCTCACTAACTGCTTAAAACACTCGAAGGCTAGCCAATTCGAAATCAACTTGAAACAGCATCAACAAAGTATAGAGCTTGTCATGCTGGATAATGGTGAGCAAATTCAAACATTCAGTACAGGTAACGGCTTAATGGGCATGCAGGAAAGAGTCAAGCTACTCAGCGGTACTTTAAGCGTCGAAAACCGGCCTGGTGGCTTCCATACAACTATCGAAATACCGACTCCCGCATGACAATTAATATCATGTTAATTGACGACCAAACTTTAGTCAGAGAAGAGATCAAAAGCTTACTTGCATTATCAGGCGAGACAACGGTGGTTGCAGAAGCGAACGACGGAGCACAGGTACTTGACATAGTAAGCAAACAGTCTGTTGATAGACCAATTAATGTAATATTGATGGATATCCGCATGCCAACTATGTCGGGGATCGAAGCGGTAAAAGCCCTGCAAGCAGCCCATGTCGATATTCCCGTGATCATGCTCACCACCTTTGATGATCATCAGTTGGTTATGCAAGCCATTCAAGCCGGAGCCAAAGGTTATTTGCTTAAAGATGTGTCTCTGGAAACCCTGGTGGCAGGCATAAAAACAGTGCATGAGGGTAAAACCCTTATCCAACCAGCCATCACCGAACGTATACTGCAAGGCTTGCCTGGACTTCATCAGGATTTCCCCAGCGCCTGCACTCCCGAATCACTAAGCGACAAAGAACTGGAAATCCTGCGTCTAATGGCCGCTGGTTTAAGCAATAGGGAAATATCTGAGGCTATGTACAAGTCTGAAGGAACCGTAAAAAACCAAGTTTCAAATATACTGGCGAAACTGGGAGTGAGAGATCGCACTCGAGCCGTATTAAAAGGCATAGAGTCAGGTCTGTTGTAGATACAGTTCCGGTTGTGATAACTAGGATCTCAGCTCATCTAGCTGAAACTTATATTTTCGACTAACTTTTATGTGATCCCCCGTACTTAAATGAGCAATATATTCACCATTTGAGTTCGGGCTAAGTTTGATGAGTTTCGACATATTGACGATCGCTGAGCGGTTCACACGGGGAAAATGTTTGCTGTCCAATTCCTCTTCAAATTGTTTGAGGGTTTTGCGAATAATGTGGTTTCCTTCTAGGGTATGTACGCACATATAGTCACCGGCAGCTTCTATCCATAATATACTGTCGAGCTTGATCCGTAACCATTCAGAACCACTCTTCACGGAAATAGTTTGTTGCAATTCCCTTAGAGACACTTGACTTGAAACCTCCAAGTTATGCATGAAACCATCGATAGAACTACCTGTCTTGCGATTTAGCAGCTCATCCAACTTTTGGTGCTGTCGAAGGGTTTCGTCCTGACTAAGTGAATCCTGCAATTTGCTTAGGCACGCGTTTAAACGATCACTTGAAAAAGGCTTGAGTAAATAGTCAAAGGCGTCGAAGTCAAAGGCCGTTAAGGCAAATTCACGAAATGCGGTAACAAATACTATTTTGGGTGCTAAGGGTAAATTTTGTTGCAGTTGTTGGGCCAGTTCCAGGCCAGAAAGGCCGGGCATTTCAATATCCAAAAAAATCACATCAGGCTGACTTTGCTCGATGGCGACTAGCGCTTCATTAGCTGACTTGCACAAAGCGAGGACTCTGATATCTTGACGCTCTTCTAAGCGCAGTAATAAGCCCTCTCGAGCCAAGAGCTCATCATCCACAATAATAACTGTTATCGTCTTCACATTTCTTCCATGGGGATTGTTATATTCGCCTTATACCCTCTGGGGAGGTTACGGCTTATCGAAAAATCATGATTGCCGGGATAAAGCACATTTAAACGATCAATAATATTTTGTATACCGACCCCTTTATACTCTGAATATAATGAATGCTCGGGACTCGCTACCTTAGAACTATTGCCGTCAGGGCCGTTGTCGGCAACTTCCAAATGTAACAAGTTGTTGATGCACTTAGCGCTTATTTCGATCACTCCACCTGAAGACATTTGGGCAATGGCAAATTTAATCGAGTTTTCTACCAAAGCCTGTAGCAGCAAACTGGGAACTAACAAAAATCCCGCTTTCGCCTCCACATGAAATTTAATCGAAAGTCGGTGGTCGAATCGTGTTTTTTCAATCTCCAGATACAACATCAATGCTTTTAGCTCGTCGTATAAGCGGACCTTTTTTTCAGGGTCATTATCCAAATAGAAACGTAAAAAAGTAGACAAACGTGTCAGCATGCCATTAGCTTTATCTTTGCAGCCATTTAGCACCAATCACCACAAGTAATTGCGCACTCACAAAGCACCTTCTTGCTCAACTCTGCTACTAGCTCAATACCGTTTCCACCGATGATATTAATATCCATAAAGCAGATATCTGGCTGATGATGATTAATCATCTGGTAAGCCTCATGATACTCACCTGCTTGGGCGACAACTTGCCAGTCAGCTTGCTGTGCTACAAAATCTGCAATTCTCTTTCTAGCGCGGCGCTCGTCGTCAATTATGATACAGCTAAACATATCTGTTTCTGAATGTTGCGTGGCACAAAATATACGGGAGGCTAGGAGGAATTAAACTGAGACCAATTACGGAAATATAAGACTAAAGTCGTATTTACCAATTCCAAAGGACTTGGCTTAATATCGTTGTATAAATATTGTTCTGACAATCATCTTGCACCTAACAAACTTAGTCCTTCAAAAAGACTGCACGACTAAGCCAATTCTAGCTACTGCTGGGGGAGGGGTTATCAAGGCGGATTGATTGAAGAAGTATCCAAGTCTAAAAATAAAGAAAGGGCTGCGCTTTGCAACGACAGCCTTTACTAATCCAGGAAACAATACATATTGATTAATTTATGTATTCATCGGTTCACTACTCCGACGTACATAATGTAGTGGCTGTTTCCGGCATTTACAGTTAGAAGTGATGAAACTACCGATTCGTGGGATAAAATTATCATACACAAGGAAATACACTATTCCTTACCTGATATCTCAATTTATTTTGAGGATAATACCAATCACCACAAGTAATTGCGCACTCAGAAAGCACCCGCCGTTTTTGGGTAAGGCGTCGCTGCGCAGCAATGGTGTAGCTTTGTTACCAAATCTCCTTTCAAGTAGCGAGAACCCAGCACAAAATCGACTGGTGCTTTCCCAAAGGGCAAGGTTTAAAGCAGCTTACTGTGCGTTGCATGAATTTGAAAAAGCACCACTGTTCCTGCATTCACGCGCCTTGATTAAGCGGCTTTAAATCTCGCTGAGTGGGTAATTACTTATGGCGATTGGTATAAGTAGAAGGGCAACAATCAACTGCTGCCCAAAGTCTCCTTAAAATCTTGCCTCAAAGCCTAAGTGTATCGAGTGAAAAGTCGGCTAAAAGTAAGCTACACCAAAGCATGGATTGTCCTGAATTTCTGCTCGCCTAGCTTCAAAATACTCATTTTGAAAAGTAACTGACTGTCATCAAATGTATTTAAAATGTCCACCGTGGCTTCATTGCAACACCTGATACTTCAAAGTTGTAGCTACTTGATAAATCGATTTTAAACTGCCACGAAGTACTTCTTAAAGAACTCCAAGGCGCAAATTTATATATATTGTCGCCTTGTGCACACCTTTGACTTTTCGCTAAATCAACAGAGCGCCCCTGAAACTGGTGGTAGGTATCACCATGAATTCCAAATAATTCTGAGTTTGGAATTGGAATTTTAACCAATTATCAAACAACCTAGGCTGGTAATTGAATATAGCGTGCTGTGCTACCTAGAACAAGCGCTAGACAGAGCAAACGGGGCAAGTTTCATTCCTATTACAGGCCGCCGTGGCAACAATTAACTTCATTGTAGTTCAGCTAATAATTCGTCGTAATCCACAATGCCTCTTTTAGCCATCAACTTGGCGGTCTCAAATGAATCATTCTTTAAAGCAAAGGTCACTGGGTCCTGACCATTGCATACTAGATCCTTGGCCACTCTGGTATATCTAAGGCGACTGTTTTTTATAGCCCTGTGCAGTCTAATCTTGCTATTACTTTTAAGCGCCTCACATATTTTGACTAATTTTCGTTCGGTAACCGGGTCAATGTAATTAGCCTGAGCTGATCCTGCTAGCAAAACGCCTACGCTTAAAATTGAAACGAGTAATGCTTTTTCATGGTATATCCCCTACGGATTGGTCTATTAAATCAGCCAAGTTAAAATGGCCTGGTCAGCTAATATGTAGCGGGATAGAGCAATATAGTTGTGCTGAATGAGCTGAATAACGGCAAAAAGCGATGAAGCGGTAAAGCGGTAAAGCCAAAAAAATCCACGTCCAGTGGTCTTAAAAGCAACTAGTTTGAGCCCAAGCACAGGGTTTTTTATTACATCTAAAAAATTATTCTAAACTCAATATACTGGCTGTTGTTATGAGCTAAACAACTAAAAGGACGTGCTATGACTCAAGCAAGTTACCAACAAAAATCCTATAACGAGATCCGTGACTTAATGCAACCAGGGGACATTATCGTCTTTGGGGGTAACAGTTTGTTTTCGAAATGGGCAAAACTAACTACACGCTCTGTGGTCACCCATGTGGCGGTTGTGATTAAGACCCAACTCTTGGGTCAACAAGACGGGCGATACTTCAATCAGGTAATTGAAGCGACCGATTACAATGGCAAGTCTGGGGTAATGGTCAATCGTTTAAGCGATCGCGTTGCAAGCTACAGCGGGGATATCTGGTGGCTACATTAGGGACTTTGGCCAGAATAAAACTCGAGAATAATCGACAGCTATTTTTCGATTTTTTGTTTCAACAACAACATAAAGACTATGATGTATTACAGTTGTTTGGCTCGGCGGTAGATGTTACTGATGACATCCCTTTACTAAGAGAAATGAGTCGTAATTGTGAAGATTTTTCTAGTTAGTTTTGCTCTGAACTTGTCGCGGAGACGATGGAAAAAGGCCGCATTGTGGGCAAGATAAACGCATCTGAAGTTACTCCAATTGACATTTGCCGCTTCGATATTTATCAAAGCAACTATGTGCAGGTTTGCGGGGACAAGCGGAAAAACAACCGGCTTTAACAGTATGTCGCCAACTCAGTGGGAATAAATGGACGCCCCGTATTTATAAGTAAATCACTTCAAAACTTACTTTTCAGTGGGAAGTGACCTGGATAGTTACCAGGCAGAATACTAAAACGCGTTATCTTGATGCACTTTTATAAATAGTGATGTACCCACTTTGCTGTAATCTACTTTATATTCTTTACCATTAATAGTTTGCACAAATAACAGGATTTTTTCTTCGCTGAAAATCTCCGTACTGGACAAATCCACCAATTCCATATCTTGTGATTTTGCTTCCCGCTTATTGTCAGGAACCTTACCGGTATATTCTTTAATTCCCTTATGGGTAACCAAAACTGGTGGGGAGTCATCACCATTAACAACCAATAAATCTAACTTTCTGATCTTGTGTATGAGGGTATTGCGACCACTTACTAAAAAAGGCTTCTCGGTCATATTGTTCTCCAATCCTGATAGGTAACTGCTAACTAGCTTCAGTCTGATTTTACAAGAAGATAACAAAGTTTTTTTCGCCTTGCACCCCTTTGTTTATAAGATTTTTTAATAATTTAACCGGCCTTATCTGGCGCAGCAAACTGTGGATTGTTTAAAAACCTCTTATCCGTCAAACTTTTGAGGAAATTCAGCATATCTTGCTTATCTTGTTCATTCAAAGCAAAGCCTTGCACAAAAGGACTTTTTAGCGGGCTGGTTATGCCCTGTCCTCCCCCCCCAGCGGCATAAAAATCAATGACTTGCGATAAGGTTTGCAAACTTCCATCATGCATATATGGGGCACTGACAGCGACGTTACGCAAAGTCGGCGCTCGATAACGTCCCATATCACTGTCCTTAAGGGTAATCTCTTTAATTCCTTGATCCAATTCCGGATAAGCCCCTGCCCCGCCTTCATTGTATAAGCCAGTGTTGTGGAAAGGACTTAAATCAAGACGTTGATTTTCGTGCTGACTAGATTGGCTAAAATTAAACCCACCGTGGCAATGAAAACACTCTAATTTTTCTGAGAAGAACAAATCCATACCGCGCTTGGCAGAATCTGTCATGGCACTATCATCCTCCCCATAAGCATAACGATCAAAAGGAGAATCGAAGCTAAGCAATGAGCGAACAAAACTGGCTAGTGCTTTAACAATATGGTCAAAATTCGCTTGCTCCTGGCCAAAGGCCTGATAAAACAAGTCTGGGTAGGGTGCAAGACTAAAACGCTCAAGCACTTGCTGTTCGTGCCCGGTGATCCCTAGCTCAATAGGGTCCTCGGAAAACATGGGAATAAGAATTTGCTGCTCAATAACCTTCAGACCTGGGTGGGCCCAAGTCAAATGCCCGTTGTATGCCACGTTCACCAATGTCTGACTGTTGCGTCGATGCCGTTTGCCAGTGGTGCCGGTCGAGGTTTGGCGCTCTTCAGCAAAAGCAAAGGCTTGCTGATGACAAGTCGAACAGGCGCTTTGTTGGTTAAACGATAGTTTGGAGTCATAAAACAGATGCCGACCCAAAGTAACCTTCGCATCTGACATTGGATTATCAGAGGGAAGCAAAGGTTTAGGAAATCCTGCTGGTAAATTCCAGCGATAATCCTGAGAAACCTTAGGCTTACAGCTATTTACGCCAAGCATCGCAATCAACACACTGGTAAGAGCAACAATAAAAAGCCGGTACTTCATCTGGCTAGTACCATTCAAATATTTGGTTTGATTGCAAATTGCTTAACAATTTATCGCAACTATCTTGTTTAGAGCCATGAAACAAACATGACGCAGACGGCTCAATCGCTAAGCCCTCAAGTAGTCGGTCAATATGCAGGACAAGTTGGCTACTCTGCTGTTTTTTTTGTTTCGGCAAATTAAATGCCAAGCGATTTGCTTGCTTGCAGGGCGCAACCGGCGATCGCACACTAGAGGCAGACTCACAGCCCACGCTACCTAAATGGAAAGCCCAACGTCCCTGATTAGACTGAAAATCCATACGTAAAAACTTGTGCCCACTTCGCCATGACCAAAACATGCTTGGCTGATTAAGCGGAGAAGGCTGAACAAGTGGATTTTGATGATTTACCTCAAAGGGCACGCTTAGCTCAAAAGCCAGAGTATCCGCATCAGCCAGACTGATCTGACTAACAAATTGCAAACCAGAATTGTATTTATCAGCAACTGGCTTTGGGTCCACGACTGTCGAGTCACAATCTTGCAGATGGGGACGAATAAGCGCGATGTCGGAGGTTTGCCAGTCTGAAGTCAATAAAGTCAGAGGATAGGACTGTTGAGCACTTTTCAAACTCAGGTTACTGACAAAAAACGCTAATTGCTGGATATCCCAAAAATGCTGTTGGCCGTCAAAAAAGCCATTACACGCCAGCGGCTTTCCCTCATTCCAAATTGATACGTTTAAGGAATGCTGCTCTTTTTTATCTGCCAGCGGTGAACATGCACTGAGAGAAAAAATGCATAACAAACAAAATAAATATAAAGTGAGTAAGTTATTCATTATTGTCGGTCTTCTTGGTATGTTGTCATCAGTCTCATTTAGAAAGTATTTACCTTATGCGTATCATTATTAACGGCATAATGCTGTTAGCTATATCCTTCAGTCAAGACGTGTTTGCCCATGCAGAACATGATAAAGCCCGTTTTGTTGCAGCAGACGGCAGTGATCAGGGCCAATGTAATAATCGTTTTCGCCCCTGTAATAGTATTTCTTACGCAGTTCAGCAGGCAGCGAAAGGCGACAAAATACTAGTCGCGCAGGGTCAATACCAGGTGAAATCTGAGGAAGACTTGTTTTACCTTATCGGTCAGGTTGTCCCAGTACTCGGTGGCTACGATAGGCTGGACAATTATCAGGGACAGAACCCGAATACTTATCAGACAAGTGTAAGCGGGGTTCCCACCGAATTTGCCGAGCAGCTTAGCGCACAAGGCTTTAGGGTCATACGGGATCAAAAAGGACTCACTCAGTCCAAAACCCTGGGGAAAAGCACCGGTTTTGCCCAGCTAAAAATGATGCAGAGCAAACAAAGTGCGGCAAGTTGTAGCGACGGACAATCAGCCGGATTTGCCTGTTCAAATATATCCCTGCTTGCTCATCTGCCCAATTCAAGTTTCCCTGGCAACCCAAGTACCGCGAATGACATTTGGGGCCATGTTGATCTAAATACGAATAAAGAATACGCCATTATTGGCCTCAGAAATGGCATTTCTGTGGTGGATGTAAGCGTGCCGGATTCACCGCAGTTAATTGACAGCATAAGCGGTCAATCTACTACCTGGCGGGATATTAAAGTTCATCAGTTTTATGACCAGACAACTCAACGTTGGCATGCTTATGCCTATGCCACCGCTGACAATGTTAGTGAAGGTCTGACAATTATTGAGCTCTCAGGTTTGCCCAATAGCATTCGGCTGATCACCAGACAAACAACCGATCGCGCGGCACACAATGTGTATATCAGTAATGTTGATTATGGACTTAATATTGCGCTGCCTGGCGTTACGCCCTTGCTGCATATTGCCGGTTCCGATAGCTCCGCAGGCGCACTGCGTACTTATCGCCTGGACGACCCCGAATTACTCGCTCTAAGCTATCAACCTGTTTCACCCAATGTCGCAGATTACTCCCACGATCTTTCCTCACTCTTGATCAAGGACCAACGTGCACAGAGCGATTGCATTAACGCCAATGAATCCACTTGTAATGTAATCTTAGACTTCAATGAAAATGCCCTCAAACTTTGGGATCATAGCAATCCTGAGCAAGCTGAGGCCCTGAGCTCTACTTCCTATCCAAATGTTGCTTACACCCACTCCGGTTGGTGGAGCGAAGACAAGCAATACGTTATTGTGCATGACGAGTTAGATGAACGAAATTTTAACTTAAATACCACCCTTAATATTTTTGATATCAGTAGCTTGTCTGATCCACAACTAACTGGCACATGGACCGGCCCGACTAGAGCAATTGATCACAATGGCTTTGTCCGTGGCAATCGCTACTACATGTCTAACTACGAACGGGGATTAACCGTATTGGATATCACTGATCCCAGCACTCCCCTCGAAGTAGGATATTTTGACACCTACCCGGTATCTGACAATGCGACGTTTAACGGTGCCTGGGGCGTCTATCCTTTTTTACCCAGCGGTATTATTTTAGTTAGTGATATCAATAGTGGGCTATATATATTAAAAGACGAAACGCTGCAAAGTGGCACCGGCAACATAGCCATAAGTAGCGACAACATGCTGGTCAGCGAAGGAGATACCGTCAATATCCAAGTTAATAAATCTGGCACTAGTAGTACCACCGTTGGCTATGAAATTTTGCCTGGCTCAGCCACAACTGAAGATTTCATGCCCATGGGTAGCAGCCAACAAACCGGAGAATTAAACTGGACCAGCAACGACATACAAGCTAAGTTCATTGAGCTTAATATCACTACAGACCTTATCGATGAAGCCAGTGAAATTTTCTTTGTTCGCCTGTTTGACCCACGTAATGGTGCCACCCTCAGCACTCCCAATATCACCCAAGTTAAAATCGCGGGCATTGCCAGTCGTGGCACTGTGGGCTTTGCCAGCGCAGAGCTTACGGTGAAAGAGACTGACGGCAAAATCAGCATACCGGTTTCGCGGATAGTAGGGGTTGACGAGGCCATAAGCATTAATTATGAATTGCGTTCTGATACCGCCCAGCTAGAGGAAGACGCCCTTGCATCAAGTGGCACATTAATATGGCAAGACGGCGACTCTAGCGACAAAAACATCGAAGTATATTTAGTTAATGACCAGCTAAGTGAACCACAAGAATCCCTGTTATTGGTGCTAAGCGCCACCGATGCGACGCTGCTTGGCACCGTGCCGCAAACCCGAATTCTTATCCGTGATGACGAGTCGAACCAGGCTCCCCTTGCAAACGCTGGCAACGATAGTCAGGTAAATACCAGTCAACAAGTACTGCTAAGCGGTACGGCTGAAGATCCAGAGCAAGGAGCCCTGGCGTATCTATGGCAACAAGTTTCTGGGGTTCCGGTTACTTTAAGCAATGCCAATAGTGCACAAGCCAGCTTTACGGCGCCTAACACCGCAGGTACCTTAGCATTTAGTCTCACCGCCACCGATGATTTTGCTATCACCGCTGTCGATAACGTTAGCGTATCAGTTGTCGCCTCGGCCAATACACCATTAAATTCTTCAAACGGAGGCGGAAGTTTATATTACATCCTGCTCTTTAGCGCAGTGTTGGCAGGTATTCGCCTAGTCCCCATAAGATCTAAACAGCAATATTGCCGAAAATTTCAGCAAACGCATCAACAAGTGAAATAAGTAAGATGACAAGCTCCACAAAACTGCTTATACTGCGCGTCGATTTTTGACTTAGTGTATTCCAATACTAGCAACAATCACAGACGGTAAAGCATCATCGTCATATTCAGAATTTGGCCCGATAGCTCAGTTGGTTAGAGCATCCGACTCATAATCGGCAGGTCCCCTGTTCGAGTCAGGGTCGGGCCACCATTTTTTAAGTGTAAATCCTTTAAAAACAAGGATTTGCGACCATAAATATCATTTCTATTCCACTTTTTTATTGTGTTTTTATCTACCCAAAGGTAAAACTATTTATTTGGGGCCTAAAAAGTTGGTTCGAGTATCATTCTACAAACGAGCAGCATCCCTCAATGACCAGATAGGGTTAGTATGATTACCAGGGGATCATAGTTGGCACTCAGGCATACAAAGCCTGAAGGCCACCGTAAGTGTTCTAGAAACTTAAGACATGCACTGTCATCCGGAAACCATTGTAAAAACTGAGTCCAAGTGCCGGGGTAATCTCTGCCTGATTTTAACGAATTTGATGAAATAGTCACCACTACATGTTGACATAGGTGGAGCTAAGTGGATACTCCCCTTTTTTATATACAGCTATAGCTCCGCACCCGTATATATGCAAGATCTTAGGTAATCGCCGTAGTTTCATTACGGTAAAATACAGCGCTTAGAAA
>JAWUXW010000147.1:0-11448 GCA_034111125.1 Paraglaciecola sp.
TCGGGTTTGCCAGCTTCGCTGGGCAAACAAAAAAGGCGCTAAAATAGCGCCTTCATACATCAATCATTTAGCTTGTCTTAGCGACGTAGACCTAAACGCTTGATCAAATCTTGATAACCTTCAACGTTTTTACCTTTAAAGTAATCAAGCAATTTACGACGCTGGCTAACCATTCGTAATAAACCACGACGTGAGTGGTGATCTTTTTTATGGTCAGCAAAATGGCCCTGAAGCTTATTGATGTTGTGAGTCAACAATGCAACTTGCACTTGAGATGAACCGGTATCGCCTTCTTTAACGCCGTAATCAGCGATAATTTGCGCTGTTTCTTGTGTACTTAGTGACATAACATTCTCCAATAGATAGGATTAAACACAGACCCGCCAATCACTAATTCAGCAGGCCAAAAAGAGCGCGTATTATAGCGATCAGAATATAGATAGCAAGGGCTAAAGCACTTATCTTAAAAGGCCCGAAAAAATATACTCAAATCACAGAAATATGGCTCGGGCACAGCCGTTTAGCAAAGATAAAAAAAAGCCGGTAGAGTTGCGGGTTAGCTAATATCCGTGTTTTTTAAGTATATTCTGCAGAAACCTAACGCCTTTGATGAAAAGCTTGTAAAATCCGGGTTTTAGCGAAAAGAAGTAAATTCGCAGATACAAAAAATAAGGGTTATATGAAAAACACTTTGCTGTTAGTCACAATATTACTGTTTAGCACACAAATTTTCGCAGCCGACGATCCTGAACAAGCTCCCCCTCTTGACCCAAAATATATGGGCGTACACGGCATGGTGTTGATGAGTAATGGCAGCGCTATTTATGCTTCCCATCTGCCAACCTACAAGCAACCCCATAATGCCCAGATAATATATTCTGTTACTCCAGATGTTGCCCTGTTGAATTTAGTCCGTGATGCGGATTTGGTCACAATAAAGCCTATGCCCTTTAATCTACAACGGCTCATAAGGGGTGAGCAATTAACTATAAAAGTAGATGTTTACATGGGGCGTTTCGAACGAGGGGGTATACTCACCTTTGAAAGTATGGATATCACTTTAGAAGAGCAACTCTATCTACGCATGTTAGATAAGCTGGAAACCTCTTCATGGATACAAAAATACGACACGGTACAACTTAGAGGCAAACAAAAAATCCTCATCCATCAGATCCAGCCATCGCCGAGCTATGATCATCTGGTTCTGCTTTACGATGATATTAATTGCATTACCCAATTCCCTACCCGTTCTAAGGCTCCCAGCGAAGGGAAATTAAATCAAAAATTAAGTTTTTGCGGCTCATTAAAGCCCTTACATTATGAAACTGAGGACTTTAAAGAATAAGCGTCATTCTCCATCCTTGACGCAACTTAGAGAGTCGTTTGTAATACCAAGCAGATCGCCGGACTTGGTATTACGAAGATTCCGCCCGGACCACTACTCTTTTTGGCCAAATTCGGCCATCTTCAGTTACATCTCCCACGCCCATAAAAAACCGTTCTGACTCTGAATAGACGCGAATTTGCGTACCTGCCTCATGGCTCAGCACGTCATTCGCCTTAGCAGGATTCCCGTGAACGAAGTATCGAGCCTCAATGGGATTTAACTCTGCTTCTGGCAAGTTTTTAACTGCGGTATCCATCGGAATAAGCAAATGATCGAGCGTCTCAGACAGTTCTAAGTGTTGTTCTTGCCCACTAAGCAGTAAGGCATCCAATTGCTCTAGAGTGACCATTTTATCACTAGGATAATCCGTCACCTGAGTGCGATGCAATTTAGACACATAGGCTCCACAACCCAGGATTTGGCCAATATCATCTACCAGGGAGCGAATATAGGTGCCTTTACTGCAATGCACTTGCATATCCACTTCATCACCTTCAAAGCGACTAATAGACAAGCTAAATATGGTGATGTCTCTTGCCGGGCGCTCGATTTCAATTCCCTGGCGAGCATAAAAGTACAAGGGCTTACCTTGATGTTTCAGTGCTGAGAACATCGAAGGAACTTGTTTAATCGGGCCCCTAAACTGCTCACAGGCACTATCTAATTGGTTTTGGTTGACATCGACCGATTTAGTTTCCACGATGTCACCATCAGCGTCAGAGGTGGTGGTCCGCACACCAAGCTTGGCTGTGACCAGATAGGTTTTGTCTGTTTCTAACAGAAACTGGGAAAACTTGGTGGCTTCCCCAAGGCAAATGGGCAACATACCGGTTGCAAGTGGGTCAAGCGCCCCAGTATGCCCGGCTTTGGCCGCAAAAAATGCCCGTTTAACCTGTTGTAATGCGTGATTAGATGAAATGCCTAGTGGCTTATCTAAGAGTAAAATACCGTCAATAGCACGACCTCTGCGTTTCCTTGCCACGTCTTATTTTTCCTCTTCCTGATCAATACTACGTCCAGCTTTTTGTGCTCTTTGTTGATCCTCATTAAGGGTCGCATCCACTAAGTTGGAAATACGTATGCCTTCAGCAAGTGAACCATCACGCATAAACTTAAGGGCAGGTACCGCCCGCATACGCATACGGTTGGCCAGCAAAGTACGAATAAAGCCCTTATCGTCCTGCAGGATCTTTAGATAACCGTCCATCACTTCATCGTCATTTTCAAAGAAGGATACAAATATTTTGGCATAGGCAAGATCCCGTGAGACCTCAACCCCAGATACAGTAACCATGCCTAAACGAGGGTCACGGTTCTTAAATTCGTTTTGTAAAATGCTGGCAATTTCTTTGTGAATTTGTTGTCCGACTCGGTCGGTACGGGAAAATTCTCTGGCCATTTTTGTTCTCCACTAGCGTCTAATAACGCTCTTTACTATTTACTAGGGCAAAACGGAGGCCGAAGCCCCCGTTTTAATTCTTTATTTAAAAAGACTGACTTTGGATTAAAGCTCGCGCTTTACCTCTACGGTTTCAAATACTTCTATCTGATCCCCGGCTTTAACGTCATTATAGTTCTTCACGCCGATACCACATTCCACCCCATTACGGACTTCTTGTACATCGTCTTTAAAGCGTCTTAATGATTCTAACTCACCTTCGTAGATGACTACGTTTTCACGTAATACACGAATTGGTGCGCTACGTTTAATCGTACCTTCCGTCACCATACAACCGGCGATAGCGCCAATTTTGGGTGATTTAAATACATCACGAACTTCAGCCAAGCCGATAATGACTTGCTTAAATTCAGGGGCAAGCATACCTGTCATGGCTTGTTTGACTTCATCAATCAGAGCATAGATAACACTGTAATAGCGTAAATCAATTTCATTTGCTTCGATAACACGACGAGCGCTGGCATCAGCACGAACATTAAAACCAACGACTATCGCGCTAGAAGCGGCTGCCAGGCTAGCATCAGTTTCGGTGATACCACCTACGCCACTGCCAACAATATTGACCTTCACTTCATCGGTAGACAACTTAATCAATGATTCTGATATGGCTTCAACCGAGCCTTGAACATCCGCCTTTAGGACCACGTTCAATTCGCTTACGTCACCCGCTGCCATGTTGGCAAACATGTTTTCAAGCTTAGCTTTTTGCTGCTTGGCGAGTTTCACTTCACGCTGTTTGGTATGACGTTTAGCGGCAACTTCACGAGCCTTACGTTCATCTTGTACCACTAAGGCATCTTCCCCAGCGATAGGTACACCAGATAAGCCGAGCACTTCAACCGGAGTAGAAGGTCCTGCCACTGAGACATCTTTACCATGCTCATCTCGCATCGCACGAACACGACCATATTCGATGCCACAAAGCAGTATGTCACCAGCCTTAAGTTGACCTGCCTGTATCAATACCGAAGCTACAGGGCCACGGCCTTTGTCCAGGCGTGACTCAATCACAATACCTTTAGCAGAGCCGGTAGGCGGTGCTTTTAAGTCAAGTAATTCAGCTTGCAATGAAATAGCTTCAAGCAAAGCATCAATGCCGTCTCCGGTCTTAGCGGAAACACTAACAAATTGATGCTCGCCGCCCCACTCTTCAGAAATGACTTCATGCTGTGATAATTCAGTTCTAACCCGATCCGGATCAGCACCTTCTTTATCCATTTTGTTCCTCGCTACGATCAACGGCACCCCGGCCGCTTTTGCGTGCTGTATCGCTTCTTTAGTTTGTGTCATTACACCATCATCAGCAGCAACAACTAATACAACAATATCTGTGGCAGTCGCACCACGGGCGCGCATAGCAGTAAATGCAGCGTGACCAGGAGTATCCAAAAAGGCGATACGGCCATTGTCAGTTTCAACACTGTAGGCACCAATATGCTGGGTAATCCCCCCCGCTTCACCGTCGGCCACTTTAGCCCGGCGAATATAATCAAGTAAGGAGGTTTTACCGTGGTCAACATGACCCATAATGGTTACCACTGGCGCACGAGACAGTGCATCAGAAGAAACCACATCGGCTAACAAATCATCTTCCATGGCGTTGTCATTAACCAGCTCATACTTGTGGCCCATTTCTTCCACTACCAATACGGCAGTTTCCTGGTCAAGTACCTGATTAATGGTAACCATTTCGCCCATTTTCATCATGGCTTTGATCACAACAGTGGCTTTTATGGCTAACTTGCTGGCTAGCTCACTTACGGTAATCGTTTCACCGATGCGTACCACTTTCTCTACGGGTGCAGCAGGCCTATTAAAGGCGTGTTTTAGCTCAGCACCGGCATTTTTCTTTGATTTTTTACGTCTACGACCGGCAGTTTCAGTCTTTATGTCATCAGCATCTTCTGCTTCTTGAGCGTAGCGATTAGAGTGCACATGGACTTCTTCCGCTTCTTGCTTCTTACGCCGCTCTTCTTCTTCTTTCCAACGACGAGAGTTTTCTTCTGCAAGTGTTCTTGCTTCTTCTGCCGCTTTTTTGGCATCTTCTTCAAGTTTGCGTTGGGTTTTTTCTTCTTGTTTCTTACGCAAATTTTCCGCGTCTGAGCGTAATTTTTCCTGTTCGGCCTTTTCTTCTGGGCTTAAAAGAGACTCTTCAGCTTGACGAGCGTCTGCTTCTTTTTTCGCTTTGTCGGCTCGAGCTGAACGCTCTTCGTCAGCCTTTTCTTTCGCTTCGGCTGCTTTACGGACTTTTTCTTCTGCCGCGGCTTTGGCTTTCTCAGCGGCCTGTTGCTCAGCTACAAGCACAGCTTGCTGCTCATCAGCAATGCGCTTGGCTTCTTCTTCAGCCAATTTCTCTTCTTCAAGATCCGTACGTTTAACGTAGGTACGCTTTTTGCGCACTTCAACCGTAACACCTTTAGATTTACCAACACTTAAGGTACTAGTGGTTTTACGTTGTAAGGTCATGCGTTTTGGAGCTTCAGAACCGCTACCACCATGTTGCTTACTTAAGTAATCAAGTAACAGGCGCTTTTCATCTTCTGTGACCTGTGCATCTGCCGTTTTTACAATACCTGCATCTTTAAACTGCTGAACTAAGCGGTCAACCGAAGTGCCAATATCAGTGGCGAGTTTTTCAATGGATACTTCTGCCATTTTGGGTAATTCCTCTTTGGTGACGTTAGTCTTCGCTAAACCAAACAATATTACGGGCAGCCATAATTAGCTCACCTGCTTTTGCTTCGTCTAACTCTTCAATATCGGTGATCTCGTCGACGCCTTGCTCAGCAAGGCCCTCAAGATCGGTAATGCCACGACTGGCTAACGTGTAGGCTACGTGCCTTTCCATGCCAGCTAAATTAAGTAGCTCTTCCTTAGGCTCTGACGCTTCTAAGGTTTCTTCATTTGCTAGGGCTTGGGTAGTCAAAGTGGCTCTTGCACGATTTCGCAAGTCTTCTACCATGTCTTCATCCAGGCCTTCTATTTCCAGTAATTCATTAACCGGAACGTAGGCAATCTCTTCCAGAGTAGTAAAGCCCTCGTCAACCAATACCGAAGCAAATTCCTGGTCGATATCCAGGCCTTTAACGAAGGTTTCTAATACTTTCGCATTTTCTTCTTCGTGTTTTGCATTTAAGTCTTCAACCGTCATCACATTCAATTCCCAGCCCGTTAATTGGCTGGCAAGGCGAACATTTTGACCGCTACGACCAATTGCCTGAGCAAGGTTATCGTCTTCGACTGCGACATCCATGGTGTGTTTGTCTTCATCAACCACAATAGACGCAACTTCAGCAGGTGCCATGGCGTTGATGACGAACTGGGCAGGGTTGTCATCCCATAAGATAATATCGACCCGCTCTCCGCTTAATTCGCCAGAGACCGCCTGTACTCTTGAGCCACGCATACCGACACAGGCACCGATAGGATCGAGGCGTTTATCGTTGGTTTTCACGGCAATTTTCGCCCGTGAACCCGGATCCCGAGCAGCGGCTTTAATCTCTAGTGTTTCTTCAGCAATTTCTGGCACTTCAATGCGGAATAACTCCACCAACATATCCGGGTGGGTGCGGCTAATAAATAATTGGGCGCCACGAGCTTCAGGGCGAATAACATAAAGTAGGCCACGGACTCTGTCACCTGGACGAAAGGTTTCTCGCGGTAACATATCGTCACGATAAATAACCCCTTCTGCATTGTTGCCAAGGTCGATAATAACATTGTCACGGTTCACTTTTTTGACGGTACCGGTAACCAGTTCGCCTACTCGGTCTTCATATTCAGCGAGTACCTGGGCACGCTCCGCTTCACGTACTTTTTGCACGATAACTTGCTTAGCGGTTTGGGTCGTGATCCTATCAAAGGTGATTGACTCTATCTGGTCTTCGACATAATCGCCCAATTGAATATCTGGCTCATCAATCTGCGCAGCTGAAATAGTCATCTCAGCAAAAGGATTCTCTTGCTCATGATCATCAGGAGTAACCAACCAACGGCGAAAGGTATCAAAGGCACCAGATTCTCGGTCTATGCAGACACGCACTTCAATTTCACCTTCGGTTTTCTTTTTGGTGGCGCTGGCGATAGCAAATTCTAAGGCCTCAAATATTTTTTCTTTTGGAACCTGTTTCTCATTAGAAACAGCTTCAGCCACTAATAAAATTTCTTTATTCATTACTGCCTCACTGATTTATTCCCCAGCAAAAATGCTGGTTGAGCAAAAACCTTGCCGAATTCTCTTCTTTATTTGCCACTAAGCTAATCAAAAGAAGGAACTAAATTACCTTTTTCAATGTTTGCAAAAACCAAAGCAAAGCTCTGGCCATCTACTTCCACTGTTAATACACCATTTTCAAGGCTAAGTAATTTACCTTTAAAATTGCGTCTATCATCCATTGGCATTCTAAGCTTCACCGATACCACTTCACCCACACATTCAAGGTAATGCTGTAATTTGAATAAGGGCCGATACATTCCTGGCGATGAAACCTCCAAATTATATTCAGCGCTAATAGGGTCTTCCACGTCCAAGACTGCACTCACCTGGTGACTTGCCTCGGCGCAGTTTTCAACCGAGATGCCATCTGGATGATCAATATACACGCGCAGGGTTGAATGTTTTCCTGCACGGACAAATTCAACCCCTACCAACTCAAAGCTTAACGCTTCAACGGGGGCGGTTAACATTTCAGTTAACTTTTGTTCGAGTTGTGACAAAGTTCACGCTCCAAAAACAAAAAAAAGGGCATATAGCCCAGACAGTGATCACGAATTTTATGAAAAAACGGATAACAAAAAGCCCCGTACAAGCGGGGCTTTTTGTTTCTGGACCCTAGCCCACTATTCTCACTGAAACTGGCCCAGGGCCAAGTATCAAAAAGTGGTTGCGGGAGCAGGATTTGAACCTACGACCTTCGGGTTATGAGCCCGACGAGCTACCAGACTGCTCCATCCCGCGCTTGAAATCTTCATTGAATCGGTTGGCGTATTTGCTTCCCCTCCTCAAGTGGTGCGTATTATACATAGCAGACAGGACGGCGCAAGCAGTGTCGCTAAAAAAACTCGAAAAACTGACAAAATCTCGGTCGTTCGTCCACTTAACATGCAATGGACTGCTTTTTCACACTAATACCTTAGGGATATATCCTCAACCCACCTGAAAATACATTTCCAGGAGGTTTGGCTATAACTAGATTGTTAGCTAGATAATTAACTAAATAGTTCCATTTTGGCCGCTAATTGAAAGTCCAATTCACTTATTCCGCCCGCATCATGGGTAGTGAGATTGACATCTACCTTGTTATAAACATTAAACCACTCTGGATGGTGGTTCAGTTTTTCTGCCCAGATAGCCATTTGTGACATCCAGCCAAAGGCCCGGATAAAACTTTTAAACTTAAAGGTTTTACTTAGCTTTGCGTCTATGACTTGCCATTGCTTTTCCTCTGGCAAATTCTCGTTTAGTTGGCTTAAGGCTTCTTCAATCTGAAGCTGTGAATATTTATCTAGCATGTGAAAATTCCGACTATGTATTTTGCTCTGATAATGATTGATTATTTATTGATAGGAAAGAGATTTGATGAATTTACTTTACAGAAAATCACATTTCTCTGCCTAATATCGAGTAGGGTGAGGCTTATGACTCATCCCTCTCACAGAACCGTACGTACGGACCTCGTATACGGCTCATGTAATTTACTATTTCTTAATAATAAGAAGCAAAAACCCCTGTCTTTACTTCGTCTATCTGGTATAAGCCTATTTCTTTGAACCAACTGTTTGCCAGCTTCGCTGGGCAAACATAACAAACCCGGCCTTAGCCGGGTTTGTTATTCGTTACAGATTGTTACTTACAAGGCACTAGAGGCTTTGCAGTAACTATTCAAAGTTTACCGTAAGCTCAATTCCGAATACTCGCCCTTTGGCCAATGGCGAAAAAGTTCCACCTAATGGCACCCCTCCAAGAGTAGCTGGCAGTTGTGTATCACCGCCGTGTTTTACCTCATCTAAGAGATTTTTGGCATATATACCTACCGACCAGCCGCCCGAATCGGCATAGAAGTCCATACCTGCATCCACCATTTCTTGCTCTGTCAAATAACCTAAATTACTGTCGGTATAGGCTGACTCATCTCGATACGCATAACTTAACCGCGATACCAACTCACCTGCGTCAGCAAACTCCGTGGTGTGACTCAACCCTAAGCTGTAGGTCAATTCAGGCGCGCGAGGGATATCAAGATCTTCATCTGCTTGGTTCACTAATCCATCACCATTAAGGTCAAGAGTCACCTTATCATAACTTGAATTGGTATAACCAAAAGCGGCAAGGACACGCAAAGAATCTGTTATTGAGTAACTCGTATCCAACTCAATACCATATAAGGTCGCGTCGGCAGTATTTTTGATCACCTGCACAACACCAGACACAGGGTCGGCATTATTGACTTCCCTTTGCATGTCTTTGACAGTGTTATAAAAAAGTGCAGCACTCACGCGGCCATGCTCAGAACGCGCCTTGTAACCGAGCTCAAAGTTATCCACTTGCTCTTCATCGAAAGGTCCAGGGCCATTATTAACTAGGTCCCCTGAGGTGTTACGTAAATTATATCCGCCAGAGCGGAAACCTCTGCTCCAATGCCCATAAAGATTAGTTCTTCGGTCAACCTCATAGGTTACGCCCAATTTAGGAGAAAGGCTTGTCCATGTTTTATCATCCACAAAGTCAAAGGGGCAGGTGCCATCCAGCACAAAACAAGGTGCATTTTGATTTGCAATGAGTGAAGCAATTTCAACATCCTTATTTTCTCTTGTATAACGGATCCCCCCGTTCACCGCCCACTTGTCATCAATCTCGTGGTCTAATGCAACGAAGACACCCGTTGTACTTACGTCGTAGTTACCCCCGCCATCTTGAGTTAGTGCGGGAGCGACGCCACCGGTCGCTATGCCCAGCAAATCGCGGGTCTCATGCACCGCGATTGAATTAGTAAAATAATACAAGCCAGTGGTGACATTAGTCTTATCAAATTGGCCGTTGTAGCGCAATTCGTTGCTAAACTGCTCTGCATCGATGTCTGCAGGAGCGTGAAACAGCCATTGTGGAGAGGCATCGATATCACCATTTGTTTGGCTTTCGTAATTTCTCCAGCCGAAAATATTGGTGATTGTTCCGTCTCCAAGCTCAACATCTACATTGGTTTCAGTAGAAAAGAAATGAGATTCAGAGTTAGAAAAGCCTTCTTCATCAACAGAGAAATCAAAGGAGTTACGGTCAAAATTACCGAAGGCGCCGGGTATACCTCTGCCATTGGTATGACTTTGAGCCGCGGGGCCGTCACTCTCATTTTCCTGGTATTCATAACGAAAAACCCATTCAGTATCATCGCTCGCCTGCCACGTTACAACCGGTCTAACCATGATGGTATCGCTTTTACCGAAGGCGTTTCCGGTAGCCAAGTTTTTATGCCAGCCATCATCATCGTTTTTGTACACGGTTAATTTGGCCGCTACCGTATCGGACAAGGGGCCACTCACACTGCCCATCAAATATTTATTTAATTTTTCGCCTCCCCCTTCAATTGAAGTGCGAATAGAGGCTTCGAAGACGTCGCTTGGCTTTTTGGTATTCAATAGCACCGCACCACCGGTTACGTTACGGCCGAATAAGATACCCTGCGGCCCGCGCAAAACTTCGATACTTTCAAGATCAAAAGTATCAAATATAATGCCACTGTTTATCCCCATGTATACGCCGTCTACAAACACACCAACAGTAGGGTCAATCGAGGCAACCGAACTGTTGATCCCTAAGCCACGTATTGAGAAATTGGCAGTGCCTTTGGTTGTACCTAGGTCATCGAAAGATACATTTGGAATTCCGACGGCCAAGCTCGTTAGGTCACGAATTTTTTGCGCTTCAATCTGCTCCGCCCCCAAGGCAGTTATGGCAAGAGGCACATCATGAATGGATTCCGTGCGCTTACGAGCGACCACCATAATAGTTTCAAGCTCTGCATCATCCACGGCCTCCTGAGGCACTTTTTCCTGCGCAACAACGCCAGTACTAGCTAAAAAAAGCTGCGCAGAAATGGCTGCAGCAAGCATACTTAAACCTGTTTTCAATTTCATAATGTGTTCCCGATAGTTGAGTTACCAGATATTAGTTGGGACTTAGAATGTCAAACTGACTTAACACGCTGACCAAGAATCATCTTATTCTGGCAATATTATTTTATCGCTGCTAAGTGCATGATCTGTAATAGCTTCAGCACTGCATAGGGATACTAAGACGGGAACGTGCTTATGTAAATATAATGTTACTTATATGTAAACATTAATAATGGAGATGGACTGACCAGTTTCACAAAAATAGCCAGCCATATTCAAAGGAACGACATGTAAGTAAGCTACGCTTTGTATGACAAGCGTCATCGACTTTGAACCAAAGCGTTAAGTCCAACAGCTTAGCCAGCATTATAAAACAGTTATTCTAATTGTCTGGCTCACATTGATATTATTGTGCTTATCGAAGCGGGTAATTGTTAAGTAGCTCAACGAAGATAAGCTCAATATAGTGGTATTGACGTCGCTACTTATGAGA
>JAWUXW010000148.1:0-38393 GCA_034111125.1 Paraglaciecola sp.
ATAAAACGCCAGCCAAATTAATGGCTGAACACATGGTGGCTATAGCCGCTTAGACGTTATGCACTTCAGAGTTGAATCTGCCACAGAATAAACGAGCCTAAAGATTTACTTACTTAAGACTCATTTGTTAATTGGAATATACTATTGTTGCTGCGGTAGTTGCATAAAAAGTTCAATTTATTTTTTGTTAATTTCAGTATATCTAGTAACCTTTTGTTTACACTTTGCGCTGACACTTACTAGGAATATTTAGTAGTACACAATGCATACCTTCAAGTTAACGTGAGGTGCACCGTCTCCCACTGAAATCAATATAATTAAGTTGTACAAGAATTTTTTTCAAAGACAGTGCGTAAAAATAGGCTGTTGATTCAGCTTAATAACGGCTCCTAAAATCTGTTATTAATGGTGAGACATGGTATTCATTTGGAAGTAAATTCCAGCGAATTCAAAGAGTTCAATAGCATTTATAATATTAACTTCTTCTGTGTCGCGGCAATATCGCGGCAATATTGTGTAGATTTTCTGGCAAATCAGCTATAGTCGCCTAGGATTTTATACTAGACATTAACAAATAGGATTTTTATGAAGCTAGACGATGACATTCATAACTACTACGAACACTTGGTATTAGAAAGAATTGAGGAGTTGGGGTTAACTAAGTCTAAATCGGAAGATTACATTGCGGATCTGTGCTGCCTGGCCTTGAACCAAATTCCACCCCGGTATATCAGGTTCGAAGTAGATATGTCGTTTTACCTGCCGCAAAATGAAAAACAGCAAATGGAAATGAATGCATTGAGTGCAGTTAACCAGGCGATGGAATACTTAAATAATAAAGGCACTTAAAACTTATACAAGCGGGATTGATAGGTAGGTAGGGATTGGGTGGCGATCCGTCAGCCACATTCCGGCACATGAGTCCTCTGCTGCGGCTGCTCCCTTCCAGGTCTGACCGGGTTAACAAAGTATCATTGCGGAGGGACCAAAGGACCACCATTGAAAGTGCCTGCAATAAACAGTTTAGAAGGTGAACTGCTAAGCGGCGCACATTATGACCAAAGCCTTTTTAATATGCAAGCCGCATAAACGACAATCTCCCTTAATTTTTTGCTTTTCTAAATCTTTCTTCAGCAATTTGATTAGCGATGATATTGGTCGGTAAACTTAGTTCTGTGGCTCTGTCGTATATTTCTACTAAGGTATCACCAATTTTTTTAATATGTGCCCGCATGGCTGCAGCTGAGCTCGGTTGCTTTTGGTGATATATATCGATTACTCCACCAGCATTAATTACATAATCTGGAGCATACAAAATTCCTTTTTCTGCCAGAAAACCACCATAATTTTCATCGGCTAACTGATTATTCGCAGCACCTGCAATAATTTTTGCTTGTAGCTGATTTATAGAATGATAGTTGATTGCCGCGCCCAGGGGGCAAACACATCCACATCCAAGGCAAAAATTTCGTTCGGCGATACGACGACCGCGCCAAACGCTTTTTTCGCCTTATCCAGACTTTCCGGGTAAATGTCTGTTACATATAAACTAGCACCATGCTCATGTAGATGCTCTGCTAAACGATAACCTACATGCCCTAAGCCTTGTATAGCAACCTTCACTCCTTGCAAATCACGCTTGAGTTTATATTTAACTGTCGCTTGCAGACCAATAAATATTCCATAAGCGGTTGAGGGGGCTGGATTTCCGTCTGGGATGCCACCGTTAACGTGGTACTTAGCGTCGACTCCGGCAATATATTCCGAGTGTTTGACCATTTCTCTGAGATCAATAACCGACATACCAGAGTCTTCGGCACTAATATACTTGCCTCCCAAACTATCAACAAACTTACCCATAGCTGCCATTATTTGCGGCGTTTTTTGCCCTCGAGGATCACCAATTATGACCGCTTTGCCACCTCCCTGGGGTAAATCAGCCATGGCAGCCTTATAGGTCATACCTTTGGATAATCTGAGTACGTCATTGACGGCATCTTCATCCGAGTGATAAGACCACATCCTGCAGCCTCCGAGTGAGGGACCAAGATTGGTATTGTGCACAGCAATAATGGCTTTTAAACCAGAACCTTGATCATGACAAAATGCCACATGTTCATGCAGGTCAAATTCTTTGTGCTCAAAAACGGACATTTGTATTCTCTGTGGGAAATTATAATTGTGGGCTCGGCTTATCTTAGCCCAGCACCCAGAGGATATGCCTTGCTAGTTTTCCACTCTATAGTTTCATCACGCAAATAGACTGACAGCTGGGATGAGCTAAATAGGATGAATATACTATTAAATGCCCTTGAAAAAGATAATTTAATTACGCATGCTAGCGGAAAAATAATCCACATACGATTAGAGCGATACCTACCCAATGAAATTAGACAAGTTTGACCGTGAAATACTTAGAGTATTGCAAAGAGATGCTACGGTTTCTATGGCTGAATTAAGTCAGCAAGTGGGCTTGTCTCACACCCCCTGCTGGCGCAGAGTAAAGCGCATGGAGGCAGATATGATTATTCTGCAAAAAGTGACCTTACTCGACAATAAAAAGCTTAACCTCGGCGTATCGGTATTTATCTACGTCTCCCTAAAGAATCATGACGGTGACTCTCTCAACGATTTCGAACGTGCGGTGCAGGATATTGTCGAGATTGTCGAGTGTCATACTACCAGCGGTGAAAAAGACTACTTGTTAAAGGTGATTGTGGAGAGCATTGAGGAATACGAACATTTACTGAAAACCAAACTGACTCATTTGCCTTTGGTGAACCACCTTAGTTCAACTTTCGCATTAAAACAGGTTAAAAACACCACCGAACTACCCATTAAAAGCCAGTAATTCGATTGATGCCTAATACCAGTATGTTGCAAATATGCGCTATTGAGCGTCTGGTTGATTTTCCGGCTGTGCAGCAATAAACCCATCTAGTTTGTTGCAATGCTTTGCTATTCGGCTGATCACGGGGAATTGATCCATGTCTACCCCAAAACGTTGAGCGTTATAAACTTGTGGCACCAGACACACATCAGCCATCGACAAATCAAAACCAAAACAATATTCACCAGCAGTATTTTGAATTCGTTTCTCGATGCCCTTAAAGCCCTTTTCAATCCAATGTCTTGACCAAAGAGCTTTATCTTGATCTGTTATCGAAAGATTGTCAGACAAGTAGTTTAATACCCGCAGGTTTGTCACGGGTTGAATGTCACAAGCTATGTCCTGGGCCAAAGTACGGATTCTGGCTCTGTCCATGATGTGCCTGGACATCAATGAGCAATGCCCTGGATAGCGTTCGTCCAAATATTCAATAATAGCCATCGACTGATTGAGAATAATATCCTCGTCATCATCAACTAATGTGGGGATCAGTTCCGTTGGATTTAGCGCCTGGTACTCACTTTTATGCTGTTCTCCTCCATCTTTAACCAGATGCACCGAAATATATTCATACTCAAGCTGTTTAAGGTTTAAGGCTATTCTCACTCGATAGGTAGCCGATGAACGCCAATAACCATAAAGTTTAATACTCATAACGCAAACTCCTTAATCCACCAGATAACTAATTGTGCCTTACTGACACGCTGCTCAATTGTTCTAACGATACTATTACCCTCTTTGTCTCACATTTCCATATTAATTTTGTCCCCAAACGGTATAAAGGACGTGCTCGACTTGCCGTCTCGGATGGTTTCTATCATCCGCACTTCAGCGATACTGGGATAACCTACACCGCCTTCCTCTACCGCGCTACCGTATTCAGTACCTTGCTTATTGGACACCGCACACCTGAACCAATAATGGCACCGGCCCTAAGATTACAACTTTTAGCTGCATGTGCGACTAGCTGAGCAAAGTTAAACCTGATGTCCTGTCCTACCTGGGGTTTGCCAAATTGACGGTCGTTGTACTGGGATAACGACGGCAAATGCAGCTTATTATCCTGCCAACTTACCCATAGTCTTTGAGTAATGCCACAGTCGATATTGGCAATGGGCATTGAATAAAATAGCAGGAGCAGTCAAGGGCCTGTCAGTTTCTGGCGAATATTGCGTATTGGTCAACAAGTTTAAATCAAAGGCCCGAGGAGGCAATGGATTGCAAGCAATATGCATGTAGTCATTTTGTTCTCTTGGTAGCAGTTTTAATTAGTCTGATAGACACCAAAAGCATGATAGAGAGAAGCGGGCAAGCATCCATTACTGCCGAATAAACTATTTTATATAAACTAAATTGCACAGTCGCCGAATTGACGATTTATTCGCCAAATATCCTCGCACTTAGGGCCTTAAACGACATTAAATCGGGACATTAGCGAAACTAAAGTTTTACAGTCTTTTTATTAATTCCGTAATCTCTCAGCTTGTTGGCAATCGCAGTATGGCTCAGGCCCAATTTTTTGGCTAACTGACGAGTACTGGGGTAGCTAGGATACAAACGTTTGAGAATGTCTTTTTCGAAACGTTTTACTTCTTCATCCAGGCTACCTTCAAATTCCTTCCCGGCAAAACTGATTGTGCTTGTACATGAGGGGAGCTGAATGTGCTCCTTGCTCATTTCATTGCCTTCCAATAGCGACACCGCACGGTATAAGGCGTTTTCTAGTTGACGAACATTGCCAGGCCACAGATAGGACTGTAAATAATCCACGCAAGTCTTGTCGAGTTTCGGTGCCTTGCGTCCTAGTTTCAGGCTATGTCGCTTAACAAACGTATCGGCCAAGGCAACGATGTCGGTTTTACGTTCCCGCAGCGGGGGCAATATTAGGCTCAATACATTGAGTCGATAGTACAGATCCTCCCTAAATAAGCCTTCTTGCACCAACTGCATCAGGTCTTTTTGGGTGGTACAGATAATTCGCACATCCACCTTCACTTCATGGGCATCGTCTATTCGACGAAATTTGCCATCTTGCAACACCCTCAAAAGTTCTGCCTGCAACTGAGCGGACATATCCCCTACTTCGTCAAGAAACAGAGTGCCTCCTTCTGCCTGCTCCAGTAAATCTGTTTTAATGGAAGATTGGCCAAAAGTGCCTGGGGCGTAACCAAACAATTCCGCTTCAGCCACATTGTCCGGCAAAGACGCACAATTCAGCGCCACAAAGGCGAAATCACTACGACGGCTAGCCTCATGACAGGCCTTGGCAATCAATTCTTTGCCTGTACCGATTTCACCAAAAATGATAATCGGTCCTTCCAGTTCAGCCATCCTTTTTGCGTCCCGCACTGTCTTTTTCATGGCTTTGCTGTTTGCCTGAATAGAGATAAAGCTATCCATGCTGGCCTGATGAAACACCGTTAATTGTTGACCTAAACGCAATTCAGATTTAAGGATAAATACCGCACCAGCCAAAATAGATTCACCACCCACGTCAGGTACCATGACAGGTAAAATATCCGCCAGATAATCCTGCTCCATAAATCTTATCTTTTGTGTTTGCGCGACAACCTTTTTCCCCTCTAGCCAACGATGAATATTAAATCCCTTTATTAACTCATCAATATCAACCCCGATTAAGGACTCACTACTGCTGTCTAAACCAGCAGTCACTGCATCATTAACCAACAGGATCCTACTCTTGGTATCGACAGAAAAAACCGGATCAGGCAGAGTTTGTAGTAATGCTTTAAGTTGATTCTGCTCTCTTTCCAGAGGCATGAAAGGGGTCGTTTTCACATCGATTATGCCATCAATTTTGCGAATTTTAGGCATCAAATGCTGAAAGTCTTCAAATTCAATATTTAGAAAGTTTAAAAATATTTTTCCGGTTTCATCTATCTCAATGCCACGTAAATCAATCTCATGAGCCACCAAAATATCTAGTACATCCTCAGTGATGCCCAGCCTGTCCTGACAGCTTATTTCTAATCGCATAGGAGACTTTTAGGTTATTTGCAGACTTTATTTGTAAAGATTTTATTACAAAAAATAAAAACGGGACAGCAATATTTACTGGCCCGTGCGGATTTTGCATTTAGCACTTCAGTGTTTGACTAGCTGGCGACCTTTACCTTAGGTGCAAATTTGGGAGGATGTAGTCCAAGTTTTTTAGCCTGTTCGACCACCGACATCATATCTAACTCGGCCAATTCGTAAAGTGAATCGAAGGACTGCAGCAGATAATAAATCGGTTGCATGATATCAATTCTATAAGGTGTTTTGACTACTTCAAGAGGATCTAAAGACACACGCTCTGCTTGCTCACTGGCTACGGCATGCACCGTTTCACCTGGTGACGACAAAATACCGCCACCGTAGATACGGATCCCATCAAGGGTATTGAGTAAACCAAATTCAACAGTGAACCAATAAAGTCTAGCCAGATAAACCCGATCTTCCTTACTCGCCCCATAGCCTAATTTACCGTAAGTATAGGTAAAATGGGCAAACGCCGGGTTAGTAAGCAGGGGACAATGACCAAATATTTCATGAAAAATATCAGGCTCTTGTAAATAGTCGAATTCTTCTCTGGAACGAATAAAGGTCGCTACCGGAAACTGCTTATTAGCAAGCAATTTAAAAAACTCATCAAAATTGATTAAGGAAGGCACTTGCCTAACTTGCCAGCCTGTTTCTCGGGCAAGCACGGCATTAACTTCCGCTAGTTGCGGCACCCTATCTATAGGCAAATTCAGTAACTTAAGACCATGCATATACTGCTCACAGGCTCGGCCCTTAATTAAGCCCAATTGTTTTTCTATCAGCTCTCGCCAAATAAGGTTTTCATCCTCACTCCAAGCCACATTACCCATGGCATCTGACTGGTGTGAACGATATTTCGTAATCTTTGCCATAAACTCTGAGAAACCCATTTTAGTGGCACTACTTATGACCTCAAGTCTACTGAAAATACGACAAAGGGACAGTCTGTGAATGATATGAAAAAGTTAAATATTGTAAATATAAACGTACAAAACCCATTTCACCTAGGTGACGAAAAGTTAATTACCTATTTAATTCAAATACTTAGTTAAATCCGCCATGAGTTGTTTACTGATGCCCGCGAGCTTCGGCTTATCAGTGGCTAACCAAGGCATGGGACGACATTCCTGCATGGCTTTAAGGCCAATCCGGGCGCTTAATACTCCCGCTCCCATCCCCTGGGCAACTCGACTAGATAACTTACCGGTGAGCCCTGCGCTAAGAGCATAATTGCCTGCGTCAGAAATAATTTCCGCCGCACCAGCGTAAAGCATAGTATGGAATACTTTACGAATGAGGCTCATTCTCCCCCAATATCCCAGACGCACGCCATAGGCTTCGCTAATTTGATTCAACATGCGGATATTGCGCCACAATACGATTGCCATATCCAATAAAGCAAAGGGACTAACGGCAATCATTATCCCAGCCGCTCCCGCATGATTGGTGATAATGGCCAATGCGCTTTTATCGGCCTTAGCCATAATGCTGCGTTCAAATAAGCTAAGCACTTCATTGTCAGTATGATGTTCAGCTAGGCTACTTTGCCACTGACTCAAATCCTGCTGGTATTCATCGGGCATACTGGCGGCAATCGTTAAACAATGGGCTTTACCCATGCCAATTGCCGGCATGTCAAAAAGTTGCAGGGATGAATGACGCAGTGTTTCTTGCCGTTTAAGTTGCCTCAAACCTCGCCATTCTCCGATAACAATGGTCGCAATGAGCGCTAGTAGGCCGATGGATAAAACCAACCATAAACCGGCAAGCCAGTCTTCACGCTGAGTTAGCTCAACAATAAACAAGCCTAATTCGGTAATAGTCAGTAATAAAATGCCTGCCGACAAATAGCCAAACCAACGGCCTAAACCTGATTTTTTTTGCTTATCAACAACGGGGGCTTTTTCGTCGTGAGTGATTTGATTGACGGGTACTTCCAGCCACTGCTCAGGCTCTGGCAAGGTGATGGCTGATTTTAAACTGGCTTCAATCTCTGCTGCCCTGGGCTTTTCGTCTAACATGATGGCGCTTTTAATGGCCTTTTGTGGATGCTCATCGCTCGCTAGTTCAGATTTTTCAAATGTTTGTTTCTTATCAATTTTCATAACATTTTATCTGCCAGTAAAAAGTCCAATACCTGATCCATACGAATATGATCTAGGGAGTGCTTGCCTGCATTAGCCCCAGGAGCAAATTCTGGAAAGGCAAAACCCTGACGCTGCCAAAAACTGTCGTCTGGGCAGCTTTGCGGAACTTCTCCGGGAAACAGAGTAAGGGACTGACCTGTGCTGTCCACGCCCTTCAATATTTGTAAGCTTTCTCCCTGATGATCACTAACACCAGATTGGGATGCCCGTATGGCCGCGATAGCGGTTGATTCGGTAACAACTCCATCAAATTGAATTTGCTTTCTGGCACTATGTAGCATGGAGTCAAGCAGTTTGACCAAGTTGCTTTGCTGATCTGGAGTAATATGGTCGGCCTTACTGGCGGCGAACATTAGTTTGTCGATTTTGGGCGTAAACAGACGCTTCAATAAATTGGATGAGCCATACTCAAAGCTACCCATTAACCAATCCAGAGCCTTTTGTAAATCTGCATAGCTGCTCTGCCCGCGATTGAGCGCCGACAAACAGTCCACCAGCACAACTTGACGGTCAAAACGTTTAAAGTGCTGCTGGTAAAATGGACTCACCACATGTTTTTTATAGTGTTCAAACCGCTCTACCAATAACTGGGCATAACTGTCTTTTGCCGGTTGGCTAAGATCCACATTTTGCTCTTGTAGTTGTTGTTTGCTAAGGGGGAAAAAGTGTAAGACAGGCGCTCCAACTAGCTCTCCAGGCAGAATAAAACGTCCCGGTTGCAGTAGCTGATAGCCTTTATTCTGACAGGTAAGAAGATATTCCGTATATTGACCGGCTATCTTCTGCAGTAACAGTTCATCTCCCTTAGCATTGAGATCTAACAGAGATACTTGCCGGTTAAATTGTTCAGCTAATTTGGCCCGGATGGGATCCTTTAGCTCTCCATCACAGTGCTGTGCCCATACAGCATAATCCATTTCCAACAGGGGCAAATCCAGCAGCCACTCGCCAGGATAGTCGGTAATATCCAGCGTCAGGGTCGCATCCTCAGTTACATAGCGGCTAATACCACTTTGTTTGCGAAAACGTAAACGCAATCTGACCTGGCTTATACCCTTAGTGGAACTGGGCCACTGGGCAGGAACCTGGTGCAGTGCTGCCATAGCATCTTCATAGGCAAAGCGGCTGATATTTAAGTCAGGTTGCGCCTCTCTGCGCACCCCTTTTAGGCGGGATTCTCTAAGTACTGAAAAGAAAGGTAACTGGGCATCGTCATTGGCTTCAAGTAGTTGGTTAACTAATGAGGTAATAAACGCCGTTTTACCACTGCCACTTAAGCCAGTGACGGCAAGACTGACATGTCTATCAGCCATCCTCGCACCTGCAAGTTTAAGCTTTTGTTTTGCTTTTAAAAAATAAGGATGCTGCTCAATCTTATTATTCATGGCGACTCAGTTTATCCTTACAATGTTACTTCCAGTAGGCTAAAACGAAAAACGGCTTAAGGTACTCTTAAACCGTTTTTTTTGCTGCAGAACTAGCTATAGATTATTAATTTCGCGGTTTAACTGAAACTCAGAGGACGTTACATAGCTTTCAACTTTTCTCAGTCGGCCTTCATTGCGGGCAAAGCGTTGTTTAATATCATGGAAAGCTTGTTTAGGCGGCTCACCTGCTTGCCAGACTTTTGACTTAACGTTGATCTTTTCTTCCTCATCATCTGAGCTATTTCGCCAGTCTTTTGTGGAATTTCCTGCTGACTTTCTATGATGCTTGAAAACATCGTGCTTTTCAGTGCTACCAGGCTTCTTGTCCAAAATAAACCATGCGGCAACATAGCTGACTAACACGAAGGTGCCTGCGGTCAGAAAAAAAGCACTCAATACAATAATTCTCACTAACCACAACTCAATACCAAAGTAATCGGAAAGTCCGGCACAGACACCGGCAATTTTGCCTTTGTCTGGATCCCGATATAATTCCTTACGTGTATTCATACCTTGTTTCTCCACTGCGGGGCCTCAGCATCCAAAATGGACTCCAGGGTATGAATACGGTCAGCCATTTTGTCGGCCTTATCAGCCAAATCCTGCAATGTGCTATATTCTTCCGCGGAAATACCCTGATTCATTTGCTTTTTACTTCGATAGTGCAAAATAAGCCAAATCGGTGCCACGAAAATCATAAAAATAATGATTGGCGCGATTACTATTCCAATAATACCTTCCACAATTTATCTCCTTACGCTCGATGACAACTATTTTTTTGCTTTAGTGGTTTTGCTTTGCACTTTTTTCTTAAGGGCAGCTAACTCATCATTAATGTCATCATCTGACTCTAAATCAGCGAATTCATCTGCCAGAGTTTTCTTACCTAGGTCATAAGCGTCAACCTGAGACTCAAGATCATCGATTTTACGCTCGTACTGCTCAAAACGTCCCATCGCCGCATCTACTTTGCCACTGTCCAAAGTTTTTTTCACTTCCAGTCTGGAGATAACGGTATTTTGGCGTAAAATAATCGCTTTCTGACGTGTTTTAGCATCTGCTAGTTTATCCTGCAACTGCCCTACTTCGCCCTGTAGTTTGCCAATTTGCTCATCGACAATTTTCACTTCTTTAAGCAAAACAGTGGCGTGTTCGTCACATTTTTTCTTTTCTTGCAAGGCGGCGCGGGCTAAATCTTCCCGATCTTTACTTATCGCCAGTTCTGCCTTGGCCTGCCAATCTTTTGCTTCACCTTGTAACTTGTTTATTTGCGATGCAATATCTTTTTTATTGGCAATGGTTTTAGCTGAAGCCGAACGCACTTCAACCAGCGTGTCTTCCATTTCCTGGATAATTAAACGAACCATTTTTTCTGGATCTTCGGCTTTGTCCAAAATGGAATTAATATTTGAGTTCACTATGTCTGTGAAACGCGAGAAGATACCCATAGTCATTACCTCTTTAATGTATGTAAAATAAAAATCACTACTTAACCGTATTGTTGTTCGTGCTTACTACTGGTGGTTATTCAATTTACAGGCCAACAAAGCATCAGAACTAAATGACTGATTTTAAAGAAATAATTATTTACAGCAAGCCTTGTGAGATCTACAATAATATTATCCACACCATAAATTAGTCTATTACACCACTTTTTGAGAGGATTGATGAGCCGTTTCCGCCAACAAGATAATTTGTTAGGACAATCAAACAGTTTTTTAGAAGTCCTAGAGCAAGTTTCACAAATTGCGCCACTTAACAAACCTGTGCTGGTTATAGGAGAGCGAGGTACCGGCAAGGAATTGATCGCGGCTCGTTTACATTATTTATCCAAGCGTTGGGATCAAACTTACCTAAAACTCAATTGTGCTGCACTGAATGAAAATTTATTGGAGAGTGAGCTATTTGGTTATGAAGCAGGTGCTTTTACCGGGGCATCAAAGCGACGGGAGGGCCGCTTTGAAACGGCGGATAACGGCACGCTGTTTTTAGATGAACTAGCTAATACATCCGGCATGATCCAGGAAAAATTGCTCAGAGTCATTGAATACGGTGAATTTGAACGAGTAGGTGGCTCCCGCAGCGTCAAGGTGGATGTGCGCTTGGTCGCAGCAACCAACGAAGACTTGCCCGCGTTGGCCGAGTCGGGAGAATTTCGCGCCGATTTACTGGACAGATTAGCCTTCGACGTCATTACCCTGCCGCCTCTGCGCGAACGTCGAGACGATATTTTAATGATGGCCGAGTATTTTGCTATTAATATGGCTCGTGAGCTGGAAATGGAGTTGTTCAGCGGCTTTAGTGAAAAAGCCAAAAGAGTATTATTGGATCACCCTTGGCCGGGCAACATTCGTGAATTAAAAAATGTGGTAGAACGAGCGGTATATAGAAGTAACAACCCCAACCTACCGGTTCACAATATTGTGCTTGACCCATTTGAATCTGCTTTTCGTCCCTTACGCAGAATGAAAACTCAAGATAGGATCGCGACAGCGGCCCCGGCGCAAGCTATTGCCCAAGCAGACGATGTCTCCCCTGAGCCTGTTACTACGCCGACTAATAATCAAGCGGTCTACGAATTCCCAGTAGATTTAAAAACCCTGTCTCAAGACTTTGAAATTGATTTAATTAAACAAGCCTTGGCAGACAGTCAATACAATCAAAAAAGGACCGCAGAGAAGCTTTTCCTAAGCTATCACCAACTACGTGGCTACCTTAAAAAATATAACCTGTTGGACTCGACGGGCGAGGACTTGGAGTAATGCAATGAATTCATTGTGTGTTCCACTGCTGACTAGAAAAAATTACCTCCCGTATTTTTTATGTGTGTTGCTGCTTGGCGGATGTGGTGATTTTGTTCAGGTTGAAAATGACACAAAAGGAATTATCTATTGCTCTGAGGGAAGCCCTACTGGTTTCAATCCCCAGCTAGATTCATCCGGCACGACAGTAGATGCATCTTCACACCAAATTTACGATCGCCTGATTGATTTTGACCCCGTCAGTGGTGAATTGGTGTCAGCCCTGGCCACGAGCTGGATGGTTAGCGATGACGGTTTACGTTATACCTTTCAATTACGTAAAAACGTTAACTTTCATAGTACCCCCTATTTCACACCAACTCGTACCTTAGATGCGGACGATATTCTGTTCAGTTTTGATCGCTGGCGTTTAGCAGAACACCCTTTTCATATGGTGTCTGGCGGCGACTACCCTTATATCAATAGCATTGGTTTGGATCAATTAATAAGCAATATTACTCGCCTTAATGGTTATCGCGTAGAAATACAATTAGAGCGTCCCGAGAGTTCTTTTTTAGCGAATTTAGCTACGGATTCGGCAATTATATTGTCCGCTGAATATGGAGGAAAGCTTAAGCAAAGTAAAACAAAGGATCTAATAGATAGTCAGCCGATAGGCACTGGTCCCTATAAATTTGTTAGTTATCGTCAAGACAGATTCATTCGTTTTCTCCGGCATGATGGTTACTGGGGAGAAGAGAACAAGACTGAGCAATTGATCTTTGATATTACCCCGTCTAGTTCCCTTAGATTGGCAAAACTGATAACCGGGGAATGTGATGTCATGGCCTTCCCGGCACACATTGAACTAGACATTATTCGTCAGCGGAAAGAGTTATCCCTGGATGAAAAACCCGGTTTAAATGTGGGTTTTTGGGCCTTCAATACCTCTAAGGCCCCGTTTGATAATCCGCAAGTGCGCAAAGCGCTGGCAATGGCCATTGACCGGGACGCATTGCTGGAAGCCATCTACTTTGGAAGTGCGGTACCGGCAGTGAGTATCCTTCCACCCACGTCATGGGCATTTCAAGGTGACCTAAAAAATATCAGTTACAATCCCATCGCAGCCAAGAAAATTCTCCTGGAAAATGGTATCGAACCCGGCTTTGTCATGAACATATGGGCAATGCCAGTTGAGCGTGCCTACAATCCAAACGCAATGAAAATGGCCGCTTTAATTCAGGCATATTTACAAGATGTTGATATCCGAGCAAACATTGTTAGTTACGAATGGGGAACGTTTAGAGGGCGGCTAAAACAAGGAGGCCATGATTCCGTATTGATAGGTTGGTCTGCCGACAATGGCGACCCAGATAACTTTTACCGTCCCTTATTGTCTTGCCCGGCGATTAAATATGGCACAAACAGGGCTATGTGGTGTTCGCCAGAATACGACTCCTATATTAATCAGGCTTTGCAATTTACCGATCAAGAAGAACGAGCTTATTTTTACGCTAAAGCAAATGAGTTATTAATGGCAGAAATGCCCCTGGTGCCTATCGCTCACGCGATCCATTATCAGGCATATCGCGCAAACTTAACTGGGCTGGTGATTAATCCTTTTGGCGGTATTCGTTTTGCTCCGGTGGAGAAAAACTGATGGGGAATTTTGTATTAAGGCAATTTAATCTACTTGTCCTGACGCTGTTTGTTCTTAGTCTATTTTCGTTTTCTTTAGCCTACTTATTTCCTGGCGATCCCTTAACAAATTTAACCGGTATCGCCGGCAGTGAACAAGCAGACTATCAGCTATTAAATGACGCATTTCATATGCAAGGTAACGTGTTGCAACAATACTTTTATTATTTAGGCGCACTATTTAAAGGTGATTGGGGAATAAGTTTTAGTTCTGGCCTGCCACTGACAAATGAAATTAGTCGAACACTGGCCGCGAGTATTGAACTGAGTACCTATGCCTTTATATTCTCATTTTCTCTCGGTATTCCCTTAGGATTTATCGCCGGATTACGTCATTACAAAATCACCGACAATGTATTATTGTCCGTTAGTGTAATCGGCTATTCCATTCCGGTATTTTGGTTAGCACTCATTGTTATCCTGCTATTTTCCCTGCAACTTGGCTGGTTTCCCCTGTCTGGTCGAATAAGTTTGTTATTTGATGTGCCATTGAAAACAGGCTTCATTTTATTCGATATACTGCTATCGGATTTACCGGATAAGCAAGAGGCATTTTACGATGCATTGCGACACTTAATCCTGCCTACCTTATCCATTGCTATCGTCACCACGGCGATCGTATTGCGTATTACTAGGCGTTCAGTTATCGAAACCATGAACAGTGAATTTATCCAGGCGGCCTATGCGAGGGGCTTAACATCACGACAAGTATTGCAACACCACGGCATAGCCAATGCGCTAATACCTATATTGCCGGTTTTAACCATGCAATTTACTACCTTGTTAACCAATGCCATGATAGTAGAGATTATATTCTCCTGGCCGGGTATCGGTAACTGGTTGATTCAGGCTATTTATCAACGAGACTATCCAGCCATTCGGGCCGGTATGCTGGCAGTATCCAGCCTGGTGGTCATATTAAATATGTCGATAAATATAGCTATTCGCTTAATTGACCCAACTCGAGGCAGGCTTGAACATGCCACAATTTAACCTATATCAGGAGGAGTTCCCCCCCTCCCCACTGCAAGTTACTTGGCAGGAGTTTAAGCTCAATCACATCGCGGTAATAGGCCTTTACTGTCTGATTTTTTTTGTGGTGTTAGCGGTACTGGGGCCGTTTTTAGCGCCATTTGATCCTCTGCAACAACATATTGATTCACTGTTAATCCCGCCGTCCTGGGAACCCAGTGGCGGTATTGTTCATCTTTTTGGTACCGACGGTCTAGGTCGGGATATTTTATCGCGGGTAATCTATGGATGTCGAATGACATTCGGTATCAGTATTTTATTAGTCTTGTTAGCTTTGTTGATTGGAGTTGCGCTGGGCGCCGTCGCAGGCATGAGTAGAGGTTTACGCTCTAGTTTCGTTAATCACTTATTGGACTCTTTAATGGCAATACCGACTTTGCTCATTGCCATTATTATTATCGCTATCTTGGGTACCGGGTTAGTGAACAGCATGTGGGCAATAACCCTTGCCTTAGTACCGAAATTTATCCATCAGACCAGAGACTTCGTGCGTAATGAGGTTAGAAAAGAATATGTCATGGCGGCAAAACTGGATGGTGCGAGTAAGCGGCAATTGTTCTTTAATTCCATATTGCCAAACATGGGGGAAATGCTGGTAGTACAAGGCACCTTTGCCTTGTCTATTGCTATTTTAGACATCAGTGCTCTGGGTTTTCTCAATCTGGGTGCTCAGGCTCCCACTCCAGAACTGGGCGCCATGTTATACAAAGGAATCGAAGTTGCTTATATTGCACCCTGGAATATTGCCTTACCCGGCGCGGCCATATTCCTAATGATTGTCTCCATTAACCTGGTTGGCGATGGCCTGCGCTCAGCCCTTAGAAGCAGGTTGTTACACTCATGAGTTTGTTGGATATAAAGAACCTGACTCTGGAAATTGATGTTCGTGGAGGCTGGATAAAAGCCCTAGACAAGGTCAACCTAGTCGTCAACGAAGGACAAATACATGCCCTGGTGGGTGAGTCGGGGTCTGGAAAAAGTATCATTGTCAAAGCCATTGTCGGAGCGATCCCCGATCGTTGGCGGATCACCGCGGATAGAATGACCTGGCGGGGACAAGACTTATTGACCATGTCGGTCAGCGAACGACGCAAAATTATTCGCAGTGACATAGCAGTTGTTTTTCAAAACCCCATGGGCTCACTTGATCCTACTGCCACCTTGGGCGACCAACTCATTGAGATTATTCCGTCAAAACGTATTGATGTCCCCTGGTATAAAAGCGGCAAAAAACTACGTATGAAAATCGCCGCTGATCTGCTGCATAGGGTCGGCATAAAGGATCACGAGCAATGCATGAACAGTTACGTCCATCAAATAGCCAATGACGTTTGCCAGAAATATATGATCGCCATGGCCCTGGCATCTGAGCCAAAACTCATTATTGCTGACGACCCAACACGTGGAATGGAAATTACTGCCAAGACGCAGATATTAAAATTATTGAGCAGAGTCAATCAGGTTCGTGAAGTAGCGGTGTTATTTGTTAGCCATGATTTGCTCGCAATCTCTAGTATGGCGCACAATATGACTGTTTTATATTGTGGGCAGACAGTCGAAAGCGGAAGAATGTCTCAGTTAAGGAAAAGGGCTCTACACCCTTATACCAAGGCTTTATTAGATAGTGCACCGAGTTTCCGTAAGGATTTGCCAGCAAAATCCCCCTTGGCCTCTCTGGGCGGCACGATCCCCACATTACAAAATGTACCCATCGGCTGCCGTTTAGGCCCCCGCTGTCCTCGAGCTCGAAAGGAATGTGTGAAAAACCCAGAACCAAGACGAATACACGAACACTATTATAGCTGCCATTTCCCCTTGCATTGGGATAAAGAATGACGGACTTACTCACTGTTGAGAACTTAAGTTTAAGCGTTAAAAACAGGCGAAAAAAGAGCAGCTCTTTCGAACTGGGGCCGATCAATTTTAATATCCAGGCTGGCGAGACTTTGGCAATTGTTGGAGCCAATAGCTCCGGAAAGTCTTTACTCGCTAAGTTATTGGTTGGTTTGGAGCGTCCGAACAGTGGTGCCATTTACCTTAATGGGCAAAAGCTTCATCAGCAAAATTTGAAACAAAGATGCATGAATATTCGGATGATCTTCCAAAATAGCAACGAGTCTCTCAACCCCGGACTCACCCTTGGTTCAATCCTTGAAGAACCATTGATACTCAACACGGACTTAGATCAACATCAACGTATTGCCAAGATAGAGCAAACTTTAGCACTGGTAGGCTTGTTAACGGATCATCGTTTCTATTATCGACACATGTTGTCTGATGGCCAAAGACAGAGGGTGGCACTGGCCCGTGCACTTATTCTAAACCCACAAATTATTGTTGCGGATGAACCCTTTGCCGCACTGGATCCCTCCGTGCGCTCACAAATGGTTAACCTGTTGATGAAATTGCAGCTTGAACTGGGCCTGGGGTTTATTTTTATCTCTCACAATCTAGGGATCGTCAGGCACATTAGTGATAAAATTCTGGTCATGCAGCAAGGTAAAGTGATTGAATCAGGAAAAACTGAAGTAATCTTTACCTGGCCTAAACACGAATACACCAAAAAGTTGGTGAATGCTCACCAAGCCCTTATCAATCGTCAGAGTACCTAGTCCGCTGCTAAATAACATTTAAACATTGTAGCAGCGGCATGAGTGCCCCTCATACCGAACTAACCGACCAACGCTAGTAAGATACCGGCAGCAACGGCTGAACCTAGCACCCCCCGCAACATTCGGTCTCATGGCGTGCATCAGCAAAAAATTATGGTGGTTTGCTTCCAGTCCTACTTTATTGACTACCCGCGCAGCCATATACCGCAGACACTCCAGCTGCGCCAATCAGTGGATTGATTTGCTCCTTGCTTAATTTGCCCATCGCTTTAGCCATCAATATACCCGCAGCTGTACCCATCGAAAACGCTACTGCACCCAAGGCCAATATGCCTAAGGTTTCGAGGGTTAAAAACTCATCCAAGACAACTTGGAGCCCACTGCCAGCCCTAAAAAGATAGTGACAATATTAATGAGTTCGTTCTGCGCGCTATTGTTTAAGCGATCGACTACCCCTGATTCTTTCATCAGGTTACCCAAACAAAACATTCCTACACGTGGCGTGGCGCTGGGTAAAAATAAGATGCTCAACAGCAAAACCGCCAAGGTAAAAATAATCTTCTCTCGTTTGGATACCACTCTTAACTGTGCCATCTCAATATTACGTTCTTGTTCAGTGGTAAGCAAACGCATAATCGGTGGCTGTATAATTGGCACCAAGGCCATATAGGAATAGGCAGCAACCGCTATCGCCCCGAGTAATTCAGGTGCAAGTTTGGAGGCCAAATAGATAGCGGTAGGGCCATCAGCTCCACCAATAATCGCAATAGCCGCAGCATCTTTTAGGGAAAATTCAAAGCCAGGCACCATGTTAAGAGCAATGGCACCAAACAGCGTTCCGAAAATACCAAATTGGGCGGCCGCGCCAAGCAATAACATCTTTGGATTGGCGATTAAGGCACTAAAGTCCGTTAAGGCCCCAACACCCATGAAGATGAGCAATGGAAATATTCCCGTATCAATCCCAACGTAGTAAACGTAGTGCAGCAAACCACCGGGGGCACTGAGACCCGCCAGAGGGATATTGGTCAGTACCGCACCAAAACCAATGGGCAATAACAACAAGGGTTCGAATTTTTTAACTATGCCCAGATAAAGCAATAATGCTCCCACCGCCATCATAATCACCTGCCCAAGTTCAAAGTGAGCCAAAGCCGTGCTTTGCCACAGTATATTCAGTTTTTCCATGGTGTTATTTTTATCCCAGCGTCAGCATCGATGAACCCGTTTGCACGGCATCGCCTTCTTTGATATGAATGTCAATTACGCTACCTGAGCTAACAGCACATATTTCTGTTTCCATTTTCATCGCTTCCATGATGATCACCACATCTCCTTTGTTCACCTTATCCCCCTGACGGGCAATGATCTTAAACACATTACAGGTCAATAGTGCGTTAAGGGTTTCAGCCCCTTGTACAGATGCGCTTTGCGGCAAGTTTTCACTTTCCTTGCCAACGGGCTGAATACGGCTTAAAGCACCGCTTGAAGCTACTTCAACTTCGTATACCTGCCATCTACACGCGCCGAGTAGGCTGCTGGCGCGGCGACTTGCTCAGCCCCCTTAGCATCTGCCTGCACAACGCCCCCCATAGGAACCGGTTCAAATGCCGTCGGATTATTACGGTTTTTCAAAAACTTCAAGCCTATTTGCGGAAATAAGGCATAGGTCAACACATCATCTATGGGCGTTTGAGCCAACTCAAAAGCGTGTTCGTCCGCCAAAGTAAGCAATTCATTTTCTAGTTGATCCAACTCTGCACTTAGTAAATCTGCAGGACGGCAGGTGACCACCTCACTGCCCTCAATACCCGTTCTTGCAATTGAAGATTAACCGGAGCTGCAGTAGCGCCATATTCGCCTTTCAAAACACACGCTGTTTCCTTAGTAATATTTTTGTAGCGCTCACCGGTAAGCACATTCAGTGCCGCCTGGGTTCCGACTATCTGTGAAGTAGGAGTCATCAAAGGGATATAGCCCAAATCCCCACGCACCCTGGGGATTTCCCGTAGTACTTCATCAAACTTATCTTCAGCTCCCTGCTCTTTGAGCTGACTTTCCATATTGGTAAGCATGCCGCCTGGCACTTGCGCCAATAGAATACGCGCGTCCACACCTTTCAGGCTGCCTTCAAATTGGGCGTATTTTTTACGTAAATCTCGAAAATAGGCGGCAATCTCAGCCAATAAGGGCAATTGCAAACCAGTATCCCGCTCACGGTCCTCAACAATGGCAACCATGGTTTTAGTCGCGGTATGCCCATAGGTCATGCTCATCGACGAAATAGAGGTGTCCAGTATGTCAACACCGGCATCAATAGCTTTTTGATAAGTGGCGGTGCTAAGTCCGGTTGTGGCATAACAGTGTATGGCAATCGGCAACATATCCTCAAGGCGCATACGCGTCGCCAGCAAAGATTGGTGAGCGTAATGCAACACCACATCAGTAATTGCTAAAGGTTTTGACATCGTTGTTTGCAGTTGCTACTTAGCATTGCGGTGTTGATGAATAGCTGCACTTATTACAGCAAGCGTAGAGGGCGATACATTTTGCGTAGATGGGGAGGAAGAAACAACCTGAGGAGGTTCTCGTCCTCCCACGAAAACAAAAAAGCCCGCTGATTTCCCAGCGGGCTTGTTTGTATGGTGCGCGTGGAAGGATTCGAACCTCCGACCGCCTGGTTCGTAGCCAGGTACTCTATCCAGCTGAGCTACACGCGCGTAAAACTATACTTAAATATTTTATATAGCCGCCACCAATATATATCGGACGTCTATTTGGTAGGATTAATATTATCTATCCATATAGAAAATATGGTGCGCGTGGAAGGATTCGAACCTCCGACCGCCTGGTTCGTAGCCAGGTACTCTATCCAGCTGAGCTACACGCGCATGATATATAAAACAACACATTTATGGCGGAGAGGGAGGGATTCGAACCCTCGATAGAGCTATAAACTCTATACTCCCTTAGCAGGGGAGCGCCTTCAGCCACTCGGCCACCTCTCCTAAATGTGGAGCAGGATTTTACCTTTCCACCTCAGTAAGTCAAACTTTTTCTGCCAACTTTGACTTTGTTTGCTGGCATTTTGCACGATTCGATTAAAATTCCATAACAAAGCTGAATTTATCACCAATATAATAAGCCAGCGTTTCTAAATTTCTTTGTTGCAAACATAAAAAAAGCTGGATAAACCAGCTTTAATTATTTAGGCAGAAATATTATTCTTCATTACCTTTAGCGGCGTCTTCATGTGCAGCAAGCTGAACATTTTTTTCCGCCTGGATGCGCATATAAATCTCTTCACGATGCACAGACACTTCTTTGGGTGCATTCACCCCTATCCTTACCTGATTACCTTTTACACCCAATACAGTTACGGTGACGTCATCACCAACCATAAGAGTTTCTCCAACACGACGAGTCAAAATTAGCATTCTATTGATCCTTATCCGTTAATCTAAATAGTAGTCCCTAGTTAAAATTAGTATACTTTTCTAATAGAAGTAGAAAAACACACCATCGGTTCTTCCTTATTTCTGTTGTCACAGCAAAAATTAACCGAAAATCACGTTCACTTTCTAAAATTTTTCTCTTAGCCACTGCTGCACAGTAGCCAGTGCGTCATCTAATTTCTCTGGCTGAGTGCCGCCTGCTTGTGCCATATCCGGCCTGCCACCGCCCTTACCACCTACTTGCTGGGCGACAAAGTTAACTAACTCTCCTGCTTTCACTGTGCCGGTAAGATCTTTGCTTACACCAACAATCAGACTGACTTTATTTTCAGATGCAACTCCTAGCACAACAATAGCACGGCCTAATTGATTTTTTAGATCATCTACCATGCTTCGCAGAGAACTAGCTTCTACTCCCTTTAAATTTGCAGCCAACACTTTCACACCGTTTATCTCATATACAGAAGACAAAAGATCTTCTCCGGCGCTACTGGCAAGCTGCTGCTTGAATTTTGTAATTTCCTTCTCAGCTGCCTTTAACTGCTCCAATAAGTGGCCTACACGTTCGCTCAGGCTTGCGGGTTCGACTTTTAGTAAGCTAGCGAGGACAGCCATATCTGCTGCTTGTTTTTGTATCACCGCGATAGCACATTGCCCACTAACGGCTTCTATACGTCTCACCCCAGCAGCAATTCCACTTTCAGAAATGATTTTGAAGAAGCCAATATCCCCAGTACGCTGAACATGAGTTCCACCGCACAGTTCCATGGAAAACCCTCCCATCGACACCACGCGCACGTCATCATCGTACTTTTCACCAAACAAGGCCATTGCGCCGGCGGCTTTAGCCTCCTCCAGGTTCATCAGCTGAGTTTGTAAACTATGGTTAGCGCGAATTTGCTGATTGACCATGGTTTCGACTGTAGATAGTTGCTCTTTGCTCAGCCCTTCAAAATGAGAAAAATCAAAGCGTAAACGCTCTGCATCTACCAGCGAGCCTTTTTGATTCACATGCTCACTTAAAACTTTCTTCAGCGCCGCGTGCATTAAATGGGTCGCACTGTGATTCAGTTTCACTGCATGACGGTAATCTGCATTAATCTGTGCACTAACGGTCATATTGAGCTGCATGTCGCTTAAAGCAATGCCCTTATGGGCAATGGCATTACCTAACTTGACAGTGTCTGTCACCTGAAAACCAGCATTTGCTACGGCCAGTAATCCCTTATCACCCACCTGTCCACCGGATTCCGCATAAAACGGAGTTTGGTTAAGCACAACAAGTCCTTCTTCACCCTGTTTAAGCTGCTCTACTTGCTTGCCTTGAGCAAATAATTCAATAACCGTGGCATTGTCTTGTTCGAGTTCATAACCGGTGAAGGCAGAACTTTTTTCGGATCTTAACTGTTGGTTATAATCGGCGCCAAAGTGACTGGCTTGCTGGGCACGTTTACGCTGCTCGGCCATCGCATCAGTAAAGCCCTGCTCGTCAATACTCAAGCCTTTTTCCCGGGCCACATCATTGGTTAAATCTGCTGGGAAACCGTAGGTATCATAGAGTTTAAAGACAAGTTCCCCAGGCACCACTTCAGTGGTTAAGCCTTCAAGGGCTTCATTAAGGATGATCATACCCCGCTCTAGGGTACGAGAGAATTGCTCTTCTTCTACTCTAAGTACTTTTTCCACAACCACTTGTTGGCTGACTAGCTCAGGAAAAGCCTCGCCCATTTCTTCCACCAAGGCGTTGACCAACTTGTAAAAAAAGGTATCTTTGGCACCCAATTTATAGCCATGCCTGACCGCTCTGCGGATAATACGGCGCAGCACATAACCCCTGCCTTCATTGGAAGGCATTACCCCATCACAAATCAAAAAGCTGCATGAACGAATATGATCTGCCACCACTCTTAAGGATTTGTCGTCCAGGGAATCAATCCCCACCACTTTGGCTGTGGCCTTGATCAGATTTTGGAAAATATCGATTTCATAGTTGCTATGCACATTCTGCAATATAGCCGAAATACGCTCCAGACCCATCCCGGTATCGATAGAGGGTTTAGGTAAGGGCTGCATACTGCCATCACTTTGACGATTGAATTGCATAAAGACCAAATTCCAGATCTCTATAAAGCGGTCACCATCTTCATCAAGGGAACCGGGAGGTCCACCCCAAATATGCTCACCATGATCATAGAAAATTTCCGAGCAAGGGCCACAAGGTCCGGTATCCCCCATTGACCAGAAATTATCAGAAGTGCTGATACGAATAATTTTTTCTGGGGCAAGGCCAATGTCATTCGCCCATATATTGTAGGCTTCATCGTCTTCGAAGTAGACCGTTACCAATAACTTGTCTTTTGGCAACCCCAGAATTTCGGTTAAAAAGCCCCAGGCATATTTGATCGCCTCGTGCTTGAAGTAGTCACCAAAACTGAAGTTACCCAACATTTCAAAAAACGTATGGTGTCTGGCCGTGTAACCGACGTTTTCCAGGTCATTGTGTTTACCCCCCGCACGCACACATTTTTGCGAAGACACGGCTCGGGAGTAATTACGTTGCTCCGTGCCTAAAAATACATCTTTAAATTGATTCATACCTGCATTGGTAAATAGCAGTGTGGGATCATCACTCGGGACAAGAGAGGAACTGGAAACAGTTTGGTGCCCTTGCTTGGCAAAATAATCTAAAAATGCTTGCCGAATTTCAGCGGTACTTTTGCTCATTAACAATCCTGAAAAATCAAAAATTCAATGGGAGATAAAATTGGCATAACAGTCTATTCCATATGGTTTAGCCGCTAACGATAACATGTTTTACCGAGCAATGTTAAGGCCAAACATCATTTAGCAAATACCTGATTGACATACTGAATTTGCTCATAACTAAAGCTCCTATATTGCAAAAAGCGACTACGCTTTTGCTGCTCTTGCCAACTTACGGCCAGCGTATCACCATATTTTTTTATATACACCTTAAGTGCAAGCTCAAACCAGTCTTCGTCTTGTACCTCAAATGCCTGACTAACGAGCTCTTGCTCAATATAGTGTTCTTTAAGCTCACTGCGGATATGTTGTTCGCCAATCCCCTTATTGACACGCCCGCGCACGAGACTTTCTGCAAACCTTTGATCACTTTGTATATCGGCCTGGCTAAACTTATCAATTTGCTGCTGACTTAACTGTGCATCATGTTCTTTGCGCAACAGTTTATTGAGCAACTCATGACGGCTATGCTCACGTGCCGCCAAATAGCGGGTAATGGCATAATTAATGATCTTACTCTCGTTGTCTGTCATATTAGCTAAATAAATTTCTCAAAAACGTTGCTTTGTTCAAACTATGTTGAATACCTCATTTGACTTCAAATTTATCGCTAACCTTGAGCAAATAGAAAAAGTCCAATGGGATGAGCTGGCCGATTCTTCAGGCCCACTTCTGCAATATTCATTTTTACATGCCCTGGAAAATTCAGGCTCTGTTGGCAAGGAAACGGGATGGCAACCGCAACATATGCTAATTTATCAGAAAGATTGTCTTGTCGGCATATTACCCTTATACATAAAAACCCATAGCTATGGAGAATATGTGTTTGACTTCGCCTGGGCCAACACGTTTAAGGAGTACGGCCTTAACTATTACCCAAAACTCGTTAGTGCAATCCCTTTTACCCCTGTTACCGGTGCTCGCCTAATGCTCAAAGACGGCCTTGAAACAGAGACGGTTATAAAACAAGTCTGCGCTGCCATCCAACAAAAAGTCAAAACCTTAGGGCTTTCATCAATGCATTGGTTATTTATCGACCAGCAAATGAGTGCAACGCTCGCTGGCCAGCAGCAACTTTCCAGACGCAGTGTGCAATTTCAATGGTTTAATCGCAACTATCAAAGTTTCACTGACTATCTATCTCACTTTAATTCCCGTAAACGTAAGAGTGTAAATAACGAGCGACAAAAAATATGCACTGCAGACATTGAGGTGACAAGACTCAGTGGCGATGACATCACCCAGCAAACAATGGATTTTTTTTATAGCTGCTATCAGCAAACCTACTTAAAAAGAAGTGGTCATCAAGGCTATCTAAGCCAGAATTTTTTCGAGCAAATATTAACCAGCATGAAACAACATATTATGCTGGTGATCGCCGAACGAGACAATCAACCCATCGCCAGCGCCTTATATTTTTTCGATGAAAATCAACTATGTGGTCGTTATTGGGGCTCACTAGAAGAAGCCGACGGCTTGCACTTCGAGTGTTGTTACTATCAAGGCATCGAGTTTTGCATTGAACGTAATATTGCCAGTTTTAATCCCGGCACCCAGGGAGAGCACAAGATTTTACGGGGCTTTGAACCTGTCTACTGTTATTCCAATCATTGGATTAAAGAACTGGCCTTTCACGACGCCATTGACCGTTTTTTGCAACAAGAAGTAGCGCATATTGAAAGTTATAAGGAAGGCGCTGAGAAGTTGTTACCTTTCAAGCAGTCGATAACTAACGATGTGGCAGAGTAAATATCTATTGGAAAAACATATACTTCGCCTCCCGCGTTGATAAACAGTCTCAATTTATTACTCATAAAGCCTTACATCCACTCTGGTCACTATGTTTAATACGCTAAGAAAGAGGTGCATTTCACGCCATACCCATGACTTAACCCCGGAAATTGCTGACTTTTCAGCCAGTCGAACGATAATTTTGAATTATGTATTGACAGTCAAATGCCCACACCTATAATAGCGCTCCAATTACTGGCACTAGCTAGAAAGTTACTTAAACTGGCCCTTAGGTCGGTTCAAGGAAGAAGAGAACATCGCCACTTTTCACAAAGGAAAGGCGATAGTCACTGGTAAAGACCTTTGGCGAAAAAATAGTTATCCGGACGCTTAGCTCAGTTGGGAGAGCATCGCCCTTACAAGGCGAGGGTCACTGGTTCAAGCCCAGTAGCGTCCACCACTTTCTTTGATTAATTATCTAGCTCAAAGCATCGCCGTAGTTTACAAGTGATGAGTCGAGGTGGTTCAAGCCCAGTAGCGTCCACCACTTTCTTTGATTATGGTTAGACGGGTAAAAATACGCCGTGATCACCCTACTTTTTATCCATCGCTGAGTGAGCAGATATCTAGGTGGATTGGTATAAATATAAGTTTTCACCGACTCCTGCTTATTATTTCGCGAAAAAATACGATAACCTAGGTGCACTTAACTAAATATGATATTAAATGGATCCGCTGCTCGCCAAAGAGACAAAAGTATTAATTGTTGACGACCAAGTCTTAGCCAAAGGTTATATGAAGTATTCCCTTGAAGAATTAGGTTTCAGTGATATCACCTATGTGGACAAAATCAACCTGGCCTTAACGCAAATAAGGAGTCAACGTTTCGATCTGATAATCTGTTCTTACGATCTGAAACGAGAGCAAGATGGTTATTATTTTTATGATGAAATTAAAAATAATGGTGAACTACCTTCTAGTACAGCGTTTATATTCATCAGTGCGGATACCACTGCTGACTTGGTGCAAAGCATTGTTGAATTGCAACCTGATGATTTTCTTGCCAAACCTTTTACGGTAAAAGACTTGGATAGGCGACTGAGCCGTGTTCTCAGTCGAAAAAAAGCCCTACATGCTGTTTATAACTGTATTGAAAAACGTCAATACTCTAAAGCCTTGTCAGAAGTAGAACTATTTCTGGCAGAGCCTAAAAACTCTGACTTTTTTCCTCTTGCCCTAAAGACCAAGGGTGAGATACTGTGCGCCAACGAGCACTTCCAGCAAGCAAGAGACTTCTATCTGGCCATCTTAAAAGTACAAACATTTACCTGGGCGGAGTTGGGTTTAGTTAAAGCTTACTTGCATCTTGACGAAGATGATGCGGCGGAAAAACTGGTATTGCAGTTAGCATTTAAGCCAGACTCTCAACTTGCCGCTTATGACCTGTTGTCAGCCTTGCAAATTAAACAAAAGGATTTTGATACCGCCCTAGAATGCGTGATGATGGCAACAGAAATTTCTCCCAGAAATATTCATCGCCACAAAACAGCAATGGATTTATCTCGTATAACTCACGACTATGAAATCCAATTTGAAGCAGCAAAAAAGATTGTTAAATTTGCTAAAAATTCCATCCACGATAAACCTGAAAATTACCTGAATGTTGCCAGGGCAGGCATAGATTATGCGATGACAGCCGACGAAACTGAAACCAATAAGCTGATTAAACAGTCCAAGGAATACATTAAGCAGTTTAAATTGGCGTTCCCCAAGGCTGAGCTACAAGAACAGATGAAAGTCATCAATGCCAGACTACTATACCTAGAGGATGAAAAAGATAATGCCAAAGCCTTGATGGAACAACTGGTAGAAGAGAATTGGGAGAGTGAAAGCATTGACGCTCTGCTTGATAAGGCCAAAGCCTTCCATGAGTTGGGCTTGCATGACCGTTCTCAATCTTTATTAGATAAAATTGAAGAGCGTTGTAAAGGTAACTCAGAGCAAGGTGAAATTTTTCTGCATTACATTCATCAGGAAAAACAAGAAAAGACCGTTATCAAAAAAAGTTCCAAAGAACTGAATAACGCTGCCGTTGAGTATTATCAAAAAGGAGAAATAGAGAATGCCATGGAAGTATTTGCTCATGCCTTCACTATCATGCCTAAAAATGTATCTATCGCCCTAAATTTACTCCAAGCTATCGCAACTAAAATAAAAGACATTGGCCCTTCCGCCAGTACCAAGCCAGTCATAGAAAAATGTATAAAAACCATTGAAAATTGTCAGCTAAGCGAAGAGCAGGAAGAGCGCTACTACAAAGTGCGAAGTGCACTGGATGAAGCGATGTGATCTTAAAGCAAGTCTCAGTCTGCCATTTTAATAATGTGTTATTAGTATTTTAAATAGAAGATATTCAAAAAAGACGAGTTAAGACAGCAAACAGAAGCGGTTTCGCCCGCCCTATTTGGCCCGGTATAACAACTTACCTGCTCGGCAGGGCATCAATAAAGATCTATTATAACTTGCCTTCGACCACAGCAAAGTTACCACTAAGTAACTTTTTGAACTGTCTGATATTGAGCATTTTTGTAGTCTTTACTTAAAATTAATTCCCTAACAAATTTCGCGGTATGCCAAATGTCCTAGTAAGTAATGTACAAGGGGCTAAAGCCAAAGCGCAATATGTCCGGGGCACGAAAATCAGTGACCACCCCCTTCCATCAACGCCTGGCAGATACTGTAAGCCTGAGGATGCTGAAAGGCCAACTGACTTCCCCTATTTCCCCCCTTACGAGGTGAAAATAAGACTAGCTCTGCAACTAGATCATTTTGCTCTAACAAGGTGATTAACAGCTCTGCAAGTGCCAGAGATTTCTCTCTAAGCTGTTTAACATCCACTCCATCAAAGATATCTAATGCGGCGTCTAATACACTCATCGACAATATGGGCGGCGTGCCACATAAATACTTAACAACGCCCTCAGAAGCCTGATATTCAGGGGCAAAGGTAAATGGTTTGCGATGTCCCATCCAGCCACTAAGGGGTTGTTTGATATTTTTTTGATGGCGCTTTGCCACATATAAAAAAGCCGGTGCACCGGGGCCACCATTAAAATATTTGTATCCACATCCCACCGCAAAATCAGCATTACAGCGGTCTAGTTAAACGGGCAAAGCGCCGGCACTATGAGCCAAATACCAAAGCACCAAAATATCTTTATCATGGGCCAGAGCGGTGATTTTTTTGCATATCAAACAATTTGCCGCGGCGAAAGTTAACTTGGGTTAATAGCAAAAGGGCAATCGAATCGTCTAATGAGGCAACAATCTGCTCCTCATCAACCAACTTCAACTGGCAATACTCAAGACCAACCAGGTCGGTTAAGCCCTGAACCATATATAAATCTGTCGGAAAGTTGTCCTAAGTTGACCGCACCACATTGCGGCCGGCTTGCATCTGCAAAGCACCGGATACCAGCTTGAATAAATTGACCTCAATAGAATCACAGCAAATCACTTGTCCCTCAGCGGCGCCTATCAAAGGTGCTATTTTCTCACCTACTTGCATGGGTAGATCAATCCATTGGTTTTTGTTCCAGCTTTGAATGAGGTCTTTTCCCCATTGCCGGGCAACCACATCTTGCGCTCGAGCCTGTGCCACTTTTGGAAGGCCCCAAAAGAATTGCCATCCAGGTAAATCATGCCTTCGGGCAAAGCAAACTCTGAGCGTTTACAGCAAAGGGGCTCCCGTTTGTCTAATTCAAGGACTTCATCATAGGTCATTTAGAAAACACCTTATTTAGCTCAGCTAAAAACAGCTGAAACGCTGCACTATGAGGATGGATCCAGTCGAAATGGCCGGCTCCAGAAATTATAGAGTAAGGCCTATAACACAACTAAACTTATTTTTTATCCAGGAGTTAAATTCCTATCGAGGTTTATTGAGGGCAAAAAAACAGCGCTAAACGCACTCTTTTTTGTCTAGCTGAACGCAGCATACACGATTTTAGATCATTTCTACGGCCAGTGCAGTCCCTTCACCGCCACCTATGCATAGGGAGGCAACCCCTCTTTTAAGACCCCTTTGTTTGAGTGCATGCAATAAGGTCACAATAATGCGCGCACCAGAGGCACCAATCGGATGACCCAGTGCACAGGCTCCGCCTTTCACATTAACCTTGGCTGCATCTAGCTTTAGTTTGCTTATCGCTAACATGGTTACCATGGCAAAGGCTTCGTTGATTTCAAATAAATCCACCTCATCCTTGTCCCAACCGGTTTTGGCAAACAGTTTCTCCATTGCGCCTACAGGGGCGACAGTGAAATTTTCTGGCTCAATTGAATGGGTGCTATGAGCAACAATACGTGCCATCGGACTTAAACCAAGCTCCATCGCTTTGTTTTCACTCATCACCAGCAACGCTGCACCACCATCAGAAATAGAACTGGAATTTGCAGCTGTTACGTTGCCGCTCTTTTTAAATGCAGGACGAAGACTAGGAATTTTTTCAGGTTTAGCATTACCTGGCCCTTCATCATGCTCGACCAATACTTGGCCTTTACGGCCAGTGATCGTCACTGGGGTAATTTCATCGGCAAAGTCACCGTCGGTAATAGCTTGGCTGGCCTTGGACAAAGAGCCTAAGGCAAACTCGTCCATTTGCTCTCGAGTAATGCCTTCCTGATCAACCGTTGCCTGGGCAAAGCAACCCATCGCTTGGCCATCATAGGCGTTCTCTAAACCATCCAGCATCATATGGTCGAGCACCTGGCCATGGCCCATGCGATAACCGGAGCGAGCTTTGGGCAGTAGATAAGGAGCATTGCTCATACTTTCCATGCCGCCCGCAAGCACGGCTTGTGCCGATCCCGCTTTGATCAAATCATGGGCTAACATCACCGCTTTCATGCCTGAGCCACAGACCTTGTTTATGGTGGTAACACCGGAAGAAAGAGGCAAACCTGCATTTAATGAGGCTTGTCTGGCGGGTGACTGACCCAGACCCGCTGGCAACACGCAACCCATAATCACTTCATCAATGAGGCCATCGGCGAGTAGCTGGGTATCAATCCCAGCCACGGCGGCTTTAATGGCTTCAGCCCCAAGTTCAGTGCCAGTTAAGGGCGACAAGGCTCCCATAAAACCACCCATGGGTGTGCGTTTCGCCGCGACGATCACAACAGATTCTTTACTCATAGTTTCAACCTCAATTTATAGTTCCAAGCTTTTTTGTCTGGCAAATCATAGGCCAAAGTACGATCAGCGTACAATATATTGCACACTCGGACCATGTTTCAACGGGATAAAAATCCCCGCTTAATTGACGACTGTTAACACTTACTTTACCTTTACTTACAGTTTACGTAAACGTAAACTGTGATTTATTATTGAATCACAGTTTGTTTACTTAGTAACAAGTTGTTCAGCCAGAAAACTATAAGAGCCGAAAATGAGCACAAGCACATACAGTATTGGTGAGTTGGCGAAGACCCTGGAGATTACCCCACGTTCTATCCGCTTCTATGAAGAACAAGGACTGCTCTCACCCCAGCGCAACGGACAAAACCGTATTTATCACAATAAAGATAAAGTCCGCTTGATGCTCATTTTGCGAGGTAAACGCCTGGGCTTTTCGCTGGCAGAAACCAAGACCTTATTTGAGCTGTATGACAGCCACCAGAACTCTGAAGCACAGTTAGAAACCATGCTGCGTATGACAGACGATAAACGCCGTGTTATGCGTCAGCAACTAGAAGACATCCAAATATTAATGAAAGAATTGGACGAAGTAGAAAACCGCTGCAAAGTAGAACTTAACCAATTTAAAAGAGGCAAAATAGCATGAACGCTCCCTACCCTACTCTGAACTTTGGTCTTGGCGAAGACATCGATATGTTGCGCGATCACGTTTACAACTTCGCCCAGGGCGAGATTGCCCCCCTGGCTGAAAAGGCTGACCAAGACAATGCTTTCCCCAATGCCCTATGGCCGAAACTCGGCGAAATGGGTTTGCTCGGTGTCACAGTCAAAGAGCAATATGGCGGCTCAGATATGGGTTACCTAGCTCACGTAGTGGCGATGGAAGAAGTCAGCCGTGCATCCGCGGGTATCGGCCTTAGTTACGGCGCCCACTCTAATCTGTGTGTCAACCAGATCCACAAAAACGGTAGCGAAGCGCAAAAAGAAAAATACTTACCTAAATTAGTCAGTGGCGAGCACATTGGTGCCCTGGCCATGAGCGAACCCAACGCGGGCTCCGATGTAGTCAGCATGAAACTGCGCGCCGACAAAAAAGGCGACAAGTACATTCTCAATGGCAACAAAATGTGGATCACCAATGGCCCGGATGCCCATACCTTTGTGATTTATGCCAAAACTGACGTGCATGCCGGAGCAAAAGGCATGACCGCGTTTATCGTCGAAAAAGACAGCCCAGGCTTTAGTCAGGCACAAAAACTCGACAAGCTCGGTATGCGCTCTTCAAATACTTGCGAACTAGTGTTTGTAGATTGTGAAGTACCGGCAGAAAACATTATTGCTCAAGAAGGTAGTGGCGCCCGTGTGTTGATGAGCGGCCTGGACTACGAACGAGTGGTTTTATCTGGAGGTCCGCTGGGGATCATGCAAGCTTGCATGGATTTAGTTGTGCCCTACATTCATGATCGTAAGCAGTTTGGCCAGTCCATCGGTGAGTTCCAGTTAGTACAAGGTAAAGTCGCCGATATGTATACCCAGATGAATGCGGCCCGAGCCTATGTATATGCAGTGGCCCGCTCATGTGATCGGGGCGAAACCACCCGTAAAGACTCAGCAGGTGCCATACTTTATTCGGCTGAACTGGCGACCAAAATGGCCTTAGATGCCATTCAACTGCTCGGGGGCAATGGTTATATTAATGAGTTCCCAGCTGGTCGTTTGTTACGTGACGCCAAACTCTACGAAATTGGTGCGGGCACCTCAGAAATTCGCCGTATGTTGATTGGACGAGAGCTTTTCAAAGAGTCTATGTAAGACATTCGGTATATAAAGAACCTTGATAAATGCATGATCTCAATAAAAACTCGAAGATTTATTAAATTTTAATAGTTAGCTGCTGAAATACGCTAAACGCAGACCAGCAGCTACTTGATAGGAGCAACAACGTGCCCCGTATCACCAGTAAAATAAATAGCAAAAGCCAGGAATTTGCCGACAACGCTGCGCATATGCAGGTTCAAGTAGATGACCTCAAAGAAAAAATTGCCCAAATTAAACAAGGCGGTGGCGAAAAAGCCAATAAACGCCATACCGACCGTGGCAAGCTGCTGCCTCGTGAGCGCATAAATGTATTACTAGACGAAGGCTCGCCCTTTTTAGAGTTATCCCAGCTGGCTGCCTGGCAAGTGTATGACGATAACGTACCTGCCGCCGGTGTGATTGTCGGTATTGGCAGAGTGTCAGGGGTGGAGTGCATCATTGTGGCCAATGACGCCACCGTAAAAGGCGGTACCTACTACCCCTTAACGGTTAAGAAGCATCTGCGCGCCCAAACCATTGCCGAGCAAAACAACCTGCCCTGTATTTACCTGGTCGATTCCGGCGGGGCCAACCTACCCCGTCAGGACGAAGTGTTTCCGGATCGGGAGCACTTTGGTCGGATCTTCTTTAATCAAGCAAATTTGTCAGCACAAAATATTCCGCAAATCGCCGTGGTCATGGGCTCCTGCACCGCCGGTGGCGCTTATGTGCCGGCCATGTCTGATGAATCTATTATTGTGAAAGAACAGGCGACTATCTTTCTCGCTGGCCCGCCTTTGGTTAAAGCAGCTACTGGTGAAGTAGTGACTACAGAAGAGCTGGGCGGCGGAGATGTACATGCTCGTACCTCTGGCGTAGTCGATCACTTAGCCAACAATGATCATCATGCCCTACAGATCGCCCGAGATGCGATTGCCCGTTTAAATCGCAGCAAGCCTCTAAATCTGGATGTCAAAGAGCCCGTTGACCCAACGTATAGTGTCGAAGAAATTTATGGCCTCATCCCCAAAGACAGTCGCCAGCCCTATGACGTGCGCGAAGTCATTGCCCGGATAGTAGATGGCTCTGAATTTGACGAATTTAAACAGCTTTACGGCAACACCTTAATCTGCGGTTTTGCGCGTATCTTCGGCTACCCAGTGGGCATTGTCGCTAATAATGGGATATTATTCTCTGAGTCTGCACAAAAAGGCGCACACTTTATTGAGTTATGTGCCCAGCGTAAAATACCCCTGGTATTTCTGCAAAACATCACCGGTTTCATGGTGGGTAAACAATACGAAACCGGCGGCATCGCCAAGCACGGGGCGAAAATGGTGACCGCTGTTGCCTGTGCAAAAGTTCCCAAGTTTACCGTGCTCATCGGCGGCAGTTTTGGTGCTGGCAACTACGGTATGTGTGGCCGAGCTTATGATCCCCGCTTTATGTTTATGTGGCCCAATTCCCGTATCTCGGTGATGGGCGGCGAGCAGGCTGCTGGAGTTTTGGCCCAGGTAAAGCGCGAGCAAAAAGAGCGTGGCGGTGAAAACTGGAGTAGCGAAGAAGAGCAAAGCTTCAAGCAGCCGATCATCGACACCTACGAGCAGCAAGGCCATCCTTATTTTGCCTCGGCGCGACTATGGGACGACGGGGTCATTGACCCAGCCGATACTCGCTTCGTCTTAGGCCTTTCCATTTCAGCCAGCCTCAACAAACCCATCGAGGACACCCGTTTTGGGGTGTTTAGAATGTAAGGAAACACGCCAATGACAACTAACGAATCTTTACCTAATAACGCCTCCGCCAATGAAGTCTTCGTCGATGAAAATAGCGCCGTGCTCTATCAATTAGACAATCGTGGTGTGGCGACCGTGACCCTGAATCGTCCGGACATTCATAACGCCTTTGATGATCAGCTTATTGCCGAACTCACTACGATTTTTCAGCAAATTGGCCAGGACGATAATGTGCGGGTGATGATCCTTGCATCAAAGGGCAAGAGCTTTTGTGCCGGAGCCGATTTAAATTGGATGAAGCGTATGGCGGATTACAGCTACGAAGAAAATCTAGCCGATGCCAATGCCCTGGCGCAAATGTTATTGACCTTAAATGAGTTGCCCAAGCCAACGATTGCTCGGGTTCAAGGGTCAGCCTTTGGTGGAGCGGTGGGCCTTATCGCCTGCTGTGATATGGCCATCGGCAGCAAACTCAGCAAGTTTTGTCTGAGTGAAGTAAAACTTGGTTTAATGCCCGCGACAATCAGCCCCTATGTGATTGACGCCATAGGCGCCCGCGCGGCCAGGCGCTATTTCACTACCGCCGAAGTATTTTCGTCACGCAGGGCCCGACGTCTGGGCTTATTAAGCGAAGCGGTGACCGAAGAAGAATTAGACCAGACCGTCGAACTACTCGTAACCCACCTATTAAAAAACGCCCCAAAAGCAGTGGCCAGCGCCAAGCAATTGGTGTTTGACCTAAGAGACACTCCCGCCGGTAAAGACTTGCTGGATTTGACCTGTGAGCGCATTGCCACTGCCAGAGTGTCTGCGGAAGGTCAGGAAGGGCTCAGTGCCTTTTTACAAAAACGCAAAGCCAATTGGCGTGGAGACGAATAATGTTTCAAAAATTACTCATTGCCAACCGTGGCGAAATAAGCTGCCGTATCATCAAAACGGCCAGACGCATGGGAGTCGCCACGGTTGCTCTGTATTCCGATGCGGACGCGCAAGCCCTGCATGTGCAGTTGGCAGATGAAGCCCTGCATATCGGCCCTGCCCCATCCAAGCAAAGTTACCTGCAGGCCGAGAAAATCATTCGTCTGGCCAAACAGATCGGCGTCGATGCCATCCATCCCGGTTATGGATTTCTATCGGAAAACGCTGAATTTGCCCGTTTATGTGAGCAGAACAATATTGTCTTTGTTGGCCCGCCGGTAGCCGCTATCGAAGCCATGGGCTCCAAGTCTGCCGCCAAGCAGATCATGGAAAAAGCACAGGTGCCACTGGTGCCTGGTTATCACGGTGCAGAGCAAAGTGCCGAGGTGATCAAAGGTCATGCAGACGCCATGGGCTATCCGGTGCTGCTTAAAGCGGTGGCCGGTGGTGGTGGTAAAGGCATGCGTACGGTATGGAAGGCCGAAGAATTTGAAGAAGCATTTGCCGCAGCCAAGCGTGAAGCCATGTCGAGCTTTAATGATGAGTTAATGCTGGTTGAAAAATATCTAACCCAACCCCGACATGTGGAGTTCCAGGTATTTTGCGACAATCATGGCAATGGCGTGTACTTGTTTGAGCGGGATTGCTCGGTGCAGCGTCGTCATCAAAAAGTCATCGAAGAGGCTCCTGCCTTTGCCATGAGCGAAACCCTGCGGGCAGAAATGGGTGAAGCCGCCCTCAAAGCTGCTAAAGCGATTAATTACAGTGGCGCAGGTACCGTAGAGTTTTTGCTGGATGTGGATGGCCAATTCTACTTTATGGAAATGAACACCCGCTTACAGGTTGAGCACCCGGTAACCGAGATGATCACCGGCCAGGATCTGGTCGAATGGCAATTGCGGGTCGCCTCCGGTGAAGCCCTGCCCTTGTCTCAGGATCAGTTGCGGGTGAATGGTCACTCCTTTGAAGCGCGGATCTATGCTGAAGATCCGGACAACGATTTTTTACCTGCCACCGGCAGGCTAAATTTATTGCAACCGCCATTAGAGAGCGAATTTGTTCGGGTGGATACCGGCGTGGTGCAGGGTGACGAAGTCTCGGTTTATTATGATCCGATGATCGCCAAACTCATCGTTTGGGATGAAAACCGTGACAAAGCCCTGGCCCGTTTGAGTAAAGCCCTGTCTGAATATCATGTGGACGGGGTCACCACCAATATCGACTTCTTGTATAATCTGGCCAATTGCCAGGCTTTCAAAACGATGGATATTGATACCGGCTTTATCGACAAGCATCACACTGAAATTTTTCTCAAAGACCAGCGCACCCTGGAGCCTTTATTGCCGATGGCCGCCCTGTACCTAATGCTGGCACAAACCCCACTAGGCAGCGCAAACGATCAAGATCGACATTCCCCCTGGGCAGCCAACAATAATTGGCGGGCCAATGAAGTCCACAGCCAGTACCTGCTTTTATTAGTGCAGGGGCAACAACACCCGGTGACGATCCAACAAAGCCCCTTAGCAGGTGAACCTTGCTTTACTATCCAAATAGCAGGACAAAGTTATCACTGCAGTGGTGAGCTAAGCGCCGATCACCTGCTGGCCAATATTAACGGTCACCGCAGTCGCGCCAGTATCGTTGCTCACGATACCGGCTACTCCCTGTTTACGCAGGGTAAAGCCTTAAAATTCAGTCAAGAATTACCTGACATGGGCATAACGGACGGCGCAGAGCAGGGTTCTGGTTTTATCGCACCGATGAACGGCACCGTGGTCACCCTGTTAGTTGAACCTGGTCAGTTGGTGGAGAAAGGCCAGGCCCTGATGATCATGGAAGCCATGAAAATGGAGCATGCTCTAAAGGCCCCTGCTGCCGGTATAGTTGAAGAATTTTATTTCAAAGCCGGTGAGCTAGTTGACGGTGGTGCAGAGTTACTCAGTTTTGCAGTGGACGAGGAATAGAGATGCCTAAGGCCTTGAGTTTAAGCACAGATACCTTACCCAAATCGGTAAAAATCGTCGAAGTCGGCCCAAGAGATGGCCTGCAAAACGAAAAATCACCCGTTAGCCTGCAAGCCAAACTCAGCTTAATTGATGGTTTGGCCAGAGCCGGGCTTAAGGTCATCGAAGCAGGAAGTTTTGTCTCACCCAAGTGGGTACCGCAAATGGCTGACAGCCCCCAAGTGTTTGCTGGTTTAACAAGACAAGCTGGTGTCACTTACACCGCCCTCACTCCTAATATACAAGGCTTTGAAGCCGCTCTTGCGGCAGGTGCAGACGAGGTGGCTATTTTTGGTGCTGCATCAGAAAGCTTCTCACAAAAAAACATCAACTGTTCTATCGCCCACAGTCTCGAGCGCTTTGAACCGGTTATTGCCGCCGCTAAAGCAAAACAGCTAAAAGTACGGGGCTATGTAAGTTGTGTACTCGGCTGTCCCTATGAGGGTGAAATCGCCCCGGAAAAAGTCGCAGAAGTATCCAAGACCTTGTTGGACATGGGCTGCTACGAAATATCCCTAGGCGATACCATCGGTGTGGGTACGCCAGTTAAAACCCAGCAGATGCTGGAAGCCGTGCTGAAGCATGTAAGCGCCGACAAACTCGCCGTGCATTTTCACGATACCTATGGCCAGTCATTAGCTAATATCCTAGTTGCCCTGCAGCTTGGCATTAATGTAGTAGACAGCGCAGTAGCCGGCCTCGGCGGCTGCCCCTACGCCAAAGGCGCATCCGGCAATGTGGCCACCGAAGATGTGGTGTACATGCTTAATGGCATGGGCATAGAGACTGGGGTGGATATTGAGTTGCTTGCTCAGGCTGGGCAGCGGATCATGGCAGAGCTTGGGCGTAGTGCATCTTCTAAAGTAGCGCAGGTATTAGCTTTAAATAGTTAGTTTTGAGCCACAGTAGTGGCTTTTTTTTTTAAAAGCATGCGCTTTGCTTACGGCTTCCATGCCTATCTTCAAACAGCATCCTTGCTGTCTGACTTACTTCATTTCTACAGCCAAAAGAAGTAAGCAAGCAAGAGCATGTGCTGCGCACACCGGAATCCATGCCATAACTTAAATGCAGGCGCGTTTCAAGGTGTGGTGTTAGGGGCAGCAAAAAGCAGCGGCTACGCTGCCATTAGCTTACTGCATAAGCTAACTCAGAATATTGAGATTACGTTTAGTCTGACCCTATCGATTACAGCCTTGAT
>JAWUXW010000149.1:0-10785 GCA_034111125.1 Paraglaciecola sp.
CACTAATTTTAGCTATCAGTGACTTTCTTGCAGAGAAATAAAAGGGGTCTCCTTCATGAACGTGACCGCAGATATGAAACTGTAGCTTGACTCGCTCAACGCTAATTTCTAAGCCAAATTTGCAGATAACTGACAAACCTGAACGTCTGCAATCTGCTATAACCGCTTAGTCAGCAAGCGAACCTTGACTGCCGGGTATTGGCACTTTTGAGCCATTTAGTATAAATCTTTATTATTCAAAAAATGCTCTTGGCCTGACGATAAAGCAAATCAGTATCATACTTTATAATTTCTGGCCAAATATTGGCAGCCAAAACTTGGTGTCTGTAGAGCTGCTTAATATGAAACATTATTACTCTCGTACATGAATGTAGTTAGTGCTAGAGCAGCTTCTTTAAGATTGCGAATTTTGTCTTGGTAAAAGGGGGATAGCGCAACGGCAGATCGAACTTAAAGCTCCGTTTCATCACAGTTTTTAGATGGCTAAAAGTATCAAAGCCAGTTTGCCCATGATAGCTGCCCATACCACTATTACCTACACCGCCAAAGGGCAATTCCGGATTCACCATAAACATAAAACCGTCGTTAATGCATACGTTGCCTGCACTCGTGCTGTGGAGTACACGATGTTCAAAGGCATCATCGTTAGTATACAAATATAAGGCCAGAGGCTTGCTGCGCTGGTTAACAAAGGTAATGGCCTGTGAAATATGTTCGACGGTAATAATCGGCAATATGGGGCCAAAAATCTCCTGCTGCATTAGCGGGCTCGACAGCTCAGGGTCGAGTACTATCGTTGGCGCGAGATACTTAGTTGTTTGATCATTCTCCCCCCCGCACACCACATTCTGGTCCTGCAAATAACTGACTAAACGGGCAAAATGTCGTTCATTAACAATGCGTCCATAATCTTCACTATGCTGCACATCATCTCCATAAAACTCGGTGATTTTACGTTTAATTGCCGCCACCAGCGTGTCGGCCTGGTCTTTTTCAACCAGCACATAGTCCGGGGCTACGCAGGTTTGTCCCGCGTTCATCCATTTACTCCAGACAATCCGCGCGGCTGTAACCTCTATATTGGCAGTATTGTCGACAATACAGGGGCTTTTACCGCCTAGCTCCAGTGTCACCGGAGTAAGATGCTGGGCTGCCGCGGACATGACTATTTTGCCGACGGCCTCACCGCCGGTGTACATGATGTGATCGAATCTCTGCTCAAGCAGCTCGGTCGTTTCGTCCACAGCGCCTTCAACCACCGCAAAGGCATCTTGATCCAGGTATTGAGGAATAAGTTCAGCCAATAAGGCCGAGGTATGTGCCGATAATTCCGAGGGTTTTAATACCGCGCAATTACCTGCGGCAATGGCAGCAACTAAAGGCGCTAATACCAATTGAAAGGGATAATTCCACGCACCGATAATCAACACCGTACCAAGTGGCTCAGGCAGACGATAACTCTTACCTGGCTGGGCCACTATTGGCGTTGACACTTTGCGGGGCTTCATCCATTTTTTCAGGTGTTTTATCGTATGCTCTGCATCGCCAATGATAAACCCCACTTCAGAACTCCATGACTCCATGGTGCCTTTATTTAAATCACTTTTAAGGGCCGCGAGAATTTTGCTTTCTTGCTCAAGAGTCATTTTTTTCAATTGCTGCAGCTGCTCTACCCGCCAGGCATAACTTTTAGTTCGTCCTGTGGCAAAAGTGTCTTGTAACTTTTGTACACTTTGAACGATGACACTAAGCGTAGCTTTCGTGGTTGGAATATCTGATTGTACTGTTGCCACTGTCATAAAAACCCTCTGGAATAAATAATGCCTTTGGCAAATTATGACACAACTCACCACCAAGTTAACCTCAATACCCTTGTTACACTAAAACACCAACTGAGAATGGATGTTTTTCGGATTGTTAATTTTTTTTAGAATATTTGACAGTGTTTGTGCTTAACTTCTAAGTAAGGAAAGTTGTGAGGAAAAAACATGCAACATTGGTTGTTCAAAACAGAGCCGGATGCCTTTAGCATTGATGATTTAGCGAATATGCCTGGACAGACAGAACATTGGGATGGGATCCGTAACTATCAGGCCAGAAACTATTTGCGCGATCAGATTAAGCTGGGTGATCAGGTATTTATTTATCATTCCAGCTGCAAAAATGTGGGCATAGTCGGTGCGGCTGAAGTGGTCAAGGAAGGTTATGTGGATCACACCCAGTTTGATCCTGAAACTAAATATCACGACCCTAAGTCAGATCCTGCGAATCCTCGCTGGTACATGGTTGATATCAAGTTTAAACAAAAATTCCCAACATTGTTGAGTCTGAAAGAGATTAAAACCATGCCTGATATACAAGATATTGGCTTGCTTAAAAAAGGTCATCGATTATCCATTATGCCGGTACCAGAAAACGAATGGCATAAGCTAATGAATAGAGTCGAATAAGTTCGTTCCTTCGCCTTACTGTTTAGCAATTAATAGGTGAAAATTTTCATCAAATACCACTAGCGGCACTGAACCGTATTCGAGCACCGCATTATGAAACGCCGGTAAATCACAGCTATTATCTGGTTTTGGCTCTGCCCGTTGGCGGAACCAATGCACCATATGCATACATTATCAGGCGGCAAGTACGACATATTTCGCAGCGAACTCATCATCGCGATGTTCGCCATAACTGGCCACTTGTGTTGTGTGAACAGATTAATTTGTAACGCCAGCTTGAGGACGATAGCGTAAATCAGCAAAGCTAGTTTTTGGGTGTATAAATAGGGCTAGGGAATGCAGTGACTTTATCTGGCAGCTCGGTGATCTTGGCCGTGCCTTGTTTTTTGACTTCATCGATGCGCAAAACACTGTGCATGGGCACGTAAGTACGAGTCACATCGGCAAATTCAGATTTAAGTTTTTCGTGGCTGGGATCAAGCACTAAGCTGGTATGGGTGTCCCAGACAAAATCACCGATTTCGATAAAACCAAACATACTGCCCTGACACACTTCGCGCACATATAATTCATAACGTTCGCCGTTAGCAACAAATTGTATTCTAAATAAAGGTTTTTTAGCCGACATGGTACAACTCAACGCTATCTATTAAATTAAAGGCCGTGAAGTCTAACCAGTTGCAGTGGATTCGCCAAGTGCTATTCAACGGACAAGGGGCCCAATAAAGCTTGGGTCGCCAGTTGTAATTCATCGGTATCACCTGCCAACACGGCATTTACTGCAAAGCCCTGTACATAGCTGGTAAGTTGAAGGGCGGTGGATTCAATCTTAATATTATTGTGAACTTGATTTAAGCGCTGGGCTTTTTCCAGGCAGCTAATAAAATCAATTTGTAGCCGATCTAAATAGTGCCGACCAATTTCTTTCACTTTCTGATTGTCAAACCCCAGTTCGGTAATACAATTAATCAACAAGCAACCTTTGCCAGACACATGCTTTACGTATGCAGCAAAAAAATCGTTAATAGAGGGTAAGCCTTGATTTGCTTCCAGGTGCTGCATAATTCTGTTCAGCTGTGACAATTGGTAGTGCTCCAGTACCAGGTATAGGAAGTTTTGCTTACTGCCAAATTCAAGGTAAAAGCCCCGACGGTTAAAATCGGTCCGCGCAATGATCTCATCCATGATGGCGCCGTGATATCCGTGTTCCAAAAATACATCAATCGCCTGACTTAAAACAGCTTCGACATTATATAGGGCTTTACGTGGCATGCTATTATCCATTGGATGACTAAGAACAGATGTTCTTTACAGCTTAGTCCAGACAAACTTCCTGTCAAGCTGGAAAAGTAACGACAGTTAACATAACGTGTAGTGAAAATAGCAGTAATCCATTGCGTCTAAGGAATAAAAATGAAATTGAATCATCTAATATACTGTTTAATCAGTTGTTTAGCTTTATCAGCATGTAATCAATCTAGTCCAAATTCGAAATCAACAGAACAAGCCGTTGTCGCCGATCCACAAAGAATTGAATCCCATGTGAAATTCTTATCTGATGATCTACTTGAGGGGCGTGACACAGGGTCCCGCGGCCACGAAATTGCGTCATTGTATATCGCCAGCGAATTCGCTAAATATGGTTTGACCCCTGCGGGTGATGATGGCAGTTATTTACAACGCATAAACTTTAGACAAAGTTTTTTCGATCAATCTTCTCCCAAACTAAAGTTAAGCAATGCCGCTGGCGTGCAAGAATTGAGTTACCCCAAGCATTATTTAACTGGCGCAAACTCGGTACGGGAGCAGGCCATATTAAGTGGGGAGTTGGTGTTCGCCGGCTATGGAATAGTTGCTCCACTGCTTGAGCATGATGACTACAAAGAGCTCGATGTAAAGGGTAAGGTAGTGGTTGTGCTCTCAGGTAAACCTAAGTCCTTCCCAAGTGAAGAAGGCGCGCATTTTGGCTCTACAAGTGAAAAGAAACGACATGCAGTCGAAAATGGTGCGATTGGATATATTACCATCAGCACTCCCACCGCCGAGAAGGTAAGACCTTATCAAAACCTATTAAACTACCTGCACACACCGCGAGTGAGCTGGTTGGACGCACAGGGCAATGCCACCAACGTTTTTCCTGATTTACAAAACAGTGCTTACTTTAGCAAACAAGCGGCGGAGATATTATTTGCTGATGCGCCCCTAAATCTTGCGCAACTTTATCAAATGTTGGAAAAAGATGAATCCCCTAAAGGCTTTCCCTTATCAAGTAGCATCGAATTCTCAAAGCGTAGCGAACATAAGTTGATTACCAGCCCCAATGTAGCGGCCATTCTGAAAGGCTCGGATCCTCAGCTTAAAAACGAGTATGTGCTTTATTCCGCCCATTCTGATCATATTGGTTTTGCTAAAACGGTAAAAAAAGACAAGATCAACAATGGCGCAATGGACAATGCATCGGGTACTGCCGTGCTGTTGGAAACTGCGCGACTATTCAGTCAAATGCAGCAGCGGCCAAAACGTTCTATTTTATTTGTAGCCGTGACAGGTGAAGAAAAAGGTTTACTGGGCTCCGATTATTATGCCCAAAACCCCACTGTTCCATCGGGCTCTATTGTTGCTAATGTGAATCTCGACATGCCAATACTGACCTATGAATTTGCTGATGTCATCGCCTTTGGAGCAGAGCATAGTGACTTAAAAGCCTCGGTTGCCCTGGCGGCAGAAAAAATTGGTTTAAGCTTGAGTCCTGATCCCTGGCCGGAGCAAGCCTTGTTTACTCGCTCTGATCACTACAGTTTTGTAAAACAGGGCGTGCCTGCCGTATTTTTAGTTCCCGGTTTGCAATCAGCCGACCCGCAAATAGATGGCAGCAAACAATTTAATCAATTTATTCAAACTAACTACCACAAACCAGGGGATGATTTTAGTCAGGCTTTCAACTGGAAGGCAGCGACCAAGTTTGCCGAAGTTAACTACCATATTGGCCTCACCTTGGCCGAGCAAAGTGCAAGACCAAAGTGGAATGAGGGTGACTTTTTTGGTGATACCTTTGGCAAGTAGTCCAAGCTCGGGCAAACTAATCTTGTAGGAACACAAACGCGGAGCTAATGTCTCCGCTTTTTTGTGCATGTTTTTACTCTTGCGAACCTCACTTATTTAGATAATAAAATGCCGCTAGGGAGCAGCCCAGCACTTCCCGAAGGACGTTACCAAAGTCGCTTACACTAGATGGGTTACAACACAACACGCCGCGATTACGCTACTTTCATCCATCGTTGAGTGAGCAGATATCGAGGTAGATTAGTATAAGAACAAAGTTTCTTTTATAAACACAATCAAGCTTTCAAATATATGCGTCCTGCTTGGGAAAACATTGTTCAGGGCTTTAAATGGCAAGCAACTATCAAGGGTATAGTATAAGAATATATGTTCTGTACAGTTTGATTGAACCAATTTCCCCATCAAACTGGAAAAACATATCTACTTCAATTACCGTGAAGCGGCCTAGTCATATTTAACCAATATTGTTTAGCAAAATGGTGACCTTAAAACATCTAACTTCTTTGACAGTTGCATAGTGTTAGTCCCATGTGACTTATCCTTGCCTACACTGCGCATATATTAGGAACCTACAGTGAAGAAACCAATATCTAAATTGTTAATAAGCGCAATTGCTATTGCAATGAGTGGTTGTAGTCCGGCTCCGGAAAAAGAACTTACAGAAAATACTAAAAGTAGCATTGAGGAAAAACAAGTTAACTCAGAGTCGGTTCGCTTGAGCCATTTTTTTGCGGAAAATTTTGAACAGAGCTTAAACGCTCCCCTTTAAAGCAAAGCTATTTAGGTTATAAATGGGACTACGACAAATGGAATGATATCAGTGAGGCATTTAATGACCAATCTCGGGCGATAGCTGAGCAGCAATTACAGTCTTTGGCTGCATTTGATATCAGCCAACTTTCAGGCCAAGAAAAAGTAAGCCTGCAACTCAATAAAGCCTCTTTGGAGCGACAATTGGCTAATGATGAGTTTCGCCACCACCGCTATATCATGCATCAGTTTCGGGCGTACCATACCCTTATCCCTAGTTTTCTGATTAATATTCATCGGGTCGAGGATCTTAAGGATGCAAACGACTATGTCAGTCGCCTAAAGGGCGTTAAGTCTTTTGTCCGAGGTGGTTAAACAGTTGCAGATCCGTCAGGAGCTTGGCGTGTTTCCACCTCGATGGTCATATGATCAAATGATACAAGCTTCAGAAAATGTTATTGCTGGGAGTCCTTTTTCCGAGGACGCTGCTGACTCGACAATTTGGTTCGATTTTCAGCAGAAAGTTGAAAAACTTAATTTGGCTTGAAGCAGAGCAAAAACGTTTGCTGGATGATGCTAAGCAAGCCTTATTATCATCTGTACAGCCGGCCTATCAAGACCTCATTGCAGAACTGAAAATTCAACGGGAATTAACGCCTGAGGGCGATGGCGTATGGCGCTCGCCAGATGGTGAAAATTGGTACAAAAACCGACTCAATTGGTTCACAACCACTGAACTGAGCCCGGACCAGGTGCATCAAATTGGCCTTGATAACGTGCAGCGCATTCACAAACTTATGCAAGAAATTATGCACAAGGTTGGCTTTGAGGGCAATTTACAAGCCTTTTTTAGCTTCATGCGCGGTGATGAGCAGTTCTTTTATCCCAATTCAGATGAGGGGCGAGCAGCTTATTTGAGCGAGGCAAAGTTGCTTATCGATAAAATTGAAAATCGCATACCTGAATATTTTGGCTTAATGCCCAAAGCCCGAATGATTGTGAAAAGGGTAGAAGCCTTTCGCGAGCAATCGGCAGGTAAGGCATTCTATCAAAGTCCATCGAAAGACGGTTCCCGTCCCGGTACGTACTACGCCAACCTATTTGATATGCAAAATATGCCAAAGTATCAGATGGAAGCGCTGGCTTATCATGAAGGTATTCCTAGTCATCATATGCAACGTGCAATAGCTCAAGAACTTGAGGGCATTCCAGAGTTTCAAAAATATTCCTCGTTTACCGCCTATACCGAAGATTGGGGCTTATATACGGAAGAGTTAGCTAAAGAAATGGGATTTTATCAAGACCCATATTCGGATATTGGTCGCTTGGCCATGGAGCTATGGCGAGCATGTCGTCTCGTGGTTGATACCGGGATACACGCTCAGAAGTGGAGTCGGGAGCAAGCGATCGACTACCTAGTGATGAATACGCCCAATCCTAAAAATGATTCAGTAAAAGCAATCGAACGTTATATAGCTATGCCAGGACAAGCCACAGCTTACATGATTGGTAAGCTAAAAATCATGGAGCTGCGTTCATTGGCTGAGGCGGAATTAGGTGAGGAATATGATATCAAGGCTTTCCACGATGAGGTGCTAAAAGGTGGCCCTGTGCCTTTAAATATCCTTGAGCAAAAAATCAAACAATGGATAGAGCAGGTAAAAGAAAGCTAAGCTTCTCAATGCTGTCCGAGCCCATAAGCGCGGACAGCGTTTTCTCTTAGCAATAGAGCTTGTTAAGCACCAAAGAGCAACAGCGCCCAATGCAGTTTAGGCAAAAAATTGACTATTGATTAACTGCCATTGTTCGGCAAAACCCTCTGTGGGTCGACGGGTAAACTCACTGCGGATAAATTGGTTTATGCGTCCGTCTGCAAAGCAAATAAGTAGATTAGCAATTTGTCCTTCGTCAGCGGGGAGGGTCTTACCCTCACGTAATTTACGCTCCCGTAACACCTGCTTCAATTGGGTTTCCAAACGTTCAAAAAGTTGAGCAATGCGCTCACGTAATCTATCTTGCTCACCCATTAGAGCATCGCCATTGAGTATGCGGGTGATCCCTGGATTTTTTTCGGCAAAACCTAGAATTAAATGCAAGATCAACTGACAGCGGATAGCGGTATCTTTTTCTTCATTAATAATTTTGTTAATACGCGAGAATAAAGTTTCTTCTATAAACTCTATCAAGCCCTCGAACATGCGTGCCTTGCTGGGGAAATGTCGATAAAGCGCCGCCTCAGAAAACCCAACTTCGGCGGCCAGCTTTGCCGTAGTGATCCGTTGACCGGGGTTAGATTGCAGCATACTGGCAAGCGCCTGAAGTATCTGGGCGCGACGATTGGTTCTCTTTTTAGTGGGCATAGTTTTATCCTAGAGTGACATTCGATGTTCAGACCCACTAAGACTGCCTTGGTCTACGCTGTGTTATCAGTCTGGGTACTGTTGGTCAGGTTGCATGGCCAACAGTTTACACGTATGTGTTATTCATGTTTGTTGTAATATTGCTGGGCGATGAGTTCCATCAGTTCCAGCGCAAGTTGATACTTATCGGCCACGCCCAGTTTTTTTTCACCCTTAGGCCAAAAAACATGTAGGGCATTTTGTTCACTGTTAAAGCCAATTCCTTGAATTGATACGTCATTGGCGGCGATCATGTCGAGTTTTTTACGGATAAGTTTCTCTTTGGCGTAATGACTCACTTTTTGTGTTTCAGCAGCAAAGCCAACAGTAAACGGCGCGTGTTGCATATTTGCAACATTACTAAGAATATCAGGGTTTTTGGTAAAAGTAAGGGTTAACTCTTCATCCTTCTTCTTGATTTTTTGCTGGTTTATTTGTGTTGGTTTGTAATCGGCTACAGCGGCACAAGCCACAAAAATATCGCAATTAGTTACTACATCCATGACGGCCTGATGCATCTGCATTGCGCTAATCACGTCTATTTTTTTAACACCAACAGGCGCAGTTAAATTGACCGGACCACTTATCAAGGTCACTTGTGCTCCCAAAACCGAAGCCGCTTTGGCCAATGAATAACCCATTTTTCCCGAGCTATGGTTGGTGATATAACGTACCGGATCGATATCTTCCCGAGTAGGGCCCGCTGTTATCACTATATGTTTGCCTGCCAGCAATGGTTCTATGCTTGTTTGTGCCAGCATGTTGGCTAACTCTTGTGGCTCCAGCATGCGTCCGGGACCTACATCCCCACACGCCTGTTCACCCTGAGCGGGACCTAATATTTGAATGTCTCTGCTGCGTAGGATGTCTAAATTGGCCTGGGTCGCGGCAGCATGCCACATTTGTTGGTTCATCGCCGGTGCAATAAAAATGGGCGCCGAAGTGGCCAGACACAAGGTCGATAATAAGTCGTCGGCTAAACCATGGGCTAGTTTTGCCATAAAGTTGGCGCTGGTAGGCGCAATCAGCAGCATGTCTGCCCAACGGGCAAATTCGATGTGACCCATGGCCGCTTCCGCCTCTCGGTCGAGTAAATCATCTGCAACGGGGTTACCAGAGACTGCCTGCAGCGCCAAAGGGCTAACAAACTCCTTAGCGGAGTTGGTCATTACTACTCTAACATTTGCTCCCAAAGCAGTTAATTTACGCACCAAATCAGGCGTTTTGTAAGCGGCAATGCCACCGGTTATACCTAATAAAACATTTTGATTGTTCAGTTGCATCATCGAAATATCGTTAGTCACCCAAGTTTTGCTGACATTATTGGCTGGATCGCCAGCCTTTTGCTAGGCTTATTTTCTAAGTTAAATGGATTTTTGACCATACTCCTACGGATTGGCATAGGCCAAGGCACGGAATAATGAAAATAACAGATTGGCCCCTCCAGGAAAGACCTCGAGAAAAACTACTTGTTCAAGGTGCTACTGCGTTGTCGGATGCGGAGTTGTTGGCGATATTTTTGCGCACTGGAATTAAAGGAATTAGCGCTGTAGACATGGCTCGTACCTTGCTGAACGAATTTGGCTCACTTCGCGGCTTGCTAAATGCCCCGCAGCAGGACTTTTGTCAGGCTAAAGGTTTAGGGCAGGCCAAATTCGTGCAGTTACAAGCAGTACTGGAAATGGCGCAACGTTATTTTGCCGAACAGCTGGATAAATCCAATGCGTTTAATAGTGCGGAGGAAACCAAGGCCTACTTGCTGGCTAAACTTCGGGATCAGCCAAACGAAGTGTTTGCCATGCTGCTGCTGGATAGCCAACACCGCCTAATTAAATTTCGCCCAATGTTCTATGGCACCATCGACAGCGCGTCAGTTTACCCCAGAGTGCTGGTTAAACAGGCCCTTGATGACAACGCTGCCGCAATTATCCTAGCCCATAATCATCCTTCCGGTATCGCGGAGCCCAGCCAGGCGGATGTGCACATTACCAAACGTGTCGTGGCCGCTTTTAGCCTGGTAGACATAAAGGTGTTAGATCACTTTGTAATTGGTGATGGAGTTGCGGTATCCTTTGCTGCACGAGGACTCATTTGAGGGGCAATTATATTGTCAGTTATGTCGA
>JAWUXW010000150.1:0-7885 GCA_034111125.1 Paraglaciecola sp.
TAACTAATGAAACTGCTGTCTGGATAATTTAACTTCAAGGTCTTCATCGCGTTGTCTTTTAAATCGTCCAGTTTCAGTTGGTCGTAAGATTCAACCATTATTTCCAGCGCTTGTTGAACATGGGTAGTGTCCGAGTAGTACTCAAGTACGTAGCGTCCCCTATTGGCGGCGGCAACAAAGGCTTCACGGCGCATGTAATAGCGGGCGATGGCTATTTCATATTTAGCCAGACGACTTTTAATATGCAACATTCTTTTTTGTGCATCTGCGGCATATTTGCTATTCGGATATTTTTCAATCAAGCGACGAAAATCTTCAAATGCTTCTCTGGAGCTACTGGGATCACGATCTGATCTGTCTATACCGACTAGATCTTGAAACAAGTTTTTATCCGCTTCCATATTGGTTAAACCGCGCATATAAAATGCGTAGTCCACATCCGAGTGATTGGGATTTAAACGGGTAAATCGGTCGATTGTAGCCAGCGCTTGAGCGGTTTTAGTGGTTTTGTAATAACTGTAGATTAAATCCAATTGCACTTGGTGGGACAAAGGGCCAAAAGGAAAACGAGAATCTAGCGCAACCAATATGCTTGTTGCAGCATTAAAGTTGCCGAGCTTCATCTTTTCTTTGGCATCATCGTAAAGCGCTTGGGCTCCTCTATTGGCGGCTACAAGATCCTCATCGTCGGGAGACGAAGAACAGCCTGCAAGAACTAAAATAGCGCCGGTTAACAGGACTTTGATTAAAATTTTGTTACTAATCATATTATTCTTTTTACTCTTATTGATGTACGCGATTCATTGAGTGCTAAAAATCCGTTAGAATAGGTTTTTTTCCGAATCGATAATTGCAGCACATTCTACCCCAGCATATTGTGCTATGCACATATAAATCGTTCCAAAACACTTATTAGGATGTTCATTGCATGTCTACCACTCATGAAACAGTTCAGCTACAGGCAGTTGTGCCAGAAGCGATGCTTGGCAAACGATTAGATCAAGCTTTGGCCAGTTTGTTCCCTGATTATTCACGATCCAGAATAAAAGAGTGGATTTTGGCCGATCAAGTTAGCGTAGACGGCGAAATTGTCAACAAACCACGAGAAAAATTGTTGGGTGAAGAGTTAATTGAAATTAATGCTCTGATTGAGTTGCAGACTCAGCATGAAGCTCAGAAAATTGAGTTAAACATCGTTTATGAAGATGATCACATCATGGTGATCAACAAACCCACGAATTTGGTTGTTCATCCAGGAGCGGGTAACGCCAGTGGCACAGTACTTAATGCATTACTTAGTCATGCGCCAGGGATCGCCAGTGTTCCCCGAGCAGGCATAGTGCATCGCCTGGACAAAGACACTACAGGGTTGATGGTTATCGCTAAAACGATACCGGCACAAACTCATTTGGTAGAGCAGCTTCAGGCCAGAGAAATTAGCCGCGAATACGAAGCAGTAGCCTATGGCACAATGGTAGCCGGGGGCCTGGTAGACGAGCCTATTGGTCGTCATCCCACTAAACGGACTAATATGGCCGTTAGGGAATCAGGTAAACCTGCTGTGACTCATTATCGGGTGAAGGAGAAATTTCGGGCGCATACTTACTTACGTTTAAAACTTGAAAGCGGAAGAACTCACCAAATCCGAGTACATATGTCTCACTTACGTCATCCCCTTGTAGGCGATCAGGCCTATGGCGGTCGTCCGCGCTTACCCAAAGCCAGTAGTGAGCAGATGATCGAAACCTTGCGTTCCTTTCGCCGCCAAGCCCTGCATGCAGTGCAGTTGGAATTGACTCATCCTGTGACGGCGGAATGGATGTCATGGCAGGCTCCGTTGCCAGAAGACTTTGTTCATTTGTTGGATGTGCTGCGAGAAGATACGGCTTTACACCCTAGCGATATCGATTAGCCTTGAACTCATTGCAGTTTATTGAACCTGATTGGCCTGCGCCGCAAAACGTAGTTGCCTATGCGACTTGTCGAACAGGGGGGCATAGCTTAAAACCCTACGACTCCTTGAATGTGGCACAGCATGTAGACGATGAGCCTGGGACAGTGAGTGCAAACAGATCCTTATTACCGATGGGACAAAACATTGTCTGGTTGCAGCAAACCCACAGTGCGGTTTGCACAGAGTTAAGTCCCAACGACGTTTATGATCGAAAAACTATTCCCGCCGATGCAAGTTTTTCCAGTCAGCCCAATCTAGTCTGTGGGGTGATGACAGCAGACTGTTTACCCATATTATTATGTAATAAACAGGGTACTTGTGTGGCGGCGATTCATGGAGGGTGGCGAGGACTGGCCAATGGCGTTATCGAAAATTCCTTAAAGCAGTTGCCCTGTGACAACAATCAGCTTTTAGCATGGTTAGGGCCGGCTATCAGTCAAAAATATTTTGAGGTAGGCGCAGATGTCAAACGGGCCTTTCCCGGCCATGATGCAGCTTTCTCAGCGGCAGACAACTCCTTTGATACGGGGAGCAAATTTATGGCCGATATCTATCAAATTGCCCGAAAAATACTGCAGACCAATGAAGTAGGTGCCGTATATGGCGGTGAATACTGCAGTTATGGGCAGGAGGATATGTTTTTCTCTCACCGCCGGGCTACCCATCAAGAGAAAGCAAATACCGGGCGCATGGTGTCCTGTATTTATCTTCGTTGAGTGGCGACCTTAATATTTGAAACTTGATCGGTGACAAGCTAAAGCCATCCTTAGTTGCTATCCACTTGAATACTACCCATATTGCACCCATAAAATAAGCTTGCACACATTATAAGAGACGAAAGATATGCGCCTAGAGAGTTTTACCAATAAGTTTCAACTTGCTTTGTCTGAGGCTCAGTCCATTGCCCTTGGGCGTGACCACCAATATATTGAACCCGTGCATCTGATGACTGCCCTGCTAAATCAACAAGGTGGCTCTGTTCGTCCTCTATTTGACCAGGCCAATATCAATATTAATGCTCTACGTTCGGCACTCGCTGAGGCCATCGACCGTTTGCCTAGAGTAGAAGGTGCCAGTGGCGATGTGCAGTTAAGCAAGCGCTCGGTTGTATTGCTTAATTTGAGCGACAAGATCGCCCAGAAACGTAAAGATGAATACATAACCTCTGAAATTTTTGTACTTGCCGCCCTGCAAGACAAGGACAAGCTAGGTGAAATTCTGCAGCAGTTAGGGGCAACGCAAGAGAAGATAGAAAAAGCCATCGAAAAAATGCGGGGCGGCCAGAAAGTCACCGATCCTAATGCGGAAGACGTGCGCCAGGCACTGGAAAAATTCACCACAGATTTAACCGAGTGTGCTGAGCAGGGCAAGCTCGACCCGGTTATTGGCCGTGATGATGAAATCCGTCGCACCATTCAGGTGCTACAACGACGAACAAAAAATAATCCGGTGTTAATTGGCGAGCCGGGTGTGGGAAAAACCGCAATTGCCGAAGGACTCGCTCAGCGCATCATTAATTCAGAGGTACCTGAAGGCTTGAAGAATAAGCGTGTGCTGTCCCTGGATATGGGCGCATTGATTGCCGGGGCTAAATTTCGCGGGGAATTTGAAGAAAGGCTCAAGGCCGTGCTCAATGAACTGGCCAAGGAAGAAGGCCGGGTGATCCTGTTTATTGATGAGTTACATACCATGGTAGGCGCAGGTAAGGGGGAGGGTGCGATGGACGCCGGCAATATGCTCAAGCCCGCTTTAGCCCGGGGAGAGCTGCATTGCGTGGGCGCCACTACCCTGGATGAGTATCGCAAGTACATTGAAAAAGATGCGGCGCTGGAGCGGCGCTTTCAAAAGATTTTGGTAGAGCAGCCCAGCGTTGAAGACACGGTCGCCATTCTGCGTGGCCTTAAAGAACGTTACGAACTTCACCATTCGGTGGAGATAACCGATCCGGCGATTGTGGCCGCGGCGTCCTTATCCCATCGTTACATTAGTGACCGACAACTACCCGATAAAGCCATCGATTTGATTGATGAAGCAGCCTCAAGTATTCGTATGCAAATGGACTCTAAACCCGAAGATATGGATAGACTTGAGCGGCGTATTATCCAGTTAAAACTGGAAGAACAAGCCTTGGCCAAAGAAAAAGACGAGGCTAGTCATAAACGACTGGAATTGATCGAGTTGGAGCGTGAGCAGGCTGAGATCAAATACTCTGAGCTGGAAACCATTTGGGTATCTGAGAAACAAGCCATGCAGGGCACCCAGAATGTGAGATCTGAATTGGAACAAGCGAAGCTGGACTTGGAAATTGCCCGCCGGGCATCGGACCTAAGTCGCATGTCAGAACTGCAATATGGCCGCATACCCGAATTGGAGAGCAAGCTCGAACTCGCCACCGAATCTGAATCAATCGAAGAAACTCAGTTAATTAAGAATAAGGTGACAGAGAACGAAATTGCCGATGTGTTATCTCGCTGGACAGGTATTCCGGTGTCCAAGATGCTTGAAGGCGAGAAAGAGAAGTTACTCAGCATGGAGGGGGAATTACATCAACGGGTGATAGGGCAGGCTGAAGCGGTCAATACGGTCTCTAATGCCATACGGCGCTCTCGCGCTGGACTGTCTGACCCGGATCGACCCATTGGTTCTTTTTTGTTTTTGGGGCCAACAGGCGTCGGTAAAACTGAATTGTGTAAAACCCTGGCTGGTTTTCTGTTTGATACGGAATCCGCGATGGTGCGTATCGATATGTCTGAATTTATGGAAAAACACTCTGTGTCCCGATTGGTAGGAGCCCCTCCGGGGTATGTAGGTTATGAAGAAGGTGGTTATCTAACTGAAGCGGTGCGCAGAAAACCGTACTCGGTTATTTTGCTAGATGAAGTTGAGAAAGCCCATCCAGATGTGTTTAACATTCTGTTGCAAGTACTCGATGATGGACGTTTGACTGATGGCCAAGGTCGCACCGTTGATTTTAAGAATACGGTGATCATAATGACCTCGAATTTGGGCTCAGATATTATCCAGCAAGTGAGTGGACAAGATGATTATCAGCATATGAAGTCCTTGGTTATGGGGGTGGTAGGTGATCATTTCAGGCCTGAATTTCTGAATCGTGTAGACGACATTGTGGTATTCCATCCATTGGGCTTGGAGCAGATAAAGTCCATTGCTGGGGTTCAACTCATGTCTCTACGTCAGAGATTAGCAGACAAGGGCTTTGAATTGGAATTAAGCGAAGCCGCACTGGATAGGTTGGCAGAAGCGGGCTTTGATCCAGTTTACGGTGCGAGACCTTTAAAACGGGCTATTCAAACGGAAATTGAGAATCCGCTGGCACAAAAAATACTCTCAGGCGATATGGTGGCGGATAGCACCATTCGTATTGATGCGGATGAAAATGGGCTTAGTATTAATTAGTTCTGAAATTGGTTAATAGTCCACAAGCCTTGTGTGGGCTATTAGCTGAGAAAGCCAGATACTACATGGATTCGAGCAAAGCTTTGGCTTCGTCTTCATCATAAAACACTTGATCCAAGGCTAAGGCCTGTTCGATTTCGGCTTTAGCTTCTGGAGCACTTGCCAGTTGTTTAAGTGTATAAGCAAGGTGATAGCGAATACTTGGATCATTCAAATACATTGAATAAGCTTGGCGCAGAACAAGTAATGCATCATCGTATTTACCTTGCTCAGCCAAGACCCATCCATATATGTCTAAAAGGCTTGCAGATTTTGGTGCCAAATCAAGAGCTCGTTTAATCAACAGCAAGGCCGAATCTGGATCTTGCACTACTTCAGTTACCGCCAAATTATTCAGTACAGCCGGCAAATTGTTATAATTTCTCTTTTGGACAGCATCTGGTAATGAGGTCGAGCGTTCTGCATTTGTCTTTGTAGCAGATAGGTATCTGCCAATAAATTCCGGTAAAAGTGTTTTTCGGGAGATGCTTTCAAAAGTCTTTCAAGGTGGTTGAGCCATTTTTTTGTGATGTAAACCCTAAAAACTAAGTTTGGAAGCCTCCTCGGTAATTTTTTAAAATAGTTGAGTAACTGATTTGCCGAATCCATGTTATCTTTCGCATACGATTTTTACGGAATTTTCACATGACTGAATCAAAGCGCAGAGGGATTTATCTTCTGCCTAATTTGTTAACCACTGCCGGACTGTTCTCTGGTTTCTATGCAATTGTCTCATCAATGAATGGGCATTTTGAAGCGGCGGCAATTGCTATCTTTGTTGCCATGGTCTTTGATGGACTGGATGGTCGGGTAGCACGTATGACCAATACCCAAAGTGAGTTCGGTGCGGAATACGACTCAATGGCGGACATGGTGTCCTTTGGTATGGCACCGGCTTTAGTAGCGTATAACTGGGGCCTGACGGGCTTGGGTAAAATTGGTTGGCTAGCTGCTTTTATATATGTAGCCGGAGCTGCATTGCGACTGGCCCGTTTCAACACGCAGATAGGCATAGCGGATCAGAGGTACTTTCAGGGGCTTGCTAGTCCTGCTGCTGCCGCGTTGGTGGCCGGCATGGTATGGGTAGGTGTTGAGTATGATGTAGTCGGCAATGATTACTCTATTATTGTCGCCGCCCTTACCAGTGTGGCTGGTTTACTGATGGTTAGTAATTTCAAGTACAACTCCTTTAAAGAAGTCAATTGGCATGGGAAAGTTCCATTTGTGGCCTTGCTGCTAATAATGTTGGTGTTTGTTGTGGTGGCCACTGAGCCGGCACTTGTTCTTTTCTTAGTATTTGCGCTCTACGCTCTGGCAGGCCCCATTAATACCTTTAGGAGTGTCGATAAAGTTCGACTTGAGGATGTAGTGGGTGATGCACAGGATGCCGACGCTGATTTTTCTAAAGAAGCTGCGGAAAAGGAGCAAAAAGACGATCAATAGGAAGACTGATAGTGTCCGGTTTTTTTACAAAAATTTAATTGTTTTGTGTTAAGACAATCCGGACATTTTCTTTTGATATGTTGCTATTTAATCACCTAGGTATTGCCATTAGCAAAATGTAAGCGTTTCGGGTTGTAATACTTCATTCAAGCCCTGTCATATTGTTTGATATATTCGCGGGTCGGTTGTGCTATTTCCAATATCCAGCCATGTTTTAGACTACCAAAGAATCCCTCCAACACGGGCCCAAAGCGCTTGCGGATGTATTGGGAGCCCTGATCACGGTGAAATATGAGCTCCTTTTTGCTTGCACTAAATTTATCTCTTTGAGAATAGCTTTGCTTATCAAGTCGGTAGTCATACCCTTGAATATCATCCACCTAAACATTAATTTAAATAAAGCCTTGCACTGTAAAGTTGTGTCTTTATAATGCGCCCTCGCTTTGGGGCAAAGATGTTTCAGGACATCGAATAAGCCCTCAGCATTATCGGATTGATGATGTGGGCAGTAAAGCTTCAGGGCTTATGTCAGGCGGAATGCAACGGGATTTAATTTAAAGGTTTTAAATTAAAAACGTTGACATCATAAAGGGATAGCGTAATATGCGCCTCCCGCTTGAGAGGGTCTTAGGACACTTTAAGCAGCTTCTTCGGAAGCGGTCAGGTAACTGGCATGTTCTTTAACAATTGAGACAAGACAATCTGTGTGGACATTCACTTAGTGGGTGTTCACCAAAAAAATTCATATTTTCGATATATATAATTGAAGAGTTTGATCATGGCTCAGATTGAACGCTGGCGGCAGGCCTAACACATGCAAGTCGAACGGTAACAGAGAGAAGCGTGCTTCTTTGCTGACGAGTGGCGGACGGGTGAGTAATACTTAGGAACATGCCTTTGCGAGGGGGATAACTATTGGAAACGATAGCTAATACCGCATAATGTATTTTTTTAAACGAGAATACCAAAGGGGGCTTCGGCTCTCGCGCAGAGAGTGGCCTAAGCGAGATTAGCTTGTTGGTGAGGTAAAGG
>JAWUXW010000151.1:0-12039 GCA_034111125.1 Paraglaciecola sp.
AAACTTCAGTTCAACCAACTCCAGCAATTCCTGATCACGGAAAACCTCATTACCGACTACGTTAATCTGTTTTAGCTCGGCGGCATCTCCTTCTTCAAACAGAAGTTTCAGATCGACCCTGTTGCGCGGCAGAGGTGTGACAATGGCAGTAACATCGGCATTGTACTTTCCAATGCTGTAATAAAAATCCTTCAGGCCGTTTTCAAGGCCGGTCAACACGGTTTTGTCTAAAGGCTCACCCACGCGAATATTGCTATCGTCCAAGCTGGACTGCAATTGCTCGTCTTTTATATCATCATTTTCTTCAAATATAATATTACTGATAGTCGGGCGTTCTTTGACCTGCACAATCAGTGTATTACCATCACGTAATACACGGATACTTTCAAAATGGGTGGATGAGTACAAGGAGCGAATGAGCTGAGCAGTACGAAAGCTATTTAACTCATCTCCTATTTTCACAGGCAGATAGGTCAATGCTGCACCTAAGGCGACTCTTTGTAAGCCTTCGACTTTAATGTCGGCGACCACGAATTCACTTTCTGGGGTTGCTTTTGCGAAGCTAGCAATGGAAAAGATTAATCCGGCAACAACTAACTGTTTAAACTTCATTTAATATTATTCTTCCAAAGCGCACGTTATAGTCGTGCTTGCCCCTCGGGGCCGATAAAAATTACAAACGAGTTATGTCGTTTACAATAGCGATACTCATTAACAGCAACAACAAGACACCACCAATCTTAAAACCAATTTCCTGCACAGCATCCGGTACCGGACGACCACTCAAAAGCTCTATAAAGTAATAGACTAAGTGTCCGCCATCAAGCACGGGTAGGGGTAAAAGGTTAATAATTCCTAAATTGACACTAATTAAAGCTAAAAAGCTTAAAAAGTAGACTAATCCCGAACTAGCACTCATACCCGCACCCTGAGCTATGGAGATTGGACCACTTAAGTTTTTGACGGATACATCACCGGTGAGCAATTTACCAATCATCTCTACACTAAGGGTCATCAAACGCCAGGTTTTACCTGTTGCTCTACTTAGGGCTTCCCCCACACCATATTGATGGGTAAATAACAATCCTTCCGGCCATGGAGCAAAGGTTGGACTCACGCCTAAATAACCACGAGCCACACCGTCACCATCCTTACTGCCAATCACTCCAGACAAGCGCAGAGTTTCAAACTCCCTTTGCACTTCAATCTTGACATTTACCTGAGGCCTTAGCGCCACGTAACCCACTATTTGTTCCCAATTCTCCATGGTAGTTCCGTCGAGACGAAGAATTTTATCACCAACCGCTAAACCAATGGTCTCGGCGGCTGAATTTTCTGCTACTAAACCCAGGGTATTGGTGATTTCCGGGCGAAAAGGCTTGATGCCAAGACTTGCCAGGGCGGATACTTTTTCCGGGTCAAATTCCCAGGCACTGATGTCAACAGTAAGAGATTGAATGACATCACTGCCCTGCTGGACAAACCCTATCTCCATGCTGTCCTTGCCAATGTGAGAAATTAGCTCTAAATTAACCGCTTCCCAATCGGCTGTGTCACGACCACCGACGCGCTTGATAATGGTACCAGCTTGCAGCTCACTGATATTGGCAATGCTATCCTTGTGTATCTCACCAATTAGGGGTTTCACCGTATCCAGACCAATTAAATACATCAAAAACAGGGCAAAAATCGCAAAAATAAAATTCACTCCAGGCCCGGCAGCAATAATCGCTATTCGCTTTAATACATGTTGACGGTTAAAGGCATGGGGAAGATCTTCCTCAGCCACCTGATCTACCCGCTCATCTAACATTTTGACATAACCACCAAGAGGAATGGCGGCAATCACATATTCGGTGCCTAATTTATCTGTTCTTCGCCACAGGGCCTTGCCGAAGCCGATTGAAAAGCGCTCCACCTTAACGCCGCAGCGTCTGGCCACCCAAAAATGTCCCCATTCATGCACTGCCACCAGGATCCCCAAGGCAAGGATAAAGGAGGCCAAACTCCATAGGAAAGTAAACATCTAGTTGCCCCTGCTCATTTTAGATTGGGTGATTTCATCCATCACCGTGGCTGCACGCTGACGTGCAGCTTCATCACATTGTATCACTGCTTCGATGCTGGTAAGTACATGGGGTTCAATTTGCTGTAAACATTCCTGATTTATCTCGGCTATTTGGGTAAAAGCAATACGGCCTGATAAAAAGGCCTCTACTGCCACCTCGTTACTCCCATTGAGTACCGTCGATGCGTATTGGCCTGCTTCACTCGCTTGCATGGCCAAATATAGGTTCGGATAACGCTCAGCATCGGCTGTGGCGAAGGTAAAATCACTCAACTGTTGAAAATCCAAAGGCTTAACCCCTGATGCTATTCTTTGCGGATATGCCAAACCATGAGCAATAGGTGTTCGCATATCGGGATTGCCCATCTGCGCAAGTACAGAGCCGTCTTTATACTGCACCATGGAATGGATAATACTCTGGGGATGTAACACCACCAGAATATCCTCGCCCTGAACGCCAAACAGCCAACGGGCTTCTATAAACTCCAGGCCTTTATTCATCATGGTCGCCGAGTCCACGGAAATTTTGCGACCCATTGTCCAATTTGGGTGGGCACAGGCTTGATCCGGCGTCATATTGGCCAAGTCATTCAGAGGTGTCTTTAGAAATGGACCGCCTGAGCCAGTCAACAAAATTTTACTGATCCCTGAGCCAGTCAAATCGCCATATTGATAATCCCCAGGCAAACATTGAAATATGGCGTTGTGCTCACTGTCTATGGGCAACAACTGAGCGCCATTTTCCCGCACGGCTTGCATAAAAAGCTCACCAGACATCACCAATGATTCTTTGTTAGCCAGTAATACCTTCTTGCCACTCCTAACTGCAGCGAGTGTGGGTAACAAACCTGCTGCACCGACAATAGCGGCCATCACCACATCCACTTCAGGCGCTGACGCCACTTGTGCCAGTGCTTCTGCGCCCACCAGCAATTCACAGGCCAGGCCAGACTTTGCCACTAAAACTTTGGCACGGGCATAATCACCTGGGTCGGCAATCACCAGAAATTGGGGAGTACATAGATGGGCCTGTTCAATTAATTTTTCAAGACGCTTATGAGCGGTCAAGGCAAACACTTGATATCGCTCTGGATGCATCAATACCACGTCCAGGGTGCTTTGACCGATGGAGCCAGTTGAGCCCAATATAGTTATTTTTTGCATGCTAGCTTGTGTGGTTGACCTTAGGTTTTGCGACATCAAGCCATCCACATTACATAACAAAATGCGAAAACCGGAAATGCGGCGGTCAGACTGTCAATACGATCGAGTACGCCACCGTGTCCGGGCAATAAGGTTCCACTGTCTTTAATACCTGCACAGCGTTTGAACATGCTTTCGTTAAGATCTCCCAATGCCGACACACCGACGGTTAGCGCACCGATAACGATGTGTAACCAAATACGGCTAGGATCAACTTGATAATGAAGCGCAGCAAAGGCGATAATTGCCGAGGAAGCAAACACCCCTCCCATCAAACCTTCTAAGGTTTTACCCGGAGAAACACGAGGCCGCAACTTATGTCGACCAAACTTAACACCGACAAAAAACGCACCGATATCCGCCGCCCAAACAATGCCCAGTACATAAAAGATTAAGGAAGCTCCGTAATAAGGATCAACCTCATATAAGCTGGTGCGCAAGGAGACAACCGCCACCCAAGTTGGGATTAAGGTAAGTACGCCAAACAATCCACGGATCACCCTGCTATGACGCCAAATGGAGCTCAGTTTGGGATATACTATTATCATGCCTAAAGACACTATCCACCAAATTACTGCAATCCCTAAGACAACTCGATATACGCTATTTAACTGGCCCTGATACCAAATCATATCTACCGGCAGTACATAAATAAGATAGGCGCAGCAAAATGTTATCATGGCGGTATAAATGGACTTGGATGCCGTAGAGGTGAAACCCGACATATTAGCCCATTCCCATGCGCCCAATGCCACCACACCAGCAATGGCGATTTCAAAACTAAACAGAGGCAGAAAAAGAATGGCGAAAAGCGCCAGAGGTGCCAGGATAAGTGCGGTAATAATTCGTTGCTTTAACATAACAGATGTCCAGCTTGAAAAAGGGTATTAGCTCTATAGACAGCTCTTTTGCGAAAATAATCCATTAGCTCACCTGCTCGCCAGTCATGCCATATCGTCGTTGACGCTCTGTGAAGTCGTCAACTGCAATTTGAAATGCTTGCTCATCGAAATCAGGCCAATAAGTATCGGTAAAGTACAACTCGGCATAAGCCAATTGCCAGAGCAAAAAGTTACTAATCCGTCGCTCACCACCGGTGCGGATCAACAGGTCCAATTGGGGCAAATCAGCAACACAAGTGAAGCGTTCAAACACGCTTTCATCAATATCCTGGCTTTCAAGTTGTCCTGTCTCAACCTGCTCAAGCAGTTTTTTTGCGGAATTAACAATGTCCCATCTGCCACCATAATTAGCCGCAACATTGAGAATTAAGCCATCATTATCAGCGGTGAGCGCTTCTGCATCGGCAATTTTGTCGATCAATTTACGGTCAAAACGACTGGTATCGCCCACTACTTTGAGTCTGACATTGTTCTTGTTTAGCTTTTTCACTTCACTGCTCAATACCATCTTGAACAACTCCATCAACACCCCAACTTCCTCAGCGGGGCGGTTCCAGTTTTCGCTACTAAAGGCGAACAGGGTCAGCACCTTGATGTTGTTTTTCAGTGCATAAGTGACAGAAGCCCTGACAGCCTTCACTCCGGCTTTATGGCCAAAGGTGCGTAGTTTGCCTTTTTCCTTGGCCCAACGGCCGTTGCCGTCCATGATAATGGCAACGTGTTGGGGGACGGACATGCTATCGAGCGGCTTAAGTGTATTGTTGTTCAAGCTTGATCGCCTTCTACACTTCCATTAATTCATGTTCTTTGGCGGTCAATATGTCATCTACTTGTTTGACAAATTGATCGGTGAGTTTTTGAATTGTGTCTTCCCCACGACGGCTGTCGTCTTCACTCACTTCTTTTTCTTTAAGCAACTCTTTTATATCACTATTTGCGTCACGACGAATGTTGCGAATAGCCACGCGGCCCTGTTCGGCTTCTCCCCGCACTACACGAATAAGATCTTTACGACGCTCTTCGGTAAGGACGGGCATAGGAATACGGATAACCGTGCCGGCACTCATTGGATTAAGCCCTAAATCTGCCTGCATTATCGCCTTTTCAACGGCCTTGGATAAACTTTTGTCAAAAACGGTTAAGGCTAGGGTGCGTGAATCTTCGGCGATGACATTGGCAAGCTGTTTTAAGGGAGTCGGTGCGCCGTAATAAGGCACCATAATATTGTCGAGTAAACTGGGATGAGCACGACCAGTGCGAATTTTACTTAACTGGCTCTTCAATGCCCCAATACTTTTTTCCATACGCTGGCGAGCGTCGACGTTAATTTCATCAATCATTATATGGCTTCCTATTATTGATTTAGTTTTTCAGGATGGCTGATCAGAGTTCCTTCATCTTCACCTAATACGACAGCCCGCAAACATCCTGGCTTGTTCATATTAAACACTCTGATAGGAATGCTGTGATCTCGCGCTAAGGTAAAAGCAGCCAAATCCATTACTTTTAATTCTTTTTCCAATACTTCGTTGTAACTTAAAGACTTAAGCAACACCGCTTCAGGATTTTTAACCGGATCATCGCTATACACACCGTCTACTTTAGTGCCTTTAAGTACGACTTCGGCTTCTATTTCAATGCCACGTAAACAGGCCGCAGAGTCGGTGGTAAAAAAAGGATTGCCCGTGCCTGCAGCAAAAATCACCACCCGCCCGGATTTTAGTGAACTGATGGCTTCTGCCCAATTATAGGAATCACATACTCCATTAAGGGGAATAGCCGACATCAACCTCGCATTCACAAAAGCCCGGTGTAAGGCGTCTCGCATGGCAAGTCCGTTCATGACGGTTGCCAACATACCCATATGATCACCTACCACGCGATTCATGCCAGCTTTGGCCAAACCTTCACCGCGAAATAAATTACCACCGCCGATAACCAGGCCAACCTGTATGCCTAACTCAACCAGCTCTTTAATTTCTAGGGCCATGCGCTCAAGTACTTTAGGATCGATGCCGAAGCCTTCATCCCCCATTAGTGCTTCACCACTGAGTTTCAATAAAATTCTACGATAAGCGGATTTGGGTGTGGTACTCATAGAGTGGCGTTTCCTTTGGTGCGAAGAAGGCGATGACTTAATAAATGTCATATAAAAAGCACCTCAATTCGAGGGGCTTGTATTCTATATGACAATGGCTTTAGGCAAAAGCCAAAGGCACAATTATTTCTGTGCCGCGGCTGCCATTTGAGCAGCTACTTCTGCAGCGAAATCTTCTTCTTTCTTCTCAATGCCTTCGCCCACTTCAAAACGCACGAAGTTTATGACTTCAGCATCTTTGGATTTGAGTAACTGAGCAACGCTCATAGAAGGGTCTTTAACGAAGGGTTGACCTGTTAAGCTAACTTCGCCAGTGAATTTCTTCATCCGGCCTTCAACCATTTTTCCAGCGATTTCAGCTGGCTTGCCAGACTTCATGGCAATATCCAATTGGATTTCTTTTTCTTTGGCAACCACTTCAGCTGGCACATCTGCTGGCGTAACATATTGTGGGCTTGACGCCGCTACATGCATGGCGATGTCTTTAGCCAATGTTTCGTCACCGCCGTTTAAAATAGCGATAACACCGATACGGCCGCTATGAACATAGGCACCCAAGTTGGCTCCTTCAACGGTAACAACACGTCGAGGGCTAATGTTTTCACCAATTTTGGTGACCAAAGTATCACGTAGGTCACTTACTTTAACGCCGTCAACTTCAGCGTTATTTAAGGTATCCATGTCGCTAATTTTGTTAGCCGAGGCAACTTCGATAAGTTGTGCGCCAAATTTAACAAAACCGTCGTCTCGAGCTGCGAAGTCAGTTTCACTGTTTAATTCAATCATGGTGGCTACACCATTAGAAACTTTAGTTAAAATCACGCCTTCAGCAGCAATCCGGCCTGCTTTTTTAGCCGCTTTCGCCTGGCCGTTTTTACGCATGTTTTCAATTGCCAGCTCAATATCACCATCGGTTTCAACTAAGGCTTTTTTACAATCTAACATGCCGGCGGCTGTGCGCTCACGCAATTCTTTAACTAGGGCTGCTGTCACTGCCATTTTTCTTTCCTTTATAAAAAATATTTTGTACTTAATTCAGATTCAAAAACAGGGGCAAGTGCCCCTGTATAAATTTGTGGGTTAGCGACCTAGTGGCCTGCTAACGGGCAAAGTTGCTCTTACTCTGCAGCTTCGACAAACTCACCTTGCTCAGCTTGTACTTCAAGGTTTTGTTCACGACCTTCAGTTACAGCTTGGGCGGCGGCGTTCAAATATAATTGAACGGCACGGATTGCATCATCATTACCTGGAATGATGAAATCAACACCATCTGGATTAGAATTGGTGTCAACCACTGATACAACGGGAATACCCAGGTTACCGGCTTCAGTAACAGCAATGTGCTCATGATCGGCATCAATTACGAATAAAACATCAGGCAAACCGCCCATGTTTTTGATCCCGCCTAGGCTTGACTCAAGCTTAGTCATTTCACGTGTCAACATTAGCACTTCTTTTTTAGTGATTTTGTCGAACGTGCCGTCCTGGCTTTGCTGTTCAAGGTCTTTCAAACGTTTGATGGATTGACGAACTGTTTTCCAGTTAGTCAACATGCCACCTAACCAACGCTTGTTTACATAAAACTGGTCGCAGTTATCAGCCGCTTCTTTAATTGCATCACTTGCAGCGCGTTTTGTGCCAACAAAAAGAATTTTACCTTTTTTCGAAGCAACACCACCAATGTAGTTAAGTGCTTCGTTAAACAGGGGAACTGTTTTTTCAAGGTTAATGATATGTACTTTGTTACGTGAGCCGAAAATAAAGGGTTTCATTTTCGGGTTCCAGTAACGAGTTTGGTGTCCAAAGTGAACACCGGCTTGGAGCATGTCGCGCATTGATACTTGTGCCATTATAACTTCCTCAATATGGGGTTAGGCCTCCATACATCCCAGTTTTCGATCCGAGCCACGACTGCTGGCTAAGACACCCCGAAAAGTGTGTCGATGTATGTGTGATTTAGGATTGATTTCGCTCAAATTTATCGGTTTAAAAACCTTCATTAAATTCAGCGGAGCGCTTTATAGCATGCTGGTTTGTAATATTCAAGTTTACACAGTCAAACGAGGCATAAAAAACAGCACGAAATTAGCTCCCAAAACGGGGCATGGGTATACAGCAACAGGTCTAGGCGTTAATATAGTGCCAATACCACTATCCATAAGAAAAAATAGGAATTGCGATTTGCCAGCTACGATAAAAACCGCCCAGGAAATTGAAAAAATGCGTGTGGCCGGAAAACTTGCCGCTAATGTATTACAAATGATTGGTCCTTTTGTAAAAAAAGGCGTCACTACTGATGAATTGAATCAAATTTGTCATGATTACATCGTAAATGAACAACAATGTATTCCTGCCCCCTTACATTACGGCAACCCACCGTTTCCCAAGTCTATTTGTACTTCGGTCAATCATGTTATCTGCCATGGCATTCCGTCAGATAAAAAATTGAAAGATGGCGATAGTGTCAACATTGATGTAACCGTTATCAAAGACGGTTACCACGGTGATACTTCAAAGATGTTTGTTGTAGGCACACCCAGCATCTTGACTGAACGCCTCATTAAAGTGACCCAAGAATCATTATATAAGGCAATACGCTTAGTTAAGCCTGGCGTGCGCTTAGGGGACATAGGACACGCTATTCAGCAATACGCTGAAAGCCATAACTATTCAATTGTCCGTGAGTATTGCGGCCATGGCATCGGTGCCAACTTCCATGAAGAACCGCAAATAGTGCATTACGGTAAGCCCAACACAGGTGAAACAGTGGAAGCGGGAATGTGTTTTACTATTGAACCGATGATTAATGCTGGCAAGCGATATTCAAAATTATTGCCCGACCACTGGACCGTAGTGACCAAGGATCGTAGCCTCAGTGCCCAGTGGGAACACACCCTGCTGGTAACCGACACGGGCGTGGAAATTCTCACTCTTCGGGATGATGAAGAAATTGAGCGAGTGATCTGCCACTAGAGGTTCTTGAACATTCATGTCACCCTCTCGATTAGGCTTATGATAAATGATTGTTTCCCCTGGGAAATAGTTATTTTTTTTCGCCAGAGCAAAGGTTTCTAATACCTTTTCACTTTCACCAATAAGGAACGCCGTTGTCGTTACATAGCCTGCTTGGACAAATCAAACTTGTCAGTTCGATTGACAATATTGCCGCCTTTAAGACCTGCATAGCCAACAGTTATGAATGGCTGGACGGTCAGTTCGGCCGCGGTGAAGTGGACAGTCTGGTGATTGGCCGTGCAACATTTGTCGACGCCCTGCTGCGCCATGCCTGGCGTTTAATCGGTCTGCATGAGCAGCAAACTTTGGCGTTGGTGGCAGTCGGAGGTTATGGTCGAGGTCAATTACAACCTTATTCGGATATTGATTTACTGGTACTCAGTCATAAGCCACTGGCAAAAGAGCAGCAAGAAAATATTGGCACTTTTGTCACATTCTTATGGGACATAGGCCTGGATATTGGTCAATCGGTAAGAACCACTAAAGAAACGTTTCAGCTTGCAAAGAGCGATGTGACCATCGCCACCAACCTTATCGAAGCACGTCTATTGACCGGTTGCCAGGGCACGTTTGACGAACTGCAGGCTAAATTGCAAGGGCGCAGTTATTGGAGCAGCAAAGATTTTTTTCTGGCTAAATATGCTGAACAGCTTACTCGTCACGGCAAATTCAAAGGCACATCCTATAACCTTGAACCCAATGTTAAAGAAAGCCCCGGATGCCTGCGGGATATTCAATCTATCGGCTGGGTAGCTAAAAAGCACTTCAGTGTATGGAATGGTCGAGAACTGGTGGAGCACGGTTACTTCACAGAAAGTGAATTTGATGAATTGATCGAATGTCGTTCTCATCTATGGCGTATCCGCTTTGCCTTACATTTGATTGCCGGGCGCAGTGAAAACCGCCTATTGTTCGACTACCAGGCGGATATTGCATCACGCCTCGGCTATGGGGATGATGGCAAAGCCTCTGTTGAACGTATGATGAAAGCCTTCTTTCGAACCGTCCGTCGCGTTAGTGAATTAAATGAGATGTTATTACAACATTTTCGCCAGGATATACTGGCGATAAAAGTTAAAAACACCGAACAGATCACTGCCGACTTCGAGCTTGCCGATGGCCTGATTACGCCCCGGCATGAAAATGTATTTAGCACCCCTGAAGACATTTTGCAGTTTTTATTATTAGTCGCCAATACGCCGAAAACCATTGGCTTACACTCCAGTTGTTTACGCCAACTACGTAACGCCAGGCGGGCCCTGCATAGCCAATATTTTTGTGAACGCCCGGCGTGTCGCAGCCTATTCATTGAACTAGTTAAACACCCGAACTTCTTTGCCCTGGGCTGGGATTTAATGCACAAACACGGGATTTTGCAAGCCTATCTGCCTGAATGGGATCATATCGTCGGTATGATGCAGTTTGACTTATTCCATGCTTATACCGTTGATGAGCATACCCATAGATTGGTTAAAAATGTTTATGACTATAGTCAGCCGGAAAACAAAGATTTTCCCCGTTGCGGCCGTATTGTCAAAAATTTGGATAAACCCGAGTTACTCTACATCGCCTCTATTTTCCATGACATTGGCAAGGGGCGAAATGGTGACCATTCGAAGTTAGGTGCCAAAGATGTAGCCGTTTTTTGTCAGAGCCACGGCATTAAAGCAAAAGACGCAGAATTAATAAGTTGGTTGGTAGAAAGTCATCTACTCATGTCAGTTGTCGCCCAAAGACGGGACATCTATGATCCGGATGTAATCAACGAATTTGCCGGATTAGTGCGTACCCACAGCAATTTGAATCACCTCTATGTGCTCACGCTTGCAGATATTCGTGCCACTAACAGCAACCTTTGGAATGATTGGAAAGCCACTTTGTTACGTGAACTGTATATGCTTACCCAGAAGGCCTTAGATAATGGTCTCGAATGTAAAGTCGCCTTGCAGGATCGAGTGGGTGAGCATCAACTGCAAGCGAAGCAGGTACTACTTGAACGTGGATTCAAGGAAGAACAGATAGAGCAATTTTGGCAGCGCTTAAACGAAGACTACTTTGCCCGCTTTAAACCTGCACAAATTGCCTGGCATGCCAGTGTTGTGCTGGCTTCTCATCCAATGACCGATGATTTTTTGGTAGTTGATGCAAGTGAAGAAACCTCAAAGGCAGGCACTGAGTTAATTATCTATGGAAAAGAAAAACCCAATCTCTTTGCCCAAGTCGCATCTGTACTTGATAGCCGAAATTGCTCCATTCATGATGCGCAAATTATGCGTACCGCTGATGGCTATGTTTTTGACAGTTTTATTATTCTGGAAAATAACGGTGAGCGCATTAATTCTGCTCGCAGACTGGAAAGCTTGACCGACGCAGTAACCACACAGCTGAATAAACCGGGACAAGAGCACCATAATCGTCGCAAAATGTCGCGCAGAATGAAGCAACTCGATGTACCAACCAAGGTTCGTTTTTATCCCAGTCAAACGAATGTGACCTTGGTTGAACTAGAAGCACTAGACGCCCCGGGGATACTAGCCAAAGTGGGAGAACTCTTTGTTGAATTAAAATTCACCTTACATATGGCTAAAATATCGACTATCGGTGAACGGGCAGAGGATCTATTTATTATCAGTAACGAACTCAACGAGCAACTGACTCAAGAGCAACAGCTGCTTCTTAAAAAACGTTTAAGCCAAACTCTTGATGAGTCATGGGATAGCGCGGTGCATGGCTAAATGTCTGAAATAACACAT
>JAWUXW010000152.1:0-16804 GCA_034111125.1 Paraglaciecola sp.
CTGTATTACGGGAAAACTCCCTGCTAATGGTTGATTGACTAACTTTTAGTTGTTTGGCTATTTTATTTTGGCTCATACCTGTTTTACTTAAGGCATAAATCTGGCATCGTTGTTCATAGGTCAGTTGATTATATGTTTTCATTGTTGCATCTCTTGCCGGAGAAAAAGCGATTAGCATATATTCAGCTGACCGCTTTTTCTACCCGTTCAAGTTATGCACTTATTATTTGAATCCAAGTAACTATTCAGCTCATTATTTTATAGATATCTAACTAAAAATCTTGACATGGTTTTTGCTCTAAATTGCTGGGTCCTAGTGATCCTCTAGCTCACCTTCAAATAACCTTCTCAATACCCCAAATTGATCTGTCAGGTCATTCGAAAAATAACCTGCACCCCTCAAGGGTTTTACTCAAATAATGGCTTACATTGTCGCACAGCAAGTGAAAACTGACCCAAAAAACATGGGGTATAATAGTCGCATGATGAAAAATAAAAGCACCGAGACTCTCACGCCAGAGTCCATCGAAATCAATAGGGTGTAGTTCCTTTAAAACGACGCCCTGTTTTACCGCACATTATCTAAATTTACCCATAAAGGTGATTTTTTGACTGTTGCTTGTGAAACAACCAGTAGTCATCAAAATGCCCACTTGATTTTAGGGATCTTAATTTCAGTAATGCTTCTGCTCCCTCCAGACACCAACGCGCGCCTGTGATGTCAAGACGATTACATGAACTTTACATCCAACTCAGCAGCACCATCATAGCGAGTCAGCTGCCGATAGAAGATTGGCATCAACTGATACCCTATCCAACAATCGCAGATGCGCTGTTAGATCGCTTGTTCCATAACGGACAACAAATTGCTCTGAAAGGCGATTCACTTAGGAAACACAATTTGACTCAACCCGATCACTCGGTGTAAAAAAGAAGGACGAAAAAAAGAGAGGTAAAAAGTGATCGGTTAAGCGTGAAATGACCGATCGGATAGAGTGAAATACGCATCAGGCACTAGATATCAAATTACTTGAAAATATTCGCGTTAATTCAAACAAAGGAATGGCCATTGGTAATGACCAGTTCAAACAAGAAATAGAAGTCTTAACGGGCAGAAGAATGACAGAACAAAAAATGGGCCGTGCCATCAGTTCACAGAAAAGCAATAAACAAACGGCAAAACAAAGTTAAGTTAACCCTGACCCCAGTTTTAATAAGGGGTATCAACTAAACTGATTTGGCTTCTTCGAGGCTGAGGGCATATCGCACCTACCTGATTAGAAAATAAACGAACTAATCAAAGTGTAGAACACTTATATCAAAAAGTTAGGACGTAACATTGCGATTATCATGGCTATGTAATTGATTTTCTGGCTGCTATGTAATTGATGTAATTTTCTGAGTGACTATTTACGCCAAATCTGGAAACACGCCGTCAACCATAAATTCCTCTTGTCTGAACATTATAGGAAACGTTCTTGGTGCCGAAAATCGGACGATACCTTGTTGAGGATCAATCTCAGAGTTATAGTTAATCATATTCTCCGGCAAGGTTGATGTGATGGCATTGTGATCGTCAACCGCAACACTAACTCTCCCGTTGCTGCATCTTGCGGAAAAATAGCGGATTAACTTTGCCGCTTTTTCTCTGCTGTATTTACCCACATCCTGAGTAACGCCATAAGATGATGGGTGTTGTAACATAGTTTGCATAGCTTCATCAGGCACTGCACATAAAACAGGCTGTGCTGAGACTGAATAACCATATCAAATGGCTTCTCTGTCCCTCAATGAGCAGGAAGCGATAAAACGCAGCTCTCGCCAAACAGCTAGCCACACTTTCGCTGGCATAAAAGTAGCTTGGCTCGTAGGCGATGCCAAAACGTGAGCCATGTTTAAGAGGAGGGTAGCGAAAGGGAGTAGAGTTAAGATAGTGCCTGTCTTGCGTACTTTCACTATATTGTGGCTTGCATTTATCCAAGATACTTTCTATAACTGACTATTCATCTAAGTTGTCAACTAATGACAATGTTGCAGCGTACTCTTGGATTTCAACAATCCGGCAAATCTTCCCGGCATATTTGCACAATCCACCAGCGTGTTGAAATATCGCCTCATTTAACGTCACATCTTCCCTCTTAGCCCGCCTAGATAGGCATTTATGCTCACTAAGCCAGTGACAGTAAAACATAAATCCTTGGGGACGCCACGAATGTACTTGTTGCTATTGTCGAACCAATGAAGCATCGCTTTTTGGTTGCCACCAAACAATGCAAGCAATGAGCGGTACATCCGAATAAATAGGATCTGAAGTTCAGCTTGCTTAGAGTGAATTTCAAACCCATCATTTTTTCGGATAAGCGTTGAGCGACCCACGCCAACTAGGGAAGCTGCTTGCTCAATGTTCAAACCTAATGCCTTGTAAGCGTTGCCATAAGCCTTCATCACTGCAGCTTGGCCATTAACCTCTAATGTAGCTTGCATAATAAAAGTCCTGTTCTGTTGTCGTTTCCTGATAAGTACACATCAAATAATATAACACTAAATTACTTCATTAGTCTCATATGAGCCTTATTTATAATGAGATTTGCATGAGCTTTTTTACAAAACTAGGAAATAACAGAAATAAGCACGTAACTTGATGACGGATTGGCTGGGTCCAGACTTTGCAGCTGAGGGCTATCTGCCTCTTTTTCATTTATGAGTAAGCTGCTATTCAACAACAGGGCTTGCACCCGTTCATTCTGCATCACAATGGCGACTTTGTCCCGCTGCCAGGGGGGGGTTTTCCAAAATTTAAACCATTGTTTTAGGGGCTTACTTTGTCGTTCACCACGAGGTTTAATTTTGTCGGCATAGCCGCCAAAGCGCAGACTGATTTGGCCCGCCTTTGGATCCAATATACAGACATGCCCCTCCTGCCCTGCAGTGGTCATGGTACTAAAACTCAGACAGCCCAGTTCTTGGGGCAATTCAATACGAGGCTCACCGTGCCAATCGATATGAGTACCGGTTAAGTCCCCGGAAATAGACACAACATAGAGTTGTTGATCAAAACGTCTGAACTGCCAGTTTTGCCACTGGATAATCGGATTGGCATCGTCATTGGCGGCAAATAGCTCTTTGTTGAGTTGAGCTAATACCGCTTGTGAAGGACTGGGGATATTCTGTTGGGCCAGCCATAGTCTGACCAGTTGTCGCTGCCAGGTCTCACTCAACTTAGACAATTTGTCAATGCTTAAGGTATTGTCTGGTGTTTGTATGCCTAGCAGCTTTTCCTGACTGAGTTCATCGAGTAAGGCTTGTTGCTCTGCGCACAGGGATGCACTGCGACTAACGGATTTGGCGAATTGTGGCCAGCGGTCGGTGAGAGTAGGCAGTACCTGTTGACGCAAAAAATTGCGCTCAAAATCCGTGTCTTGATTAGACTCATCTTCCTGCCATTGCAGATTATGCTGCTGCGCATAGTTGAGTATTTGTGCCTGAGTAATATCTAGCAGGGGGCGAAAATAGTTGACGCTCTTGCCAGTCTCGCTGTTCTTGTCAGTAGACACTTGCCACTGTCTGGCCATAGCCGCCAGGCCTTTTGGCCCTGCCCCACGCTTTAGCTGTAAGAGTACGGTTTCGAGTTGGTCGTCCTGGTGTTGGCCGAGCAATATTATACTGTGGTTAGGCGCCAGCGTTTGCAATTTGGCATAGCGAGCCTCCCTTGCCAGGGCTTCTAGGCTTTGTCGCGGCTGTTTTTTTAACTCTATCTTTGCGCTTTGCAGTGGCACGGCTAGTTGCTCGCACACCGCTGCGCAGTGCTCCTGCCAAAGATCGGCATTGTCACTTAATCCATGGTGGATATGAATGGCGCTTAGGCTAAAAGGATGTTGCTGACGAAGGGTAGCCAAGGCATGCAGCAGAACGTGAGAGTCGACTCCGCCGCTGTAGGCGACTACCAGCTGTTGGCTCTCCTTAAGCAGATAGGATTTAAGTTGCTCATGAAGATAGCTAACAAAGTTCATGTGAGTTTCGTTTGAATTAAGCCACTTACCCGCGCCAAACAGCGGTTAGTAAGTGACTGTATTTTTCCTAGACAGGCCCTTAGCAATAGCCGAAGGACATTAAGCGTTCGTAACGTTGCTCAAGCAATTCATCAACAGATAAGGTGGTCAGCTGGGCAAGTTGCTGCTTGATCGTCGCCTTGAGGTTTGCCGCCGCACTGTCGTGATCACGATGAGCGCCGCCTAGAGGCTCTTCAACAATGGTATTGATCAGGCCAAGCTCCTTAATTTGCCCGGCACTGACGCCCATGGCTTCTGCGGCTAGAGCCGCTTTGTCTGCACTCTTCCACAATATGGAGGCACAGCCTTCAGGAGATATGACTGAGTAAGTGCTGTATTGCAACATATTCACTCTGTCACCCACGCCAATAGCCAATGCACCACCGGAGCCACCTTCACCGATAACGGTACAAATAACCGGCACTTTTAAGCCGGCCATTACTTTTAGGTTTTTGGCGATGGCTTCGCTTTGTCCACGCTCCTCAGCTCCCACTCCGGGGTAAGCTCCGGGCGTATCGATAAAGGTAAGGATCGGCATATTAAAACGCTCGGCCATTTCCATTAAACGCAGGGCTTTGCGATAACCTTCCGGTTTGGGCATGCCAAAGTTTCGTCTGATTTTTTCTTTGGTATCCCGACCTTTTTGATGACCAATGATCATCACTGGCTGGCCATCTAATTTAGCTAAACCGCCGACAATAGCCTTGTCATCTGCAAAGGCGCGATCTCCGGCCAATTCATCAAACTCGGTAAACATGCGCTCTACATAGTCAAAGGTATAAGGGCGCATTGCGTGACGGGCCATTTGGGAAACCTGCCATGCTCCTAAATTGGCAAAGATTTTTCTACTTAGCTCCGCGCTCTTCTCACGTAGCTTAGTTATTTCTTCTTCGATGCTGATATCGAACTCACCGCCCTGATTAACCAGACGTAACTCTTCAATTTTCGCTTCGAGTTCGGCGATAGGTCTTTCGAAATCCAAAAAGTTCACACTTACTCCGTCTCTAATATTTGTTCATTATTGTAGTTGGTTCATATCAATGGAATTCCAGCGACACATGTTGTTTACCCAACAATTGCTGCAATTCATATAATAGTTCATCTTCAGGCCTAAGGTACCACTGTGCCCCGAAGGCTAAAGTTACTTCAGCATCCGGGTGAATAACCTGAGTTTGCACCGGACAACTGCCGCCCTGATAGTTTTGCAAAATTGCCTCTAGTCTAGCGACTGTTGTGCTATTACACCAGTCCGACTGTACTTGCATGTGCAAGCATTTAACATTTTTTTCTCTGGCCTGCACAATATCCATGGCGTCTCGGGCCGACATTGTATTGCCACCAGAGAAATCATCAAAGCTGACCTGTCCACTTATCAGTAATATTTTGTCCGGCTGCAACAGCTCTTCGTACTGATCCAACAGATCCGGGAAAAAGCGTACATCCAGCCTGGCGCTTTTATCGTCTAGGGTGACGATAGCCCAGCGACGACCTCGTTTGTTGGTCATCACGCGCACGCTAAGAACCAAACCAAGGGCAAAAGATACCTGCTCTTTGTTAGTTGGCTTTAAGTCAACCAGGCGGGAGGTGGTGTAATGTTTTATCTCAGCCAAATATTGATTAATCGGATGACCGGTTAAGTAGAGGCCCAGAGTTTCTTTTTCGCCATTGAGCCAGACCTTCTCCGGCCAAAGGGGCACATCAACAAAGGCCTGCTGTACTTCTTCTGGCTCGGTTGTTAGCAAGCCAAACATATCGGACTGTCCGTGTGACTCGGCTTTGGCATGCTGATCGGCTGCGGCAATGGCGTCAGGCAAGGTGGCCATTAACGATGCCCGATGTGGCCCTAAGGTGTCCAATGCACCGGCATACACTAGTTTTATCAGTACTCGTTTGTTAACGCGCTTTAAATCAACCTTGGCGCAAAAATCAAACAGGTCGCTGAACTTCTCATGGTTTTCACGGGCCTGGATAACGGCCTCAATATGCCCCTCTCCGACCCCTTTAATCGCGCCAATGCCATAGACAATATGACCTTGCTCATCCACGGTGAATTTATAGGAACCGGCATTGACATCAGGTGGCAATATGGTCAAGCCCATATGCTCGCACTCATCTACCAGAGTCACTATTTTATCGGTGTTGTCCATATCTGCCGACATCACCGCCGCCATAAATTCCGCGGGATAATGGGTTTTTAACCATAGAGTTTGATAGGACACCAGAGCATAGGCAGCAGAGTGAGATTTGTTAAAACCATAGCCGGCAAATTTTTCGACCAGGTCAAAAATTTTGATCGCCAGATCAGGATCGATGTTATTGGCGGCCGCACCACTTTCGAATGAAGCCCGCTGTTTCTCCATTTCTTCGAGGTTTTTTTTACCCATTGCCCGGCGCAGCATGTCAGCTCCACCCAGGCTATAACCAGACATCACCTGGGCGATCTGCATAACCTGCTCTTGATACAGAATAATGCCGTAAGTAGGCTGCAGAATTTCTTTCAGGCATTCGTGCTGATATTCTGCGTCGGGGTAAGAAATTTCTTCACGACCGTGTTTACGATCAATAAAGTTGTCTACCATGCCCGACTGCAGGGGACCCGGGCGAAACAAGGCCACCAGGGCGATAATGTCTTCAAAGCTATCCGGTTTGAGGCGTTTGATCAGCTCCTTCATGCCGCGGGATTCCAGCTGGAATACCGCCGTGGTTTTGGCCTGTTGCAATAACCTAAAACACTTGGGATCAGCCAGGGGAATGGTGGCAATATCCACGGTTTTACCGTGGCCGCTGGCGATCATCTCGATAGCCCATTGGATGATAGTCAGAGTACGCAGGCCTAAAAAGTCAAATTTGACCAGCCCCGCGGTTTCCACATCATTTTTATCAAATTGGGTAACCGGGTTTTTGCCTTCATCGTCACAATATAACGGGGCGAAATCGGTGATTTTGGTCGGGGCGATCACCACCCCTCCGGCATGTTTACCGGCGTTACGGGTCACACCCTCGAGGATACGCGCCATATCGATAAGATCTTTTACGTCTTCATCCTGGTGGTACAGCTCTGGCAGTCGAGGCTCTTCAAGAAAGGCTTTTTCCAGAGTCATGCCCGGTGTGGGCGGAATTAGCTTGGAGATGCGATCGACAAAACCATAGGGATGTCCCAATACTCGGCCCACATCCCGGACTACAGCTTTGGCTGCCATCGTACCGAAGGTAATAATTTGCGACACCGCATCACGGCCATACATTTGTGCTACGTGCTCGATCACCTCATCACGCCGGTCCATGCAGAAATCCACATCGAAATCCGGCATAGATACTCGTTCGGGGTTTAAAAAACGCTCAAACAACAATTCAAATTCTAAGGGATCAAGATCAGTAATGCCCTGAGCATAGGCCACCAAAGAGCCTGCACCCGACCCTCTGCCCGGCCCAACAGGGATATTATTGTCTTTACTCCATTGAATAAATTCCATTACGATCAAGAAATAGCCAGGGAAACCCATCTGGTTGATCACGCCCATTTCGATATCCAGACGTTCGTCGTAGGGCGCCCGTTTGGCGGCACGTTCTTGCTCGTCGGGGAATATAGCTGCCAGGCGATCCTCCAGCCCCTTGCGGGATACCATCACCAGATACTCTTCGTCCGTCATATCCCCGGTGGGAAACTTGGGTAAGAAGTATTCGCCTAGGGTTACGGTGACATTACAGCGCTTGGCAATTTCCACTGTATTTTGCAGGGCTTCAGGAATGTCCTGAAATAACTCAAGCATTTCTTCGCTAGTGCGCAGATATTGCTGTTCATTATATTCTTTGGGTCGTCTGGGATCGTTGAGGGTATAGCCGTCATGGATCGCTACCCGTATTTCGTGGGCATCAAAGCCTTTACGTTCGATAAAACACACTTCATTGGTGGCCACTACAGGTAAGTTGTTGGAACTTGCCCAGTCTATCGCACGGTGAATGTAGTCTTCTTCGCCCGAGCGACCGGTACGGATCAATTCAATGTAATAACGATCAGGGAAATGCTGTTTATAAAATGCGCTGATCTTGTTGGCAGAGTCCACATTGCCCTTGGTCAGTACCATGCCCAAATCACCGGCTTTGGCACCGGAGATCACGATTACCCCAGCGCTGAATTCGATCAGCCAATCCTGATCAATCACGGCTTTATCTTGAACGCTGCCCCTTTGATAGGCTTTGGATATCAACAGGGTGATATTTTTATAACCCTCGTTGTTTAGTGCAAGTAAAGTCAGACGAAAAATACTCTTGTCTAGTTCTTCACTTTTGACCCAGATATCGACGCCGATAATCGGTTTGATGCCATTGTCGTGGGCTTGTTTGTAAAATTTAACCAAACCACACATATTCATTTGGTCGGTAATGCCTACCGCCGGCATATTCAGAGATTTTACGTGGGCGATCAGCGGCTTAACTTTGTTAAGGCCATCAAGCATTGAGTAGTCACTGTGCACTCTTAAGTGCACAAAATTCAGGTTTTCCATTTAACGTCCTGCCAACTGGCCATTACGGCTAGCAAGAGAAAGTTGCACAGGTTTAAAGCTCATACGATATTCTTGCAATGGTCCAAATTCCATTAATTTTTCCAAATGATACTTAGTAGGATAGCCCTTGTGTTTGGCAAAGCCATAGGCGGGATAACGCTTATCTAGGGCGAGCATTTCCTGATCCCTGGTGACTTTAGCAATAATCGATGCCGCAGAAATTTCCGCAATCAGTCCATCACCTTTAATCACTGATTCAGAAGAATAATCCCATTGAGGGCAGCGGTTACCATCTACCATCACATGATGAGGCACAATGCTTAAGCCCTGAACTGCACGAGTCATGGCAAGCATGGTGGCGTGCAGTATATTGAGTTGGTCGATTTCCTGAGGCGATGCCCGGCCAATTGACCAGGCTAAGGCATACTGTTTTATTTGCCCAGTTAAAAACTCGCGTTTTTTTTCTGATAACTTTTTAGAATCTCCCAGACCTTCAATACGGTGATTGGGATTAAGGATCACCGCGGCAGTTACCACGTCTCCCACCAGTGGTCCTCGGCCTACCTCATCGACCCCTGCCAAATAATAGCTCATCTACTTACTTTCAATGAGCTTGCTCACTGCCTGGGCGGCCTGTTGGTCAGCATCTTTTTTCAAGGAGAGATGTAATTCCTTAAAGCGCTGAACCATCGCCTGCTGCTCCGTGTTATCAGCGGCCAGCATAGGCAGTAGTTTTTCGCATATATTTTTGGGGTTCACTTCGTCTTGTAATAACTCGGGCACCAAAGCTTCGCCGGCCAGCACATTAGGTAAAGCAAAATACTTGGCTTTATATAACCATTTCATCATCTGATAGGTCAGGGTTTTTAAGCGATAAGCCACCACCATCGGACGTTTGCAGAGCATGGCTTCCAGGGCAGCTGTCCCTGACGCTAACAATACAGCATCGGCGGCAATCATTACCTCTCGGGAATGACCAATCACAATCTGTACATCGACTGTCGTTAGGTTTTCCCGGAAATAGAGCTCTACCTGATCTTTTCGCTGGCGGTTAACCACCGGGATCAATACTTTAAGCGTAGGTAGGGAAGCGGCAATCAGTTCGCAGCTTTGCATAAATATATCCAGCAGCATGGCGACTTCACCGGCTCGACTGCCGGGCAGCAAGGCCAATACCTTACCGCTAGCCTTAACATTTAATGTCTCTCTGGCCTCTGTTTGCGATGGTTCCAGCGAAATTTGATCGGCCAGGGTGTGGCCGACAAATTCACAGGGGATTTGATGCTTGTCGTAAACTTGTTTTTCAAAGGGATAGATACTCAGCACCAGGTTGGTCGCCTTGGCAATCTTGAATATGCGTTTTTCTCGCCACGCCCAGACTGTGGGACTGACATAGTGAACGGTTTTGATGCCTTTGTTTTTCAGACGTTTTTCTAAACCAATATTAAAGTCAGGGGCATCAACCCCTATAAATATATCCGGTGGGTTGGCACTAAAGTGTTGCACCAAAGATTTGCGCACAAATAATAAGCGGCGGATACGGGACAGCACTTCTACCAGCCCCATCACTGACAACTCTTCCATTTCAAATAGGCTGTTAAAGCCCTCGGCCAACATCCTGGGGCCACCAATACCTTCAAACTGAGCATCGGGATAAATTCGTTTTAATTTACGGATAAGCCCAGAGGCTAAGATATCTCCGGAGGCTTCTCCCGCCACCACCGCTATTTTCATCACGCTTTTGCCCTTTTTTTTTCACGCATAAATAGGCGCAGTCTTTTTTCGGCCTGCTTTAAAGCACACTTATCGCACGATGCCACGGGATGAATTAGCCACAAAGTCGGCCATAATCTGGATTGCAGGACTGTCTTGGGCCATTTCGTTTAATTTTTCAACTGCTTCACCGGCAAGGTTGCCGCTGCGATAGAGCACCTTGTAAGCACGTTTGATTTGCATGATGGTATCAGCATCAAAGCCGCTACGGCGTAAGCCTTCAGAATTTATCCCCCGAGGAGTACTGTTGTCACCTAACATAACGTAGGGCGGTACATCTCGAAATACGATCACTCCGCCACCTACAAAACAGTGATCACCGATATGACAAAATTGGTGGGCAGCGGTTAAGCCTCCCATAATAACCCAGTCGCCCACATGGACATGGCCAGCAAGAGTACAGTTTGTGGCGAGTATACTGTTGTCACCAATCACGCAGTCATGGGCCACATGCACATAAGTCATAAACAGGTTATTTGAACCTATGCTGGTTAGCGACTGATCTTGCACGGTACCCCGATGAATAGTAATACCTTCGCGAAATACATTGTTATCGGCGATCACTAACTGGGTTGGCTCGCCAGCATACTTTTTATCCTGGCAATCTTCCCCGATAGTACCAAATTGATAGAAATGATTATTTTTACCAATGACTGATTTGCCCTTTATAACCACATGGGATTCAACAATACAGTTGGCACCCAATTCCACGTCGGCACCAATGATGCTATAGGGACCCACTTTAACGTTCGGTCCCAGCTTAGCGTCTGGATGAATAATGGCGGTTGAATGGATCACGGCTTACATCTTCCTCATCGCGCACATAAATTCCGCAACGCAGACCTCTTTGCCTTCAACACTGGCAACCCCGTGAAATTTCCAAATGCCACGACGCTCCTTGATAAGGGTAACTAGCATATCTAGTCTATCGCCGGGCACGACGGGATGCTTAAAGCGAGCTTTGTCTATTCCGGCATAAAGATAAAGGTCATCGTTACTGCCTGCTGTCTTAAAACCAAGTACGCCTGCCGCCTGGGCTAGGGCCTCTAGGATTAACACACCAGGGAAAATGGGTTTACCGGGAAAGTGACCGGTAAAACAAGGCTCATTAAAGGTAATATTTTTGTAGGCACAGATATACTCATTTAAGGTGTAATCAGTCACTCTGTCGACTAACAAAAATGGGTATCTATGGGGTAGTAGCTCAAGAATATCTTCTATTTCGAGCGTATTCAGATCATTTGCCAAAAGGCGTTCTCCTCAACATAACATCCCTATGATGTTTATTTAGACTGTGACTTTTCCAATGTTTTGACACGCTGATTGAGGGTGTTTAGATGACGTAAAGTGACTGCATTTTTACGCCAATCCTTGTTGGCAATGGCAGGCATGCCTGAAGAATAAACACCAGGCTCAGTGATACTTTTTGTCACCATGCTCATACCCGTGAAGTGCACGTTATCACATATTTCGATATGACCATTAATACCGACTAGACCAGCGATACTACAATTTCGGCCGAGTGTGCTACTTCCTGCAATCACACTACAAGCCGCCATAGCGGTATTCTCTCCAATCACAACGTTGTGGGCTATTTGGCACTGATTATCAATAATCACCCCATCGGCGATCACTGTATCATTCAGAGCCCCACGATCAATAGTGGTGCTGGAACCAATCTCAACCCTGTTGCCAATGACTACCCGACCAAGCTGTGGGATTTTAATCCACTTGCCCTGATCGTTAGCATAGCCAAAGCCATCACTGCCTAAGACCGTGGATGCCTGAATAAGGCATTGCTCTCCGATCACCACTCGGTGATACACCGTAACATTAGCCCAAAGTTTGGTATTGGCGCCAATTTCAGCATACTGGCCAATAAAACAGCCAGGGCCTATCTCAACATTGTCCGCTAATTTAACACCTGTCTCTATCACGGCAAAAGCACCGATTTTGACGTTCTCCCCCATTACGACATCATCCGCAATACTCGCCTGTGACGAGATATCGTGAGCAGCACGTGGCGTGGTATCAAGCAGCTGAGCCGCTTTGGCCAAACCCACATAGGGATTTGGCATTACCAATGCACTACGTTCGCAATGGGCGAGTTCATCAGCTTGTAAAATAACGACTTGCGCCGCTGTTTCAGCAAGCTGGCTACGATACTTGCTATTGGACAAAAATGAAATCTGACCATTGCCAGCAGAAGCCAGGCTCGCCAATGAATTGACCTGAGTATCGTCACTATCACCGTCTTTCAAGTGCAAGTGCGCACCGATAGCTGTGGCCAATTCTTTTAAGCTGATGGTTTTTGTCAATTCACTGCCCTGCTAGCGTAATAAGTAAAATAAAATCAACTATTTAACTTTACTAACCTGATCGAGCACCAGCTTAGATATATCGTGTTCTTCTTTGATAAATGCAACCGCGTTGGCGTTTAAGATCACGTCATATTTTTCTTTGGCTGCGACAACATCGATTGATTGTTTGATCAAACCCAATAGCTTGTTTTGCTCTTCTTTAAGACGCGTTTGGATCTCTTGCTGCAGAGGCTGGGCCTTAGCCGTGTATTCATCACGCATGGTGATAATCTTTTGTTCTAGCTCAGTTTTTTCTTTTGTACTCATAGTGGCCGCATCGCGCTGGTTTTTTTCCAGGTAATACTTTATGTCTTTCTCAAGACGGCTCACTTCTTCAGTTTTGTCTTTAAACTCGGTGGCGATACCTTGCTGAATAGTAGCGGCTTGAGGCATGGACTGAAAAATGCCTTGCACATTTATCGCGCCGATTTTTTGCTCGGCCATAAGCGCTGAACTGAAAATTGCCGTGCCCAATAATGCACCCGTTACTAAATTCATACTAAATTTTTTCAAAAGAAACTCCTGATTCTAAATATATTTATATCTATCAATAAAGCCAGCATCATACCATTAGGTATCAGGCTGGCCGCTAATTAAAATGTTTGGCCTATATTAAAAGAGAAGAACTTGACGTCATCTCCATTTCGTTCTTGTAGTGCTCGAGAGAAACTGAACACCATCGGGCCCATCGGTGATAACCATTGTACAGAAACTCCCGCCGAAGCTCTATACTGACTCCAGTCACTGTAGTCACCAAGAATATTGTCATCAGGATTCTGACTGCTCCCAATAACCGTTAAACCTTTGTAACGGTCATAATCAAATTCGGTATCCCATACATTACCAAAGTCCATAAACAAGCTAGTGCGCACTGAGTTGTCAAAATCGACTTCGACGAAGGGAGTCGGCACTATCAATTCCAGCCCACCTAGTATCATGGCATTGCCACCTAATGAGCGCCTGGAGATATTAATAGTATCAGACTCTGATCCGGCATAAATAGGCAGACCATTTGGATCGGTACCAATTTGTGTAGCAAAAACCTGTATGCCTCTTGGCCCCACAGTATTATTTTCGAAGCCGCGTAGAGAATCACTGCCCCCTGCACCGAAATGTTGATTATAAGGCAGCACTTGCTCGACACCGTTTGCGTCCCCATAGCCGTTACCGTAACCCAATTTTAAGCGGGCCAAAAATGACCAGCGTTGATTACGGGACAAGGGAAAGTAAAACTTGGTATCGACTTCAGTCTTAAAATAATTTACATCTGAATTAGGCGTGGTGATGCTAAAAGACGCCCTCTGGGAAGAACCCGCCGTGGGGAATACCCCTCGGTTAAGAGTTGAACGTGACCAGGCAGCTGAGGCCAAAAAACTGTCATACTTAATCGGTGCATCGAGATCATTAGCATCAACAAACTGCTTATTAAAGCGAGTGGTTTGCACATAGGAATCACGCTGAAACAGTTCCACATTGCTGTAGGTTAGGCCAAAACTAATCCGGTTAAATTCGTCAATGGGATAGCCAATATTGCCACCAACTGAATATTGCTTACTGTTATATTCAATAAAACCGGCGTCTCCACCATCAAATTCGCTGTAACCAACGGTACCGCCCAGACTTATGCCGTCAATGGTAAAGAAAGGGTCAGTGTACGAAATCTGCGCACTCTTTTGGAAATCGGTCGTGTTGATGTTAAAAGCAATACGCTTGCCCGTTCCCAAAAAATTATCCTGTTGAATACCGGCCTGCAGGCTTAACCCGGTTCTGTCGCCAAAACCGATACCGGCGTTGAAGGAGCCTGATGCCTGCTCTTTTACGCTAAAGTTTACGTCTACCTTGTCGTCTTCCCCTGGAAGGCGAACAGTTTCAAAATCAACCTCTTCCATATAGGTTAAACGAGACAGACTATTTTTCGATGACTCCAAGGTAGAGTTAGACAGCCAACTGCCTTCCATTTGCATCACTGACTGACGCAATACTTCATCGGCGGTGGTTGTATTACCGGAAAAATTGATACGACGCACATAAATGCGCTTACCTGGATCAACCGATAAAGCCAGTTTGACTGTTTTGTCTTCTTCATTAATGTCGGGAATAGTAGTCACAGTCGGATAGGCATAGCCAAAACGCCCCAAATACTTACTGATAAATTCTTCCGTATAGGTTACTTCTGCCTGATTATACAGTTCACCTGGTGTAAGGGGCAGAACCAATTTAATATATTCTTCATGGCCGAGTAGATCGCCAACCAATTCCACTTCAGAAATTTTATATTGCTCACCCTCCTCCACATTCAATGTGATGTAAATACCGGATTTTTCCGGCGTCATAGACACCTGAGTAGAATCAATACTAAAGCGCAGGTAGCCTCTATCTTTGTAGTAACTTGTGAGGGTTTCCAAATCGCCAGACAGAGTCTGCTTTTGATAACGGGTTTCAGATAAAAAATCCCACCAGGGAGTGTCAAACTTCAGTTCAACCATATCCAGCAATTCCTGATCACCGAAAACCTCATTACCGACTACGTTAATCTGTTTTATCTCGGCGGCATCTCCTTCTTCAAAAAAAAGTTTCAGATCGACCCTGTTGCGCGGCAGAGGTGTGACAATGGCAGTAACATCAGCGTTATACTTCCCAATGCTGTAGTAGAAGTCTTTCAAGCCATTTTCAAGGCCGGTCAACACAGTTTTGTCTAAAGGCTCGCCGATACGAATATTGCTGCCGTCTAAACTTTCCTGCAATTGCTCGTCTTTTATATCGTCATTTTCTTCAAATATAATATTACTGATCGTTGGACGCTCCTGCACCCTCACCAGCAAGGTATCGCCGTCACGCAAAACACGAATACTTTCGAAGTGGGTGGAGGAATATAGCGAGCGGATCAGCTGGGCAGTACGAAAGCTGTTTAGCTCATCTCCTATCTTGATCGGAAGATAGGTCAATGCCGCACCGAGGGCGACTCGTTGCAAGCCTTCGATTTTAATGTCGGCGACAACGAATTCACTTTCTGGCGCTGCTTTTGCAAAGCTAGCAATGGAAAACATCAATCCGGCGACAACTAACTGTTTAAACTTCATTTAATATTTTTCTTCCAAAATGCACGGTATGCTCGTGCTTGCCCCTCGGGGCCGATAAAAATTACAAACGCATTATGTCGTTTACAATGGCTATACTCATTAACAGCAACAACAAAACACCGCCAATCTTAAAACCAACTTCTTGCACTGCATCGGGTACCGGACGACCACTTATGAGCTCTATAAAGTAATAGAGTAAGTGCCCGCCATCAAGCACAGGTAAGGGTAAAAGGTTAATAATTCCTAAATTGACACTAATTAAGGCTAAAAAGCCTAAAAAGTAGACTAATCCGGAACTAGCACTCATGCCTGCACCCTGAGCGATTGAGATGGGACCGCTGAGGTTTTTAACGGATACATCACCCGTTAACAACTTACCTATCATCTCTACGCTTAAGGTCATTAGACGCCAGGTTTTATCTGCAGCCCTGCTAAGAGCTTCTCCCACACCATATTGGTGAGTGAACAGCAAACCTTCAGGCCAAGGAGCAAATGTTGGACTCACACCTAAATAACCGCGAGCTACACCATCATCTTCAACACGGCCAATCACCCCAGATAAACGCAAGGTTTCAAAATCCCTTTGCACATCGACAGTGATTTTTTCCCTTGGCCTTTGTGCTATGTAACCCACTATTTGTTCCCAATTCTCCATGGTAGTTCCATCGAGACCAAGAATTTTATCACCAACCGCTAATCCAATGGCCTCAGCGGCTGAATCTTTTGCCACCAAACCCAGGGTGTTGGTGATTTCCGGGCGAAATGGTTTAATGCCAAGACTGGCTAATGCAGAGGCCTTTTCTGGGTCAAATTTCCAGCCGCTGATATCCAAAGAAAGGGATTGGCTGCCAATACTGCCCTGGGGAACAAACGCGATATCCATACTGGTTTTGCCAATATGAGAAATAAACTCTAAGTTTACCGCTTCCCAATCTGGGGTATTGCGGCCACCCACGGCGGTAATAATGGCATCAGGTGGCAACTCACTAACACTGGCAATACTATCTTTTTCTATCTGACCAATTAAAGGTTTCACC
>JAWUXW010000153.1:0-12595 GCA_034111125.1 Paraglaciecola sp.
GCTCTATTAAGTCTCGAGTATAATTGCCCTCGTAATCTTCAGGTATATCAAAAATTGCCAGACTGGCAACATTAACGGGGGTACTTTGCTTTTCTAACGACAAAAAGGCGAGATCGAGAGCGTTGAGTTTGTTCGACATATTAGTTTATCCCTGAGCCTGTGGTTTCAATAACTCAGTCTTACCCGAGATGAGAGCTTTTGCAATTTAATCCTCAGATTAGCTAGTGTCTTTATGAAATTCTCGTGCTCTGACTTTCAACAAATAGGCGCTTGGCATGTCTTGAATGACCTTTGGCAATGTGTAGTGGGAACAACAACATGCGCTCGTTATCCCGCTTAGGGTTGTAACCTGGCTCAGCTTGGACCCTACGATACATGTTGTATCCCGGTGGCAGGTGAGCCCGGTGGGCAGAGCCATCAATCAAACGCTTCCCTGAAATGCCTACGGGTAGCATGCTTAAATATGAGGCGGGGGGAAAATAACCAAATAGGCGTTCTCCCACGGCAATTCCATCTACCTTTGATTCAATCACATCAGCAAAGCCCCAGACTGGAATAATACCCCACTCACCACTTTCGTTATCTTGTGGCGAGAAGAACTGCCAATAGCCAATCTGCTCGCCCATTACGCCGTAAGTAAGGTTATTCGCGGTAAAGGCAAACTTGTCGACCTTTAAAACAATTTCGCCATTGTTGGCAGGGGGTAAACTGGTCTCAATGATACGAGTCTTAGCCAGATCGTTTTTCTGAATATGAAATTCACTCATAAATTATCCCCTATGATGTTTTTGAGCTATTGAGCTTTTTTTATATTGGCTTGGGCTTGGGCTTGAGCTTGAGCCTTCGCCTGGGCCAGATACTGTTGCAATTTGCCCATGGCAGGCTGCGAGGCCTCTTTCATGCGTTTAAGGATAGCTAATTTTTCAAAATCATCTGGTTTTACGCCACGTACTAGTGCACTAAATCCATCAAGCCTGTTAGAGAGTAACCACTCACGTAGGTCTTTATCTTGTCCCCAAATATATTGGTTCATCATAAATGCGGCGGTTAAACGCAGCCAATCCATTAACGTGTTAGGCAGGGGTACTACGTTACAAATTTTGTTTTTTACTTCATCATTGGGGTAGTTTACTTCCACATGGGCGATGAACGCTGCACTAAACACCGGCTGATAGGAGCGAACCGTTTGTGGGGTGATCACATTACCGGCAAAGATCGGTTTCATCTCAAGGTTGCTAATGGCGCTGGCCGAGCAATCCACGTGCAGGTGCTCTGTACTGGTTGGGATAGTGCCTTGTTCAAGCACAATTTGGTCTTTCTCAATACTGGTTACCCGGCCCATACGCACGATGTTTTTCACTCTGCGTAACTCTACAAGTTCCATTTGGCTAATGGTTGCGCCATGGAACATTTCTGGCTCTATTGAAGTGTCTATCCGCAAAAATACGCCAGCTTCTTCAAGTTTAGCGAACATGTCTTCAACAGATTCTGAAGCGGCAATCGCCTCCATCTGTGAGGCCTGTGCACCGATGGCATCGGCGAAAAATTCTTCAGTGGGTTGCGTGTTCTTGCGATCAATTAACCAGGCATCCCGAGGCATGATCCACTGGATCTGGTCTGGGTCGACATTGTTCTCTAATAACCACAACACCGTATCGATGCCGGTTTTGCCGCCACCAACTATCACATATCCAGCGGGGGGCTGTTTGACCTTGGGCAAATCGTTGAGCGGCATAAACCGAACTTCATGGGTAATGCTGAATTTGGGTGTATGGGTAGAAGGTACCGTGGTATTCAAGTAGGTCGCATCAACGGTCTTGTTGTTTACCTTAACTTCGTGGGCTTCTCCCGTAAGCATCGAGACAAACTTGCCCTCACCCTTGTAGTCACACATGGGGAAGTACTTCACTCGGCCAGTCGGCAAAAACTGCTCACGCATTACATCGTCATAGTAAGCACTCACTTCTGCACCAGAAGCAAGTTCGTTAAGACCTTTATTTAGACCGATCTGGTCGATACAGCCCTTACTCAATTCACGAGAGCTGACACCATAGAAAGCGGATGGTTGATGCAAGGTCACAAAAGGATAGGCAACGTTCCAATGACCTCCTGGTTTGTAAAAACGATCCACAATCACGATGTTAGCGTCTGTTTCGGTCAATAGGATATCGGCAAAGGCCATGCCTACTGCGCCGCTGCCTACTATCAAATAGTCTGTCTCGTGGTGATGCATACTCATCGTTTATTGCTCCTATGTCCAAGGGCTAGTAATTTCAAGTTAAATATCATTGCATATAACAGTGTTATAGTTAAACATAACGCTGTTATACCTGTCAATGATGATGATTAAATGAACGATGCAAAAGACAAAATCCTCGCTGCAGCATCAGCGCTTTTCCTTGAAGGTGGCTCATCGGCACTCAGTGTCAGAGCCATATCCAAGCGTGCAGGTCTTTCTACCATAGGTATCTATAGCCACTTCAATGGTAAACAGGGTATTTTGGATGAGCTGTATATCGAAGGTTATGAGTTGGTTTCGGCGGTGATGAATAGGGAGAAGGGTTTTAGTTCTCCTAAAGAGGCAATTCTGCAGGCAGTTAAAGGCTACTTACGTATTGCGGATAAAAATGAAGCCCACTACCGACTCATTTTTGGTGAGAGCGAACCCAATTATGCACCCTCACCGGAGGCAATTGATGCCTCGCAAAAGGCTTTTGCTCGTTTGATTGAAGGGGTTTCGATCCTGTTGCCAGTCAGTGCGTCATTTAAGGAAAAGCAAAAAACCGCCTTGGAAATTTGGGCTTTAGTGCATGGTTTTGTCAGTTTAAAGCATCATGCAGTCTCAAACGTGCTGGAGTTAGACGATTGGAATGCGCTCACCTTACAAGCGATGTCCACACATGTGGACGGGATTATTTTGAGGAATAGTATCGAGGGAAATAAGAGCTGAACGCGGTCATCTAACGACCGCAATTCATTCATATGGGATTACTGCATATAATTATCGGGTAGTTTTCCAAGGGCTGATACACCCGAGTCAATTGCCGCTTGTGCTACTGCCAGTGCAACACGTTTAAGTAAGCGGGGATCCATCGGCTTAGGAATAATGTATTCTTTGCCAAAACTGAGGGCGTCTATATTGCTTGCCTTGAGCACTTCTTCCAGTACCTCTTCTTTGGCAATCGCGCGGATCGCGTTAACTGCGGCAATTTTCATTTCATCGTTTATTTTTGTCGCGCGCACATCCAGGGCACCACGGAAAATAAAGGGGAAGCACAACACGTTGTTTACCTGATTGGGGTAATCAGAACGTCCGGTGGCCATGATCAAATCTTCACGCACTGCGTGAGCCAATTCTGGTTTAATTTCCGGGTCCGGGTTTGAGCAGGCAAAGATCACTGGCTTGGGCACCATCAATTTTAGTGCTTCTGGTGGCAGAAGATTGGGTCCGGATACGCCAACAAAGACATCAGCGCCCTCTATTGCATCTTCCAGGCTGCGTTTATCGGTATTGTTGGCAAACATTTTTTTGTGTTTGGTCAGATCATCACGGCGCGTATGGATCACGCCTTTTCTATCTAACATATAAATACGTTCCCGTTGAGCGCCACATTTAATCAGCATTTCCATGCAAGCTACTGCTGCCGCGCCAGCGCCCATGCACACAATGTTCACATCATTGATATTCTTGCCCTGAATTTCCAGGGCATTGAGCATAGCTGCGGCAGTAACAATGGCCGTGCCATGCTGATCATCATGGAATACCGGGACCTTGCAGCGTTTGATCAGTTCTTCTTCAATCTCAAAACACTCTGGGGCTTTGATATCTTCCAGGTTAATCCCACCAAAGGTATCGGCAATATTGGCAACGGTGGTGATAAAATCTTCCGTGGTACGGTGTTTAACTTCGATATCAATCGAATCTATTCCGGCAAAGCGCTTGAACAATAAGGCCTTACCCTCCATCACCGGTTTGGAAGCGAGGGGGCCAAGGTTACCTAAACCAAGAATAGCCGTACCATTGGTGATCACGGCAACCAAATTACCCTTACCGGTATATTTGTACGCCATGTCCGGGTCTGCGGCAATTTCTCTGACTGGCTCAGCCACACCAGGACTGTAGGCCAAAGCCAGATCGGTAACGCTTTCAGCGGGTTTAGTTAGCTCAACACTAATTTTCCCAGGGACGGGTTTGGAGTGATAATCCAAGGCTTGTTGGCGGAAATCAGACATCTTTGGGTCGGTCCTCTAAATGTAGGGTTTAGAAAGTAGCTTCGTTATATTTCACAGTGAGTTACAAGTCGAGTCAAATTATTATTTTTATTTTTTGAACTTGCTCAGATGAACAAACGAAAATGTAACATATGAAGCTGGTTTGCAGATATCTCAACAGGCAAGTATTACTGAACAGAATTGATATGGTTCATACTTAAAAATGATATAGCCAAAGCTGGTATAGGAGTTTTAAAATACTGGCACATAAACATCGGGAATGTTTTTGAAGGTCTGAAAGACGGCCCTCTTAGGGTGGAGCGCATGGATGCGCGGAATACAAAAAAAGGCGCTGAAATAGCGCCTTTTTTAACAATCGTGTAGCACAACTTATTTTTTGCTAAGTCCAGCAAAGCGTTTGTTGAACTTATCTACACGGCCGCCAGTGTCAACGTTACGCTGCTTACCAGTGTAAAAAGGGTGACAAGCTGAACATACGTCCAAGTTGATATTCTTTTTCAAAGTTGAGCGAACGGTGATTTTGTTGCCACAAGAACATGACGCAGTCATGTCTTGGTAATCTGGATGTATATCTTGTTTCATGGGATACCTTATCGTCAGGCCGTATCGCCATCCAACCCGTAGTTGAATACCATACGCAATTTAAATTCAAATTAAGAAGCTTTGCAGCTTGCCGCAAAGTGGCGCGCATATTAATGTATCCCCCTAATGTGATCAAGGTTTTTTGCTGCTTTTATCGCCAGCAACCTAGGTTAGACAACCTTGAAAACTCAATTTAACAGCTTTTATCCACCAAAGATCAACAGGCCCTAAACATCATGCCGATAATTCGCGTCGCCGTACCTATTCCCATGCGCAAACTGTTCGACTACCAGTATATGGGCAGTGAGCTGGCACCAGGCGTTCGGGTGCGAGTGCCATTTGGACGGCGCAGCTTAATTGCCGTGGTGATGGAGAATGCCCTAACGTCCGAGTGGGCAATCGATAAAATTAAGTTTATTGAAGAGGTTTTGGACCAAGAACCCATTTTTAATTCCTCGCTGCTGTCCCTTTGTCGCTGGCTAAGCCAGTATTATAAACACCCCATTGGTGACGTGTTGCAAAGCGCTATGCCGGTGACTCTGCGCAAAGGGGGAGCCAGTCAGGCAAAACCGGTAAGTTATTGGTCGGTAAGTGAGTTGGGCCAACAAACGGATGCCAAGACGATAAAGCGGGCGGCAAAACAACAGCAATTATTGGCACGCCTGCAACAAGTTGATGTTGAGCAATCGCAAATACGCGGTGAGTTTGGCCCGGCGGTGGTCAAAGCATTAGTCGACAAATCTTTGATTGTTGCCACTGAAAAACAGGCTAAAATCGACATCGATTGGCTACAACAGCTGTGTATCGGCGAAAAGCCACTGGCCAACGTTGAGCAGGCATTGGCCATCAGCAGTATCGAGCAAAAACAGGGGGAATATGCCTGTTTCTTGCTAGAAGGGGTTACGGGCAGTGGTAAAACGGAAGTGTATTTGCAGGCCATTGAACCCTTACTCAAACTGGGTAAACAAGTATTAATACTGGTACCAGAAATTGGCCTGACGCCGCAAACAGTTCAACGCTTTAAGCTAAGGTTTGGCTTGGAAGTGGGAGTATTGCATTCCAACTTAAGCGACAACGAACGTTTGTTGGTATGGCAACAAAGTCGCAGTGGGCAAATCGCGATTATTATCGGCACCCGCTCAGCGATTTTCACTCCGATGCTTAAACCGGGCTTGTTGATTGTCGACGAAGAACATGACGCCTCGTATAAACAGCAGGACGGCCTGCATTACCATGCACGGGATTTAGCGGTGATGCGGGCTAGGGAGGAGCAGATCCCGTTGGTGTTAGGCACGGCCACACCGGCACTTGAAACCCTTAATAACGCCTTAAACGGAAAATACCAACACCTTATGTTGCAGCAGCGAGCGGGTAACGCATTGCATACCAAGCAACATGTGTTTGATATTAAAAACCAGCCGCTGCAAAGTGGCTTAGCTAAGGGCATGATTGAACGCATTCGCCTGCATTTGCAGCAGGGCAGCCAGGTCATGTTGTTTATCAATCGTCGAGGTTATGCCCCGGCATTGGTCTGTCATACCTGTGGTTTTGTTGAGCAGTGCAAGCGTTGCAACAAGTCTTATACATTGCATAAACACTTGTATAAGTTGCAATGCCATCATTGCGGTTCAGCAAAACCCATCCCCAGGCAATGTAAAGAATGTAGCGGCCAAGAGCTTGTCCCAATAGGCGTGGGAACTGAGCAACTCGAGCAAGGTTTAGCAGAGTTGTTTCCAGAATACCGCAGTGTTCGTATCGACAGTGATAGCGCCAGAGGAAAAAATCGCCTTAACGATATGCTGGAAAAAATTAATCAGAACCACTATCAGATATTGGTTGGCACACAAATACTATCCAAGGGGCATCATTTTCCCAATGTGACCCTGGTGTTGATACTGGAAGTGGACGGAGCATTGTTTAGTGCTGACTACCGTGCCGCTGAGCATTTAGCCCAATTGGTCACCCAGCTGGCAGGTCGAGCGGGTCGAGCTGAGAAGCCAGGTGAGATGTGGTTGCAAACCCATGATCCAGGCCATCCCTTGTTGCAGGATCTAATTAACAATGGCTACGCCCATTTTGCCCGTTATGCACTAACGGAAAGGCAACAGGCAAATCTTCCGCCCCATAGTTTTCAGGCCTTGTTTAAGGCGCAGGCCCTGGATGCCCGCCAGGCCCATCAGTTTTTACAGGATGTGGCTCAGCTATATCAGCATACGCCAGATATCGCCTGTATTGGCCCTTTACCGGCGCTAATGGAGAAGCGCCAGGGACAATACCGAATGCAGCTGATTTTACAAGGCAGTAATAGAGGCACTCTGCAAATGGCACTTAGCCAACATATCTCGGCTATTGAAGTGCTACCTCTGGCGAATAAGGTACGCTGGTCACTGGACGTCGATCCGCAGGATTTTATGTAATACCATTCCTCCTTGATATGTGATCAACTCAGAAGGCGTTGGCAAGTTTCATAGCAAAGCGTAACGTCGAAGGAATGCTGGTTGCCTTCATAGACGTTGCAATGCAGCTTGCCAGCCCTTCCCGAAGGACGATACCAAAGTCGCTCACCGTTTAGCCGTTATACAGGGTTAAAACACGCGTGATTACGCTACTTTTATTCATCGCTGAGTGAGCAGATATTTAGATGGATTGGTATAAAATAGACCGCGCCGTTAATTAGTTTGCCTATTTGCCTTAATTCCCATTGAGGAAAACTGCAAGCAGGGTAAGATCCGGCTCTCATCTAGCCTTATCATCTCGGATTTATTTTATGGCTCACAAAGATTATGTTGCCCGCGGGCGCAAAACTAAACAAGCGCCTCCCCCTCCTAAGCAGTCTTTACCTTGGATAAGGATTATTATTACCTTGGGATTGCTGGGCGGTTTTGCTTATCTGCTATGGTCAATCAAAGATAAAGCGGCTGATCCTGTCGCTGCCCAGCAGCAAACTGCTCCCAATGAGATGGACGCACTACCGGATATCCCCGAGGAAGAGTGGGAATTCATTAAAAGTTTACCGGAATATACGGTGGAAATAGATGGGCAAGATCAGCAACTTTCAGATAAGCGCTACTTGATCCAATGTGGATCGTTTCGGGTAGAAGCTCAGGCAGAGGAAATGAAAGCCAAGATCGCTTTTCAAGGACTGGAGGCTCAAGTTCGTCCTAGTGACAGCAGCTCTGGCCGATGGCATCGGGTCATCCTCGGTCCTTATGCGAGTAAACGCCGGGCGGAAGCACACCGCCACTCTTTGCAAAGAGTCAAAATTACTACCTGTAAAATTTGGAACTGGAACTTGTAACAAAGACTGTCTGGCAGCCTATCTAACTTGAAAATTCTTGATTGCTCCCCACATCTGATCTCATTGCATATATGCAGTCCATTTGTATAAATTATAGATGAGCTGTTTTCGCTTTATATTTGAGGAATTTCCGTGACTACGATTGTTTCAGTACGCCGTAATAACCAGGTGGTTATTGCCGGTGATGGCCAGGTATCCCTTGGCAACACAGTAATGAAAGGCAATGCCAAAAAGGTACGTCGTTTATACCACGACAAAGTGCTGGCGGGATTTGCCGGCAGCACCGCCGATGCGTTTACCTTGTTTGAACGCTTTGAGTCCAAACTTGAAATGCACCAGGGCAACTTGACCCGGGCAGCGGTAGAACTGGCCAAAGACTGGCGCAGCGATCGCATGTTGCGTAAGTTAGAAGCCTTGCTGGCGGTAGCTGATGAAACCGCCTCCTTTATCATTACCGGTAATGGTGATGTGGTGCAGCCTGAGAATGACCTTATTGCCATCGGCTCAGGTGGGCCGTTCGCCCAGGCAGCGGCCACCGCCTTGCTGGAAAATACCGAGCTGTCAGCCCAAGAGACTGCTGAGAAAAGTTTGACTATCGCCGGCGGTATTTGCGTATTCACCAATCATAGCCAAACGATTGAGAAAATAGATTATTAGGCTTGCCATTAAAGGACTTGTCTATCAAAGCTTGGTAGTTATAAGCCAATAGCTTCAACAGAATTTAAAGGTAAAAATATGTCAGCAATGACCCCCAGAGAAATCGTCCACGAATTGGACCGTCATATCATCGGCCAACAAGATGCCAAACGTGCGGTATCGATTGCCTTGCGCAATCGCTGGCGTCGCATGCAGCTTGATGGTGAATTGCGTCAGGAAGTCACCCCAAAGAATATTTTGATGATAGGCCCAACGGGTGTAGGTAAAACCGAGATCGCTCGTCGCTTAGCCAAATTGGCTAATGCGCCGTTTATTAAAGTGGAAGCCACCAAATTTACCGAAGTGGGATATGTTGGCAAGGAAGTCGAAACCATCATTCGTGACCTTGCCGACATCGCCGTTAAAATGGCAAAGGAACAAGAAACAACCAAGGTTAAATTCCGCGCCGAAGAAGCGGCAGAAGAGCGTATCTTAGACGCCTTGTTGCCTCCTCCTGAAAATGCACAGGGTGAAAAGGAGCCTGCTCAAGACAGAGGCACCCGCCAGGTGTTTCGTAAAAAACTTCGTGAAGGTCAGTTAGACGAAAAAGAAATTGAGATCGATGTCTCCCAGCCACAGATGGGCGTGGAAATTATGGCGCCTCCCGGTATGGAAGAGATGACCAATCAGTTACAGGGCATGTTTCAAAACTTGTCTGGGTCACAAAAGAAAAAGAAGAAACTCAAGGTCAGTGAGGCCTTAAAGCTTTTGATTGAAGAAGAAGCCAGCAAGTTGGTTAATCAGGAAGATCTCAAGCAAAGCGCCATTGAGTCTCTCGAGCAAAACGGCATTGTGTTTATTGATGAAATAGACAAGATCTGTAAAGGAACGGGCAACACCACCGGCGGTGATGTCAGCAGGGAAGGGGTGCAACGAGATTTGTTACCATTGGTTGAGGGTTCTACCGTCACCACCAAACACGGCATGGTTAAAACCGATCATATTTTGTTTATTACTTCCGGCGCTTTTCAAAATTGCAAACCCTCGGATTTAATTCCCGAGTTGCAGGGGCGTTTGCCTATCCGGGTTGAATTAGCCGCCTTAACGGCCGATGATTTTATTCGCATCTTAACCGAGCCCAATGCCTCGTTGACGGAGCAGTACATTGCCCTGTTAAAGACCGAAGGGGTCGATGTGGAATTCACTCAGGAAGGGATTGAAGGCATTGCTCAGGCAGCCTGGCAGGTTAATGAACGTACCGAAAACATTGGTGCCCGTCGCCTGCATACAGTGATGGAAAAGTTGATGGAAGACATATCTTACGACGCCTCAGAAAAGTCCGGTGAAAAGCTCACCGTAGATGCTAAGTACGTTAGTGATCATCTTGAAATGCTAGTGGAGAATGAAGATCTCAGTCGCTTTATTTTGTAAGATTACTTAATACTCACTAAAAAAAGGCGTCGATGTTGACGCCTTTTCTAATTTCACCACGAAGTCTTAGCCTCTAAAACCAAATAATTTATGTTCGATAATTTCTTCAGCGGCTTTTTCCGGAACGAAGTTTTCCCAATCACCACGGCCTTTTGATAACTGCTTAAGGACTTCCCGGGAATAGATTTTAAACAAAGCTGGGTCACTGCATTCAATGCCGTTGATAAATCCGTTTTCAAGCAAGTGGCGGTACAAAAAGCGCAAGTGCTCTGGTACTTTGACGCTGGTAAAATCTGTGGGTTCTCCGTCTTTACCTAGTTCAGGGTAAACAAACAAATTAGTGTTATCGGGGAATAGTTTACCAAAACCTTCCAAAATGCCCCCTTCTACACCGCGGTAAAATTGTTCATCAAAAATTTGCTTAAGGTTTATTGTACCCACCACAATACCAATATGTAGCTTGGTATATTGTCGAAAATAAGCGCGAAGAGAGAAGTAACGGGTATAGTCCGAGACCATTACGTTGTAGCCAAGGGAATTGAGCAACTGCACCCTTTCGATGATGTCTTTTTCTGGCACTCTTGAATCTTTACCACGGACATCATTTAGGGATATTTCGGCTATGGCGACGGTATTTTCAGGGTTGACCTCAGGCAGCTTGGTGAAAGACTTGAGCCCCTGCTCAATCATGTCGATATTTAATTTGGTCACCGGACGGAATGCGCCCCGGATAGTGATAACGTTTTTTTTGTAGATCATCTCTGCAGGTACGGCCACCGAGCCGTCTGGCCTAAACATAATCGCGCGGGTTTTCCAGCTACGGATTAGATGCACATTTTTAACCCGGTTATCTACATCCTCGAAATAGGGCCCCTGAAAGTCGATTGAATCTATTTCAATACGTCCATTTTTGATGTTGTCAGTCAAAGAATCAATCATCTTTTTTGGATTTTCGAAGTAATAATAGGCGGCGTAAATCAGATTTACCCCAATTACGCCGAGTGCTTGCTGCTGAGCTTCAGCATTGTCGTCTAACATTCGCACATGTACCACGATATTTGAAGGCTCAGCTCCAGGGTACATTTGCACTTGGACACCACACCATGCATGACATTCATTATTTTGGTTAAAGCTCTTTGCCGCCACCGTTGTCGCATAGGCAAAATAACGAGATGACTTGGAACGCACACTTGCGATGCGATCTATCACCAGGTCAAATTCTTGCTGCATCATCGCATTGACCCGTGCTTTGCTTACATAACGCCCGTCTTCTTGCACACCATAAATGGCATCGGAAAATTTCATATCATAGGCAGACATGGTTTTTGCAATGGTACCCGCCGCCGCACCCGCCAGAAAAAATTGCCGGGCAACTTCCTGTCCGGCACCAATCTCTACGATCGTGCCATACTTTTTTTCATCCAGATTAATACGCAATGCTTTTTGGCTGGTATTTCGTGCGCTGACATTTTTTCGCGCATTGTCATTTTTATCCATGATCTTTCCGTACGGTATTTCTATAGCTTGATGGCATATAGTATTGAATACTATATGGAATTAAGCTGTTTTTGAATAAAAATGATGGACTAGGTCTGTTAATAGTAAACAGAATAGATATTCGATGGACTTTAACCTGGCGTTTTACAACACTCACTTTGTCACCCTTGGCCTTATCTTCAGCCGTGTTGGGAATAATCAAAAGTGTGTAAAACATATAATACCAATCCGCTTCCATTTCATCTGCCACGGCTGCAGGTAAGGCCGTACTAATACCCTGACCTATCTCACAGCGGCCACAGTACAACAAGGTATCGCCATTCTCTTTGAAGTCTCGTGATCTTTATCAGTGTAACAAATGTCATCATCAAACCTCGTTAACGAGCCGAACTATATTTGCAGGCACCAACTACCTTTAAGAATATGGTTTTTGGCAATCCACCTGATTACTCAATCAAAAACTGGATTGTCAGCATTGGCACTAAAACGACAGATAGGGGTTTCTTACAATACAGCTTGGAAACTGCAGCATAAAATTATGCAGGTAATGAAAGAACGCGATGACGTAAAGCCGTTGTCTGGTTTTATCCAACTCGATGATGTGTACTGGGGTGGCGAAAGTCGCGGTGGTAAGAGAGAAAGAGGCTCTGCTAACAAAACCCCCTTTGTATCTGGCGTTTCGCTCAATGAAGAAGGCTATCCCTTCAAAATGAATATGAACGCAGTAAAAAGATGCTAACGTGATCAAATTGAATGTTGGGCCACTACTCATTTACAAGCTGGAAGCACTGTTATCTCCGATGGATTAGCCTACTTTAGCGCTGTAAAGAAAGTAAATTGTGAACACTAGAACATAGTGACAGGATGTGACCCTACTTGTGTTGAAATTAAAGCATTTAATGGGTCAACACCATGATA
>JAWUXW010000154.1:0-8960 GCA_034111125.1 Paraglaciecola sp.
CGATTTTTAATGGGGCGGGGAATTCGCATATGGATTTTCTGTCATTTTTGACCTTCCACGACGACTCTCCGTTAAGTGGCCACTGAGCCTTCCAATAATCAAATTTGCACAGTCAATTCTAAGAGTATGCTTAGTTAAAGGCTTGTAATACCAATCCATCTAGATATCTGCTCACTCAGCGATGAATAAAAGTAGCGTAATCCCGGCGTGTTTTAAGCTGTATAACGGCTAAAACACAAGCGACTTTGGTATCGCCTTTCAGGAAGGGCTGGCAAGCTCCCTAGCGGCATTACAAGGCCTATAAAGGCAACTAGCATTCCTTCGATGTTACGCTTTGCTATGAAACTGCCAACGCCTTCTGAGTTGATCACATATCAAGGCACAATGGTATAAATACACTACCTTGGCTAGGCTATTGGTAATAAAGCGCATCATGAATGCACATTTTTCACATCTGTCTATTTACGAGACTGCCAGGACCCGCATGTTCTCCGGTTAAATTTCAAAACGACCCATCAATGACTTCCGGTTCAAGTTCCTATCGACAATCTCGATTCAATACCTCGCTTTATTCGACTTTTTCTGGTTTTTACTGTTGTTACAATTTTATCTTAAGGAATCAACCGGGAGCTAACATCGTTAATCCAAGCAACAATCTACATCTGACTTTAGCTCCTTTATTGATTTAAAAAATGACCGTTATTACCAAGGATTTGAACATTATGAAAATAACAAGCACTGCATGTGCCCTTAGCTTACTGGGCTTTTCTAGCTTTGGCATGGCCGACGCTAAATTCACTTTTGTCACACAAAAAAAGACTGATACGACTACACAGGTGGTGTTTGTAGATGATGTTGATAATCTTGACGGGGCAGCCGCAAAGCTTAATGATGCGTCTTCTGGTCAGTTCAAGAAACTATTAACGTTGAACGACTTCAAACCCAAGCTAGGGGAAATACAGCATCTGCAAATGGTGGCAGGTATCGATTCTTTGCTAGTGGTTGGCACGCAACATGATGAGAAGCTAATTGGGCCAGATTTACAAGACTTAGGCGGTGTTATTGCCTCGTCGCTGTCGTCAACCACGAAAAACCTTGATGTGTCAGTGCACATTGAAAACCTGTCAACGTCACTCAATTCACCCAGCGCATTTATCGCCAGTGGCTACGCTATGCGCCATTACAGTTTTGACAAATACAAAACCAAGAAAGATGATGGTGTGTCGAACGTGACCATGATCACAGCTCAGGCAGATACTGCGGATAAACAGTATCAAACCGACTTACAGTATGTGGCGGTAGGCGTTCATATGGCACGTGACTTTGCTACAGAACCCGGCTTAAGTATGTATCCGCAGGCATTTGCCGAGCAAATCAAACAACGTTTTAAAGGTATCGATAACATCAAAATCGATGTGCTTGACGTTAAAGATATGAAAAAACACAACATGGGTGCAATTATCGGGGTGGGTAGAGGCTCAGTAAACGACCCACGATTAGTTGTGATCGAATATATGGGAGCAGACAAAAACCAAGCACCTATTGCACTGGCAGGCAAAGGAATTACCTTTGATACCGGCGGCACAAGCCTTAAAAAGAACGATGGTATGTGGGGAATGAAATCTGACTTGTCCGGTGCAGCGGCTGTTGCCGGCACTATGTATGCCATAGCCAAGCGTGGCGAAAAGATAAACGTAGTCGGATTAATGGTAATGGCGGAAAATATGCCAGGTGGCGATGCCATTCGACCGGGCGATGTGCTTGAAACCATGAAAGGCACCAGCATAGAAGTGATCAGTACCGATGCAGAAGGCCGCTTAGTACTAGCTGATACCGTGTATTACGCACAACAGGAATACAAGCCAAGCATGCTACTAAACATCGCCACGCTGACTAGCTCTGCCGGGCGTGCACTGAGCGACGAATATGGCGCTTTGATCACCCGAGATTTTGATCTGTCACTACAAATGATGGAAGTGGGTAAGCGTTCAGGCGAGCTTGTATGGCCTTTACCATTGCACCCTAATCATTTTGAGCAAATTAAATCGCCCATTGCTGATATCAAGAATTCCGGCGCAGGCAACCCGGGGGCCAGTATTGGTGCAGCCGTTATTGGCACTTTTGTGGATGAATCTCTGCCTTGGGTGCATTTGGACATGGCAAGTGTTGACTGGTTAACTGAAGACATTGATGTTGCTCCTAAAGGCAGCCAGGGTTGGGGCGTGCGCTTTATGGACCAATTGATCCGAGAGCAAGCTTCAAACAAATAACGTCGACACCTGATTAGACACTAATAAACCCATGGGCAGTCATAACAGACGCTGATAAAAGGGGATGGATATTCATTCACCTTGTTCAGTTAAAAGTCTGCCCGAATTCAATATACCGCGCCATTCTGTTTTTTCTATCGGGCTTCTATTTTATCGGAGAGTGCCGATGCGATGCGATGGATATTGCGGCGCTTATCTTGGCCAATTGAATATGCTTTACACGATATTGCAATTCGGCTAGTAAAATCGATAGGGCCAAAAGTCAATTGGAGCAGCGCGGTTGATATATCGAGATTAAATACTTTCCTCACTTGTGAATATGCCTAAAGTTTTCTAACTTTAATGAATCATTCGCTTGATCATCTGCCTAGAAGTACTTTGCTGAGTCAAGCTGGACTTAGTGAGCTAAATCAAGTTGCCGCTTTGCCAGAGGGCGACAATTAGCCCAGAGCTGTTTAGTTAGTGCAACATAGAGGGAAGAGATATTATGCAGAGCTTAGAAAAATATACCCTTCTCCACGATTTTCCGGAGCATCACGACACCATCAATCATCTGAAAATACACAACAAAAAATTCGAAAAGCTATCCACCCAATACAATGATATTGCCGTAGAGTTGTTCAAGCTTGAAGTAAATAATTCCCCGGTGGCAGATGAGTATTTAGAGTCGTTGAAAATGCGTCGGGTAAAATTAAAGGATCAACTTTTTAGCCTGATCCAAAGTAATGAACATAAAACCTAAAGACCTGACCATCAGCTCTTCGCTGGGTATTCACTCAGTCTTTTGCTGAGAAGGGTCTTTAGCAACCAAAGTGTATACACGAGCTTGGGCCCAAGTTTCGCCATGCACTTACCTTCAATTATTAGCAACATGATAATCGTAATACTAATCGCTATTTGTTGGGATAAAAACCAATCAAGCATTGTCCTTCTCCCATTGTTCAATCAATGATTTTAATTCATCTACATCATCTTTAGTCAACGAATCGGCATCGGCAAAACCCGCCACAAGAGGGGCTACTTTCCCCTCAAAAAGTCGACTCACCAGACTCTTGCTCTCTTTAGCTAAGTAGACACTTCGCTCAAACAACGGAAAGTAAAAATAGCTGCGGTCACGCTTCTCAAAATCGATGGCCTGCTTTTTAACTAATCGACTCAATAGGGTTTTAACGGTCTTCTCATGCCATTCCTTATTCCGATTAAGGCGCGAGATGATCTCATTGGCCGGCGCTGGATGTTCTTCCCATAAGGCATTTAGCACTTCAAATTCGGCCTTGCTTATCTCTGTCATATGCATTGCTCCTCAATAGACGATAGTCAATTACAAGTATTTAAAGAATATTTTATATCGAGCAAAAAAAGTGCTGTAGCCAGTAGTTTCAAACATGATTGGATAATCGAATTGCGTCAAAACCAAATTTAGACTAAATTTAGTTCTAGAGTTTCAAGCAGAATATAATATGAGCCTACTTAGCAAAACCAAACCTATAAGCTATCTCAAAGCCAATGCCGCTCAAGTAGCGAAGGACTTGAAAGAAAACGGTGGACCTTACATGATCACCCAGAACGGCGAACCAGCAATGATTGTACAGTCTGTTCACGAGTACCAACAAACTCAGGAAACAATGGCATTGTTAAAAATGCTGGCACAAAGTGAACGGGATATTTCTGAGGGCAACACCGTTAATGCAGACGAAGCGATTGGGTTATTGCGACGTCGACGGGGCTTATGAGCGCTTACTCAGTAAAGTTAACCGCTTCAGCCACAAGCGATTTGATGGTGATCAGTGATTTTTATTTATCTGCTCTAGACGACAAACTCGCTGATAAGATGATTGAAATGATAGAACAAGGACTCGCTAAACTTGCGGTGTCAACGGAGCGCAATCCAGTCGTGCCTGAACTATCCTCAATCAGTGCCAAACGATACCAACAATATCTATGCAAGCCCTTTCGACTGATCTATCGAATTGATGGCCAAACCGTTTACGTAATCACCATACTACATCAACAGCAAAGCATTGAAAAAGCCTTACAAAATAGGAACTTGCAATAAACGCTTAATACCCACAATTAGAATAACTGGACAATGATAAGTCAGCGCTTAAGTGGATCTTACTTTCTATCCAGTATCACCGGCCCTGGGCCCTGAGCTGCCAACACATCATCCTTGTTATAGATTGGACAGCTTTTCATGGATAAACAACCGCAGCCGATGCAGCCTTCAAGAGAGTCCCGCAATTTCTGCATATAGGCTATTTGTTGGTCTAGCTGCTTCTGCCAATTTCTGGATAACAATGCCCAGTCTTTTTTATCTGGTGTGCGCTCATTGGGCAGAGCGGCCAAGGTATGTTTGATGTTTTCCAGGGTCACACCAATTTTCTGAGCGGCCTTGATCACCGAAATTCGACGCAGTACATCCCGTTTATAGCGCCGTTGATTACCCTGATTTCGCCAGCTGCGTATCAAGCCTTTTTTTTCATAAAAATGCAGGGTGGATACTTTTACCCCACAGCGCTTTGCCACATAACCGACACTGAGTGATGCCTCTTCCAGCTCCATAGCTTGCCTTGTAAAAATAATTCAAAAAACACTTTACCTCAACTTAACATGAGGTAATAGCATGAATTTACTGAACTGATACAAAAGGAAGATAAAAATGAAAGCCGATGACCAAGTAATGACAACTAATACTGACCCATCTCGATGGGTCAGTATGGTGAAAATTAAAGTTAAAACGCAATTAAGAAAACTATTTCAGCTTTACAGCTGTGCTCTGTTTAGCAACACCATGTATATGAAATAGAAATTACTGCCAGCGTAACTATGGAATGGCCAGCCAAATCAGAATTAGTGAGGCGAAAAAACCTACTGCCCAACTTACACTGCGCAGCAAATGTGCGTCGTACCAGTAGGCGAATAGGTAAGCGACGCGGGCGGCAATGAAAGCCATCGCGACATATTCAGCCATCGAACCAATGGAATTAGTCGCGACCACCGCCAGTGCCCCGGGAGTGAACATTATCAATGCTTCAAAGCTATTCTCATGAGCTGCCTTGGCTCTGGCACCAAATCCACTTAGCTTTTTCTGTTGTTCTCTGGGAAGCCGGTTGTTATAGCCGCCCTGCTCTTTATCCATCGCTTTAGCCAACGGGGCCTTGGCCAGGATGGGCAAAAGGGTAGCAATAAATAGGCAAATCAAAATAATGGTCATCGTTAGCTTCCTGTTTGGTTGGTGGCTAGTTTTTGTTGGGTTTACCTTAGCATGAGAGCCAAAAAACATCATAGTATGGCAACGCATGGTTTAGGCCATTATCTATTTTTTTCCCCATACACGACGAGCCGCAAGGTATACAGAAATCAAATATCTCATTGAAATAGTCATTTTATTTGCTACCTCAATGACCATAGTAATAACGTATGAATCAAGAAATTTCGAAATCGACTTTTAAGGCTCAAACTTTGAAAATAATGCGTGGCGTCGAGCAGACTGGAGATGAAGTCGTAATCACTGCCCATGGAAAACCAACGCTAGTTATTAAACAGTTTAGGCCCAACTCTGTCACTCCCCTGGAAAAGCTTAAGGACTCAGTGATAAACTTCAGTGATCCATTATCACCAGTCAATAAAGACGAATGGGAGCTTGAATCATTGATAGTAGTAGATACTCACATACTAATTTGGTGGGTCAGCGAAGACGCAAAGCTTTCACACAGTGCCAAACAAAGAAAAAAAACATTAAGCAAAGTGAGACCATTTGGATTTCTTCAATCACCGCATGGGAAGTGTCGATGCTGGTAAATAAGGGCCGGCTTACTTTATCAATGGATGTAGATTCATGGACTAAGACGGTAAATAGTGCAAGGTGATATCCAGTCTTTTGGCTGCCTCTGTCACCACACAAAAACGAACGACGTACGCAGCGTGAAACACAATAAGGGGTATCGATTAAGCTGATTTGGGTTTTACGAGGTTGGGGCATGACAAACCATCCTTGGTTGTGTGAGTTCCTTAAACCTTAGAACATAACGGCTGTTTTGCTATTTTTTAGAATGGCTGTCTCATTTGCACTATTCAGATTAAATATTTCTGTTACGCATTTTACCGCGTAATGTATTATTTGTATTACTGGACTTCGATTGCAAGTGATCAATTACTTTGGGTAAGCCACCAAGTTACCGCTTTTAGCTGTGTTTACACCAGAGATAAAACTCGATGCATTACAAATACACCCCAATGACAATAATGTAATTTGCTCAAGCTAAGCATTAAGACAGGACACATTTATCAAATCCCTTGAAAAACTGTTAGGTATATCCCCACCGTCACCGGAACATCCTATGAAAATTGAGTGGCCTGGGGCAGGAAACTATCAGATTACGCTAAAACGAGATGACTTATTGCACCCCGTCATTTCAGGCAATAAATGGCGCAAACTCAAATTTGCCTTGCTTGAAGCTCAACAAAACCAGATCAAGCATATTATTAGTTTTGGCGGAGGGTTTTCCAACCATCTGCATGCCCTGGGCTATTGTTGTCAGCAAATGAATATTCGATTCACCGCCATTGTACGGGGTGATTACTCAGGCAATCCCAGCCCAATGTTGCAGGATTTAGTCAGTTGGGGAGCACAGCTTCGCTATGTTGATCGCAGCACTTATAAACTCCGGGATCAGCCAGAGTATTTGACAAACCTTCAGCAGCGATACTCCGAGGCAACTATTATTCCCGAAGGCGGCTCTCAAGCCCTTGCTCTAAAAGGCGTAAGTGAAATCATCAGCGAACTAGAGGGAAATTACGATTACATCATGGCACCCGTTGGCAGCGGAGGGACATTGGCGGGTTTAATAAACCAGAGTCAGCCCAGTACAAAAATCATCGGCATCGCCGTATTAAAGGGTAAAGACTATCTGGAAAGCTTAGTCAATCAGTTGCTACCAGCGGCGGCTAAAGATAAAAGCAAATGGCAGATAAACCATGATTATCATTCAGGTGGCTACGCTAAAACTAATAGTGAGCTAAAGGCCTTTTGCGAGAATTTTTTGCAACAGACCGATATACACATTGAACCTGTATACAGCGGAAAGTTGTTCTTTGCCCTAAAGGATTTAATTGCGAAACAAGAATTTCCTGAAGGAAGTAAAATTCTAGCCTTGCATACGGGGGGATTGCAGGGTGCTCGCTGAGTCGAGTATCTGTGAACAAGGCTGATTTAAACCTTAACCTTTTCATTCCAGCCGTTATTAGGTCAAATGCTTGTACAAGTTCAAATGATAATACTTAGAGGAGTAAGAGCTTGAGTGGTACTAAAACATGAATTGGCAGGAATGGTTACTGGGTTTCGCCGGAGCCTCAGCACTGGAGTGGACGGCGACCATTACCGGGTTTATTTGCATATATTTATACCCAAGCGACCTCAAGATGCCGGTTCAGAGCTCAGGCAGGACTTCAGGGCAAGGCACAACATGTAGGCAATGGCATCCCCCTTTTCACATATTGTAACGCGGCACTGTATTTCTGTTTCTTAATTATGGCTATGATCGGCCGGTGGCTTGGGTTTAAAAATCTGTATTTCGATAAAATTAAGCCAGCCATTATCTCTTGCTCAAGGCCCAAAGGTACGTAGTTTAGGTCATCAGATGGGTGCCTTGGTAATAGTGGCGGGGGAAATGGAAGTGCTATCTGAGGCCCCACCAAATACCATTGAATTAAGCTCATCGATATCAATTTTGTGGGTGCTCCCTCTTTGTCCGTGCCGTTTATTCGTCCTCAATACAACTTATCTCCGGTCACAGGTACTCGCTCTGAGTTGTTTTCTCGGCGTTTTTTCACCCGTTGCAAGCTTGATGCAGACTGGGCTGAGGGCATTGAATTACGCAGCGGTCCGACAAATTATTTTGAGGTAAGCTCATACGTAGCATAGAGCAGCGCGGTCGAAGTGGTTGATATGCAGCGACAATGGATGCAAGTAAAAGCTGCTCTTCCTTTAGGCTGACAATACCCGACAAAACAGCCGATTTTAATGCAGCATTTGCATGCTGACAATTTACTGATAGCATGCTCGCGTTTTCCTAGCTTTATGGACAGTATTATGTCTCTTGTATTAATTATTGGCGCTGGCGGTGTAGCCGCCGTTACCGTTAAAAAATGTGCTCGTTTACCCGAGCTTTTTGATGAAATATATCTTGCCAGTCGCACCGTATCCAAATGCGAAGCTTTGCAACAAGAAGTAGGCATTGATCGGGTAAAAGGCGTGTTTGCCGTTGATGCGGATCATGCCAGCGAAGTGGTTGCAGTGATCAATCAGGTCAAACCTGATTTGGTGATCAACCTGGCTCTGCCCTATCAAGATCTTGCCATCATGGACGCTTGTTTGGAAACTGGTGTGGACTATATGGACACCGCTAATTACGAACCCAAAGACGTGGCCAAGTTTGAGTACTCCTGGCAGTGGGCCTATCAGGATAGATTCAAAGAAGCGGGTTTGATGGCTCTATTAGGCAGCGGCTTTGATCCCGGTGTGACCAATGTTTATACAGCATACGCAGCCAAACATTACTTTGATGAAATTCACTACCTAGACATTGTTGACTGTAATGGTGGTGATCACGGCAAGGCTTTTGCGACCAACTTTAATCCTGAAATCAATATTCGCGAAATCACCCAGCGAGGCCGCTTTTTCGAAAACGG
>JAWUXW010000155.1:0-9903 GCA_034111125.1 Paraglaciecola sp.
TTATGTCCCAGACTACTTGATTCCGGCCATTTTCTTTTGCCTTATAAAGATATGCATCTGCTGCCCGCCGGATGGCTTCAATATTTTCCCCATGTTCAAACTTTTGCATGATCCGACAAAAAAACTCTTCATGGCAGTATGGCTTGTGCCGTTAGTCGTTGGCACCACTTTTGATAAAACGGGCGGATAATCCAGAACTGTTATCAGCGGAGACACCAATCACTGCCAGATCTTCTTTTTTGCTTGTCCGGCGCAGCTCTAAGCCCGACATTACCGGCATGTTTTCGTCAATGATAGCTAATTTGATATTATTATAACGTCTCATCGCATCTAAACCTTGTTGCCCGTCGGTCGCTTCATAGGTGATAAAATTGTGACGTCTCAGAGTAAAACTATAGTGTTACGGCCTACGCGAGAATCGTCGACCTCCAAGACTCCTACTTTTTTTCTTTTCCAAACGGCTGAGTAAGCGGCTAAGGTATTCGTAGATTTGAGTGTTTGCTTTGGTGATGTAATCCACCACATTTTTTAAGAATAGAAGTTCTGGTTCCTTCATCCATTAATCCTGTTACCACTATCGTTGGCAGGAACGACTCAATGGTAAAGTCGATGGTTTCACCGTGTTGTGCGTCGGGTAGATTGTAATCTACTACCGCACAGAGGAACTCTTCCGGTGCTGAAGACGAAAAAATGTGCTTTGCTTCGATGAGGCTGCAAGCGCAAACCGGCTTTAGCTTTGCCTCGTTGATTAGCGCCTGCATCACTTTCATGCTGGTTTTACTATCTTCTATGATTAAAACTTTTTGCTGCATGAATCTGGCTTACAATTAAATCGTATTTTACCAGCTTAACGGCAAATTAATTTTAATAGTATTAGACTTTAGTCAAACGGGCAAAAGACAGTACCAGCCATTTGCTGCCAAAGCCATCAAAGTTTATCTGTACCCGGGCGTGCTCGCCACTGCCTTCGTAATTGAGTACGGTTCCTTCAGCAAATTTAGGATGAGTTACTCGCTCGCCAAGCTGAAAGCCAGTGGATTCAAAAGCCGTATGAGTGCCAACTGCTTGAAATCTATTTTGCATGGGCCGAGAGACCGTCGTTCTTAATCTAACTTCTTCGATGTATTCACTGGGAATTTCTTTAATAAAACGTGAAGGAGTATGGTACTTTTCTTGCCCGTATAAGCGACGACTTTCCGCGTAGGTGATATACAGTTTTTGCATCGCCCGAGTCATGCCCACATAACATAGCCGACGTTCCTCTTCTATTTTGCCGGGTTCATCAATGCTCATCTGGCTTGGAAACATACCTTCTTCTACTCCAACCAATATGACCAATGGAAATTCCAGGCCTTTGGCGCTGTGAATAGTCATCATTTGCACGGCGTCTTGGTGAGTATCTGCCTGGGCTTCGCCTGCTTCGAGAGAAGCATGGGCTAAAAACGCCGACAAGGGACTCATGTTTTCAGCCTCTTGCGGCGGGCTGTATTGCTTACAGGCGCTTACCAGCTCTTCTAAGTTTTCGATTCTGGCTTTGGCTTTTTCACTTTTTTCTGCTTGATACATTGCAAACAGACCCGAATGTTTAATGACATGGTCTGCCTGTTGCTCCAGCATCAGGTCCCTAATGTCCCCTTGCAGTTGCAGCACCAGGTCAATAAACGCTTGCAAGGCATTCGTCGCTCGACCCGGCAGGCGTTTTTCCTGCAACATTGCCAATGATGCTTGCCACATCGACTGTTCAGCTTCTCTGGCTTGGGCGCGGATCTTTGCCAGGGTACTGTTACCAATGCCCCTTGAGGGAGTGTTCACTACTCTTTCAAACGCGGCATCATCAATTTGCTGGTTAATAATGCGTAAATAACCAAGGGCATCTCTTATTTCCTGACGCTCAAAAAAGCGCAAACCACCGTAAATACGATAGGCGACAGATTCTTGTAGTAGTGCCTCTTCTAACACCCGTGATTGGGCGTTGCTACGGTATAAAATAGCGCAGTCTGCCAGTGCATTGCCTTGCTCGTGCCAATCTTTGATCCGTGACACACTAAAGCGCGCTTCGTCTAATTCGTTAAAGCTGGAGTACACAGAGATTAGCTCACCGTCGGCACCGTCGGTCCACAACTCTTTGCCCAAGCGTCCTTGATTGTTATCTATGACGGCATTTGCGGCTTTTAAAATATTGCCAGTAGATCGGTAATTCTGTTCCAGGCGGATGGTCTGAGCGCTAGGGTAGTCTCGCAGAAAATGCTGAATATTGGCAACATTCGCTCCACGCCAGCCATAAATAGATTGGTCGTCGTCCCCCACAATGATCATATTGTTGTTAGGACAAGCTAGTAGCCTTAACCAAGCATATTGAATGTTATTGGTGTCCTGGAATTCGTCGACCAATATTGCTCGAAAGCGTTTTTGGTAATGTTGTAGTATCTTTGGGTTATGCAGCCATAATTCGTGGGCGCGCAATAACAACTCGGCAAAATCCACCAGACCTGCTCGATCACATGTTTGCTGGTAAGTCTGATAAATTTCAACCATCTTTTGTTGATTGGCATCACCATGAGTTTCAATATGGGCCGGGCGTAAGCCTTCGTCCTTATTGCCATTGATGTACCACTGAATATGCTTGGGCACCCACTGTTTTTCATCCAGATTCATACTCTTTATCACGCGCCTAACCAAGCGGTATTGGTCATCAGAGTCGAGGATTTGAAAATTTTCAGGTAGGTGTGCATCGCTGTAGTGGGAACGCAGCAAGCGATGAGCAATACCGTGAAACGTGCCTATCCACATGCTACCCAATGCACTTCCTTGCAGTTGTTCAACTCTGCCGCGCATTTCCTTGGCTGCTTTATTGGTAAAAGTCACCGCCAGGATGCCATAGGGGGTAATCCCCTCCACTTCCATTAGCCATGCCATCCGATGCACCAATACCCGGGTTTTACCGCTTCCAGCACCCGCTAAAAGAAGCATGTCAGAGGCGGGTGCGGCCACAGCTTCACGCTGCTTGTCGTTAAGTTGGTCTAAGAGTCTGGAGACGTCCATGAGAATAAAATATGCAATAAAATAATGTAAACATCATAGCATTTATACTGTGTTTTTATACAATTAATGTTTTTGTTCTTAAAGGAATTAGGTAAATTTGGCTGGGCTTGTTTACACTAAATACTTACGTGGAGTACGACGAGAAATCTGATGAAAGAAAATTTTTGGCTGCAATTAAAAGATGAAGCCGCGACGCTGGTGAACAAAGAGCCACTATTGGCCAGTTATGCCCATACTTGCATTCTTGCTCATCACAATTTTGAAACAGCCTTAAGTTTTATTCTGTCAAATAAGGTCGCTGATGATGTTATGCCGGCCTTGGCAGTGCGTGAAATTTTTGATCATGCGTATTTGCAGCATCCAGCGATGATTGAGTCTGCTATTTGTGATCTGCAGGCTGTATTTAGCCGTGACCCCGCGGTGCATTCCTATTTGACCATACTGCTTAACTTTAAGGGCTTTCAGGCGATTCAGGTGCATCGTTTGGCACACAGCCTATGGCAAACCGAGCGCCGTGATTTGGCATTGTTTATTCAAAGTCGAAACTCCGAAGTCTATGCCGTCGATATTCATCCCGCAGCACAACTTGGCAAAGGGCTGATGTTTGACCACGCGACAGGGATAGTGGTGGGCGAGACTGCGGTTATAGGAAACAATGTTTCTATTTTGCAATCCGTCACGCTGGGGGGCACAGGTAATGAGTCCGGAGATCGCCATCCTAAAGTTCGTGAGGGCGTGATGATTGGCGCTGGCGCGAAGGTGCTGGGCAATATAGAAATAGGTAAAGGAGCGAAAGTGGGAGCGGGCAGTGTTGTGCTGGGTAATGTGCCTGCCCATGTTACGGTTGCAGGCGTACCCGCCAAAGTTGTGGGTAAACCTTGTTGCCAAAACCCTTGTGAGACGATGCAACAGAATGTGTTAGAGGACTAACTGTTTTAGCTCTTCAAGGTTTGCTAGTTGTACGTGAGGCAATAGGTGAGTACTTTCTTTGTTTAAGGCCATTTTCCTATTGTGGGCGTACCAGGCAGATTGATAACCCGCTGCTAGTGCTCCCTCCACATCGCTGTGTAAGTTATCACCGATATGCAAAATTGAGTTTGTAGTGAGCTTCAAATACCGGCTTGCAGCATCAAACATAGATGAATGAGGTTTCATAGGTTGTTCAATATTGGCCTGATAGCAAACCTGAAAGTACTCCGCGATGCCAATCTGAGATAGGTTGACATTGCCATTGGTGATCGCCACCAAGGGCTTTTTTTGGGCGAGTTCAGATAACAATGAACATATAGTCTTACTTACCTTGAAATTGCTGCGGTGGTGATAGAAAAAATGAAAGCAATCTTCAGTCGCTTGATTCAATATCTGCCCCCGATAACCTAAACTTGCCAGCCCTCTTTCTAATGTGAGTTTTCGCAAGCGACCCATGTCGTGCCTGAGTTGCGGTTGTTTGGACAACACTTTATTTTTATGCTGACGCCAAAACCTCAAGTCAGTATTTTTGCTTGCTGGATAATGTTCATGCAAATATCCAGTTAGGGCTTTTTCGGCCTTGATAATATAGGGCGTATTGTCGTACAGGGTATCGTCGAGATCAAAGGTCAAGGCCTGTATTGGTTTGAGTTTTCGGTAAAAAATCATTTAGGAACACCTATTCTTTATAGTCGGTAAGCTCTAATATCATTCCGCCTTGATATGTTATCAACTCAGAAGGCGCGGGCAAGTTTCATTGCAAAACGTAACGTCGAAGAAATGCTGGTTGCCTTCATAGGCGTTGCAATGCAGTTAGGGAGCTTGCCAGCCCTTCCCGTAGGGCGCTGCCAAAGTCGCCTACGCTACTTTTATCCATCGCTGAGTGAGCAGATACCTAGGTGGATTAATGGAATAATATTACTATTGTCCTTGTTTCGACTTTTTAGCGCGAGGATGTGCACCATCGTATACCTGTGCCAAATGCTGAAAATTTAAGTGGGTATATATCTGTGTAGTAGACAAGTTTGCATGCCCCAGTAATTCTTGAACGGCCCGTAAATCACCGCTGGACTCTAAGACATGGGTCGCAAATGAGTGGCGTAACTTATGGGGACTGACGTGCTGATCCATATTTTGCCTGTTAGCCCATACTTGCATTCGTTTGGCAATTTGCCGGGTGCCAATGCGCTTTTTTTGCTTACTTAAAAATAGCGCCACTTCGTCTTGGGGACATAATTTCCAACGCAGCTGCAACCATGCTTGCAGTGCCTTATAGGCCACCTTTCCAATGGGTAATATACGTTCTTTGCTGCCCTTGCCGACAACCTTTACTTGCCTATCGTCTAATATGCTATCGATGTTTAGGCTCGCCAGCTCCGACAGGCGCAATCCGCAGCTGTAGGTGAGCTCCATCATCGCCTTGTCCCTTAAGGACAGCAATGACTCATCCTTTATTTCCAATAGTTGATGCACTTCATCAACATTGAGTTGTTTGGGCAGAGGCTTGCCTTGTTTAGGGGCCTGGATGCTTATTGCTGGATTGACAAGTAGTACTTTCTGGCTCAGCAAATACGTGCAGAAACTGCGAAGTGCGGATAAACGTAAGGCGATACTTCTTGGGCTGAGGCCTTGACGACGGGCATCATTCAATACCTGGCGAACGTCAGATATACTAAGCTTACTCCAATCCTGACAATACAAACTTGCCGTGACAACAGATAATTGTCGTCGGTAATTATCGATGGATTTGGGGGCTAAATTACGCTCATATTTTAGATGGAAAAAATACTTGTCCAACCATCGTTGCAGGGTTGGATCTGACATGGTTAATAGGCCAGCAACTTGGGTAGCAATATATTCAAAAACTGCTGTAACTGGGTAATGAGTAAGGTATCCATTTCAGGATGAAAGTGCCCTGAGTCTTTACTGCTAATCGCCAAGATACCTAATTCGCCCTTTTCTCCCAGCAATAACAATGCGACAGACTCAGCATCTTGATCGGCAAAAAGTAGCTTACGTTCATGATCACTGAGTCGACCAAAGAAGAAACGTTCTTTTTTAAATCGTTTCTCTATAAAGAGTCTTTGTTGTATTTCTGGCAGAGCATGAGCACCTTTAAATGGCTTTAACGAGGCAGAAGAGAGTTGCAGTTGTTCTTGTAAAATTTCTTCCAGGGTTAATTGCAAGTCGGCAAGGTCGTTACACTTTAAAATACGTAAATTTAACTCAGCATAAATGCGGTAAATTTTTTCGTTTTGCTTGGCAATAGAAATAAGCTGGCTTAGCTTGTGATTGAGTAAGCGCACTTTTTTACGCAACTGTTCTGATTGCAACTCCACCAGAGACACCGTGCCTTTTTGCGCGTGAGGTATCTCCATTTTGTATAGTAGATTGGCATGCTGGTTAAAAAACTGTGGGTGGGTTGCCAAATAATCGGATACTTGTTCTTGTGTAAGAACTTCAAGTTCATCAAAGGATGATGCAAGATCCAAGTTACTTTTCTGTTGTCTCGATAATTCGCTCATAAATATATATGTCCATCAAAAATATGTTCCGCAGCGCCCGTCATTTTTAACGGATTATCCTCACCCTGCCACCGGATTTTCAAACTGCCGCCAGGTAAATCGACTCTTACGTCTTTACCCAGCTTCCTTTGCATTTGGCCAACAACGACTGCTGCACAGGCACCACTTCCACATGCGAGGGTTTCACCGGCACCTCGTTCAAATACACGAAGCTTTATGTGACCTGAATTTATGATTTGCATAAACCCAACATTTGCGCCTTCTGGAAAACGCTCATGTTTCTCAAGTAAGGGGCCAATCGCCTTAACATCAGTTTGCGTCACATCATCCACTAATAATACACAATGTGGGTTACCCATAGATACAGCTCCGCAGAAGAATGTCTGTTCTTGGGCACGTAAAATATAAATATTTTCTCGCTTGTTAGCCTTTATAGGTACTTCGATGGGCTCAAATTGAGGTGTTCCCATGTTAACAGTCACTTGTCCGTCCTTTTCAAGATACAGTACCATGTGACCCGCTTTCGTGCTGACCACAATTTTATTGCGATTCGTCAGCCCCTTCATCTTCACAAAGCGAGCAAAGCAACGGGCTCCATTTCCACATTGAGAAACTTCTGAGCCGTCAGCATTAAAAATACGATAGTGAAAATCTTGATCTGGATCGTAGGGTGGTTCAACCACTAACATTTGGTCGAAGCCAATACCAAAATTACGATCAGCCAGTTGCTGAATTTTCTCTTTTGTGAAGAACACGTTTTGAGTCACATTGTCTATTACGACAAAGTCATTACCCAAGCCATGCATCTTAGAAAATTGAATTTGCATCTCTACTACATTAGACCATAGCCATTAACCAAAACTAATTAATAACGTTTTAGCCATTCCGTAATATCCTTATATCATTTCATTTAATGCCTGACCATGTCTTTGATCGACTACAGCCTATTATTTGTTATTTTGCTAGTGTTTGTAGCTTTAAGTGAACATCTACTTTCATGGTAGTAGGTGTTCACTTACGTAAAGATCCTCTATGTTCTCCCGTTGTCTAATCAGGTGCATCTCAGAGCCATCCGCCATTACTTCCGCCGGACGGCAGCGACTGTTGTAATTGGAAGCCATCACAAAGCCATAAGCGCCAGCGCTTCTGACCGCTAATAAGTCATCTGGCGCAATGGCTAATTCCCTATCTTTACCGAGAAAATCTCCAGTCTCACAAATCGGTCCAACAATGTCATACACGGCGGTCGGGCGATCCAATCCTGTTGCGACAGGAATAATATTTTGCCAAGCAGAATATAACGCCGGACGGATCAGATCATTCATCGCTGCATCAACGATAGCAAAGTTTTTTTCAGCGCCTTGTTTCAAAAACTCTACTTTAGTGAGTAAAACACCTGCATTGGCCATAATGGCGCGGCCCGGTTCGAAAATCAGCAACAGCTCTTCTCGTCCCTTCATTCGCTCGGCAATGGCTTGAGTATATTGATCCGGGTGGGGAGGTTCTTCATCTTTATAGGTCACACCCAGGCCGCCACCCACGTCTAAATGAGAAATAGTGATACCAACAGTAGAGAGTTCGTCTATAAGAGTCAGAAGTCGGTCAAGGGCATCTATGAAGGGGCTTAAATCAGTTAACTGAGAGCCAATATGGCAATCCATTCCGATAATGTTTAAATTTGGCAACAAGGCCGCTTGGCGATAAATACCAACGGCTTGTTCCCGTTCAATACCGAATTTATTGGCTTTTAGTCCGGTAGAGATATAAGGATGGGTTTTGGCATCAACATCTGGATTAACCCGTATTGAGATAGGGGCGATTTTGCCCATCTCGCCAGCCACTTGGCTGATTCGTTGTAACTCGGGTACCGACTCCACGTTAAAACACTTTATCCCATGATCTAGTGCCATAGCGATTTCTGCTTGTGTTTTGCCGACACCAGAGAATACGACTTTGGCCGGATCGCCGCCGGCCTTAATAACCCGGGCCAATTCTCCAGCGGATACGATGTCAAAACCTGAGCCTAACTTTGCCATCACATTTAATACCGCTAGGTTTGAGTTGGCTTTAACCGCATAGCAAATAAGATGGGGATGATTACCTGCGGCATTATCAAAGGCATGCCAATGGCGCTCTATCGTCGCACGGGAATATACATAACAGGGAGTACCAAATTTCTCTGCAATAGAGCTAAGGGGAACCTGTTCGGCAAACAAGTCATCATTTTGGTAATTGAAAAAATCCATACAATATTATTCCTTATGCCCGGCAGCTTTAGCATCATCAATTGTAGTTTGAGTTTGCTGGTTAGTCGGGGCAGGTTCAGGTAGCTTAAGTGGACGTTTTTGACCGCAAGCAGTGCATAGTACTCCCAAAAAAAGAGTCATAAGTATGGCTTTTGTATTGTTGTGTTGCATCGAATCTTCCGCCTAGTCAAAGTACGGAGGTATGATGTCATTACCGGGTAGAAATGCAAAGGATGAAGAGTGACGGTGATGTTATATTTTATAGCTAAAGCTGCAGGTGAGAGTCGTATAGCGAATATGTATTTCCAAACAGTTTTACCGTCCCTCTCTTCCCCAGATAATTAAACGGACACATAAGTCTTTAGTCTTAACAACACTTCATTCGGCCATTCCACTGTTTACCACAACTGTGCACATCGTTCGATGGTTTCTTGTCATTGCTATTTGACTAGCCAATTATTTAGGGTTATTGATATTTGCTGGAATTGAGCGACACTAGCAGTATACTCACTGCAACTTGCAATCACCTAGGATGCCTAATGGACTACAATACTTCCGCTTTGTGTGACCTTTTTACCGATAGTGTTGATGTGGTTGAGCCCCTGTTTGTTAGTTTCGGTGGACGAGCATCTTTTGGTGGTGAAATAACCACTATTAAGTGCTTTGAAGATAAGGGACTGATACTAAAAACGCTTCAACAACCGGGTATAGGTAAAGTACTGTTGATTGACGGTGGTGGTTCAATGCGGCGGGCTTTACTTGATGCCAGTACGGCGCAAATGGCTGCGGATAATGGTTGGGAAGGGATAGTGTGTTATGGCAGTGTGCGACAAGTAGATGAGTTAGAAGAGATTGATCTTGGTGTGCATGCGGTTGCATCGATTCCAGTGAGTGCCGATGACCAGGAAATTGGTGAGATTGATGTCGCGGTGAATTTTGGCGGTGTCACCTTTTTACCAGAAGATCATTTGTATGCGGATAGAACCGGTATCATCCTGTCTCCCGACCCACTGGATATAGAATGAGCTCTCCAAAACAGTAAGTTAAACCATTCCATCTAGATAACTACTCACTCTGCGATTAATAAAATGGGCTTAATTAAGGCCTGTTTTTGTAGTTCC
>JAWUXW010000156.1:0-9500 GCA_034111125.1 Paraglaciecola sp.
TCACTTGCGTGATTATGGCCTTGCAGCAGACGATGCCAAGGCGGCCATTGAAAACCTCAAGAAAAACGGTATGAATGGCTTAGGCGAACATGGTGATATTACCCCACAAGTGGCCGCTCGCATCCTGGAGTTGGCGTTATAACCTGAACGAAAACATTCGTGTCGGCACATCAACTTTCTCAACTTGGTAAGAACAGTGTAAAGGATTACGCTGGTTTGTATGATGCAAGGGGCCATAGATTTCATCAGATATGCACAGCACGATACTTTTTTAATACCTCAACCAGTGACTTCAGTTCTTGCGCTGTATAACTCATGCCATCGGGATTGCCCGGACTGTTTAGCACCACTAGCAAGGTCTCGCAGGTTTTTGAGGCCGATGCCAAACTGCGTTCAAGTACCTCTGGGGTCAATCTATAAGGCTCTTCAAAACCACAAGGCATTAAGACAGTCTGATGTCCAAGAAGCTCAGCCTGGGGCTCATCACCCAAGCGGGCGCGGGGATCAACACCGCTGCATCGGTATACGCACACATTATGTTGAACATAGCGCTAAAAAAACCTATCCTCGCTAACGGGGCGCTGCTCAAATTTCTGATGAAAAGCCGCGACCGCTTAGCTCAATGGCATTGGCCTTCAGCGCCTTACTTTGTGGCAATAGTCTATGGTTTTGTTCTAAGCCATTCATTATCTACAACTGTTAAGCTTGGCTAAACCACTATCTGTGCATGTTAATAAATGTCTATCTCTGTTATTAATGAAGCATATGTCCGATAGGCCAGATCTTTGATGGAATATAATTAATGACAAGACTGCAAAAAGAATTGTTTGAACAAAATAAAAATAAGGGATTGTTTAAACGAGCTCAAAGAGCGGCATTTAACTATCTGGACGAGATTAGTCAACGCAACGTTTACCCTACAGAACTGGCGATTAAAGAGCTCAGTATCTTTGATGAAGACCTTCCCAACAAGATGTCAAAGCCAGAAGATGTTCTGAATTTGTTAAGTGACTTTGGCTCACCTGCCACCACCGCACAGATCGGCGGACGCTATTATGGTTTTGTTAACGGTAACGCCTTGCCGATTGGGCTAGCCACTCGTTGGCTGGCCGATATTTGGGATCAAAATTCGGCACTTTATGTGATGTCACCGATTGCGGCCAAACTTGAAAGCCTGTGCCAAACCTGGCTCAATCAATTATTTGATTTACCCGAGCGCACAGTTGCCGGTTTCGTCAGCGGCACCTCTGTCGCCACCTTGTCTGGCTTGGCTGCTGCCCGCTATCGTCAGCTGCAAAAACTGGGCTGGGATATTAATCAGCAAGGTCTGTATGACGCGCCAAGATTGCGCCTGATTATGGGTAGGCAAACCCACGGCACAGTCGCCAAAGCGATTTCCTTGCTTGGAATGGGACTAAATTGCATTGAGTGGGTGGAGTGTGATGATCAGGGACGAATACTGCTCAATCAATTACCCAATTTGGATGAAAGCTGTATTTTGGTACTTCAGGCTGGCAACGTTCACTCCGGAGCCTTCGATGATTTTGTGCCCTTATGCAAAGCCGCTAACGCCGCTGGAGCTTGGACACATATCGATGGGGCATTTGGCTTATGGGCGGCCGCCTCAGAGTGTTTCTTGGGGCTGACTCAAGGGATCAATTTAGCCCAATCCTGGTCTGTCGACGGGCATAAAACCCTAAATACGCCCTATGATTGTGGCATTGTAATGTGTGCGGACCCTGAAGCATTGACCGCAGCCCTGCATCAACAGGGCAGCTATATTCAATATAGTGAACAGCGTGATGGCTTGATGCACACCCCAGAGATGTCACGGCGGGCTAGAGCAATAGAACTGTGGGCCTGCATGAAGTACCTCGGCAAGGCCGGTATGGCCGAATTAGTAGAGCAACTGCATCACCACGCCCAGTTATTCGCCATGTTGCTAGGGAAAAACGGCTTCACAATAGTCAATGATGTGGTGTTTAATCAGGTTATTGTCAGCTGTGGCAGTGACAGCCTTACCGAAGCAACTCTGTCGAATATTCAGGACTCAGGTGAGTGCTGGTGTGGCGGTTCAAGCTGGCAAGGGCAAAAAGTAATACGGGTTAGTGTCTGCTCCTGGGCAACCACAGAACAAGATATTCAACGTTCTGTTGATGCCTTTATAGGAGCTCGAGCAGGGGTGGAATAAAACATAGAAGTCAGTCAATATTTGCTCTGCTTCGAACATAAATATTTACGCTACTTACGGCACATTTAGTGTATGATTTTATTAGTAGTATTAATAGTAATTAAAACAATGATTATAAGGTCTACCATATCGAATATTTATGACTGAAAAAACGTTGCAACAAAGCAGTGGACCCTCTGCCAAAATACAAGTGAACTGTCATGAGTGTGACTACAAAGTCACGCTCCCTGAGTTACAGCATAAACAAAGAGCCTTATGTCCCCGCTGTGGTTTTAATCTCACCACCTATCGAACTGATGCTAGTCAGCGGATCATTGCTCTGGCTATTTCGGCTTTAATTTTTTTACTCGCTTCCCTGCCCTTCGAATTTTTATCCTTTAGCGCAAGAGGGCAATTTCAGGCAGTTGACATTCCCGGCAGTATTCTGATTTTAGTGGAGCAGGATTATGCCTTGCTTGCCGTATTGCAAGCGGTGGCGATACTAATTTTGCCGGCATTTATCCTGCTTGGCCTACTCTATCTATTACTGCCCTTAAGTTTTGGTATTCGTCCGCCGAAAGGCCAGACGGTAGCTAAGGTGGTTTTTACTTTGCTACCCTGGACGATGGCAGAAATATTTCTGATTGGGGTATTGGTTAGCCTGATAAAAATAACTTCAATGGCCGATGTGGGCATGGGTCCCTCATTTTATGCCTATATTCTATTTACTATGTGCATGACAGCGACACTGATGCATGTAGATAAACACCAATTAAATATATTGATCACCTCACTGCCACCTGATGATCACAAAAAGATAAACCCAAGCCAAAGTATCCAAACTACCTGGGCATTGCTGGCAACCTCAATATTGCTGTATATACCGGCCAACACCCTGCCTATTATGCATACTAGTTTGCTTGGCAATGACCAGCCTAGCACCATCCTTGGCGGCGTGATCCTGCTGTGGCAAATGGGCTCCTACCCCATTGCGGCAGTGATTTTTATCGCCAGTGTATTTGTACCGGTAGCAAAGTTATGCATCTTGTGCTGGCTTAATTATTCAGTACAAGTGGGGCTAGACGTGCAAAATAACCAGCGAATATTCTGGTATCGTATGACTGAATTTGTTGGTCGTTGGTCCATGGTTGATGTATTTGTAGTAGCTGTTTTAGTTAGCCTGATCCAATTAGGCAATATAATGAGCATTCACCCGGGTTACGCTGCGCTGGCTTTTTGTGGTGTAGTGATCGTCACCATGCTGGCCGCCATGTCGTTTGATAGCCGACTCATCTGGAGTCAGGGACAAAATAAACAAAGTATGAGCACTGAATGAACCAAGAATCGAACCAAAAGCCAGAGGCGGCAGAAATAAAACCTCTCAAGAGCGTATCAAAAATATGGTTGTTACCGATAGTCGCCCTGTCCATTGGACTGTGGATGGTGTATTACCAATGGAGTAATCAAGGCCCCTTAATCACCATTAAATTTGAGACAGCAACCAACCTGGAAGCCGGTAAGACTAAAATTAAAACCCGTAATGTGGATATTGGCGAGGTTAAAAAAATTGAGTTATTACCGGACTTAAAAGGTGTATTGGTGACCGCCAGACTAAATGCTAATCTCGATGATTTGCTAATCGACAGTAGCCACTTTTGGATAGTGACTCCAAGAATATCATTGAACGGTGTAACAGGTCTCAGCACGCTGTTGTCCGGACCGTATATCAATATGGAGCCCGGCACAGATGGCAAAAAAACAACCGACTTCACTGCATTAGCTGCACCGCCTCTTACCCCCATTGGCACTCCTGGCCTACATGTGACCTTAAACAGTTATGATGAGTTTGCTTTTAAGGAGGGTGATCCCGTTGTATACAAAGGTCTGAAAGTTGGGGAATTTGAAGATATCTACTTTAATTTTGATGAACGGGTGGTGTACTACAACACCTTTATTGAAGCTCCCTATCACAAACTGATTACCGCAAACACCAAGTTTTGGAATGTCAGTGGCGTGCGAATGGAATTGGGTGCCAGTGGCATAAAAGTCACCACCGGTAGCATTGAATCCCTTTTGACCAACGGAGTGACTTTTGGCATACCCGAGGGCATGCCCTCGGGCGAGCAAATCACCAAGCGCACTTTCTTTGATATTCATCGTTCCTATGAGTCTGCTGCGCAAGAGCGCTATAAATTGTCAGCAGAGTTCATCATCATGGTTCAGGATACTATTCGAGGCCTGCAAATTGGCGCGCCCGTCGAGTATCGGGGTTTGGTGATAGGCAATGTTATAGACATTAATCCCCAGGACATCAGCCAAAACGGATTGCTTGACCAGAGTTACACCATACCGGTAGTTATCGGCATACAACCGGGACGGGTTCAACAACCTGACAATCAGCAAGGCCTCGATTTTGTGCGCATGCAAACCTTGCGTTGGGTTGAAGACGGCTTACGAGCCTCCTTAAAAACCGGTAATCTATTAACCGGGGCGCTGTTTGTTGACTTACAACATTATCCCGATGCTGAGCCTACTCTGGCAAACACTGTGATGGGCTACGATGTTATTCCAACTATTAGTAGCGAATTTTCCCAGATCACCGCAAAGGTCAACGCCATTCTCGATAACGTCAATCAAATTAAAGTACTAGACTTAAGTAATAATGCCAATGATATGCTTAAGCAAATCGCCATTACGGCCGAAGTATTGCAGGCCACGGCGAGTAAAGTTGATCGCATATTGAACAGCGCCCATGAAGACGAATTGACTTCCTCCCTCAACAAAACTCTGCAGAGTATTGCGCAACTGACCCAGGATTTTTCCTCTGGCTCGACAAATTATGAGGAGTTAAATAACACTATGCAAGTACTACAAAAGACTTTGAAGGACTTACAACCCTTACTATTACAACTTAATGGCAGACCAAACAGCCTAATATTTGTCGAGGGCAGTGACGCCACATTCGAACCTAAGGGAATATCAAATCGAGCTGTAGCAGGAGATAATTGATCCCATGTATAAATTCTTCATCTTAAGTATTGGCATACTGTTACAAGCTTGCACCTCGCCTGCACAAAAGATTAACTATTATTTGTTGCACACTGTGAGCGTCGACACGGTTAAAAAAGTCAATCCCCAGAGTCCTAGGATAATATTAAGCAAAATCCAACTTGCAGATTATCTGCGTCCAGATAGTCTGGTACTACAATTAGGCGAGCATGAGTTGTTTTACTCACCTAAGGATATTTGGGCAGAAACGCTGCAGACCTCCATTAGCAAAGCCTTGCTCTTTGACCTTAACCAGCAAAGTAATGATTATCAATATCTTAACCATACATCGGCCAATCAAGGCTCAGCCAGCTATGAACTTATTCTGCAGATAGATCATTTTCTAGCCACAGACAAATCCCAGGTAGTGGCAGCGGGGAAATACTGGCTGTTAAATCGAGAAACCGGCGAACAGATATTATTTGAACCATTTTACTTGCAGCAGGTACTGAATAAAGACGGTTATCCCCATGCGGTTGAGCAGCTTAGGACACTGGTACTAGCACTAAGCCATGAAATCAGCCGAGGGATTGACTCCCTGCAAAGACAAACTTAAATCACTATGATCTTAAAACAGTTTGTTGTTAACTACTTGACAATCGGGTGCAAAAGCACTAACGAGACAGCTTTAAATCAGCAAATCCTGATGGTTAATTTATTTGGATTTATCGGTTATTCAATCACCTTACTGTTGGGAATAAGCGCCTTGCTTAGAGGTGATACCATTCTAGGCAGCGTATTACTCGTTGCCAGTGGCATATTCTTCTCTTCTCATCTTATCCTCAGATATAGTCATGCCAAACTTAGCTACAAAGTAGCATCCAATTTGTCCATCATCTCTCTGGTTATTTTGATGCTAGAGCTTGTCTATACTGGGGGATACCGCAATACCGGTCCTTTGTGGATGTACATTGTGCCCCCTGTTATCTTGTTTTTTGGTGGCCTATATAAGGGCCTGCGTAACCTTGGAATTTTTGTGTTGATTGTCAGTCTGATATTATTTTACCCCGATGAGCGACTGCTGCTGGCGACCTACAGCTATGAATTTAAGTCCAGGCTGGTGTATTCTTTTTTCACCGTTAGCGCCCTGTTCGCCTTTTACGAATATGCCCGGCAACTCTCCTACGAACGCTTACACGCCTTAAATAAAAAATTTCAGCAACAAGCCAGGATTGATCCCCTATCGGGTTTGCAAAACAGACGGGGCATGCTAGAAAAACTCACTTATGAGCATGAGCGTTCCAAGCGTAGTAATCACCATATTTCACTCATGATGTTGGATATCGACCACTTTAAACGGGTCAATGATGCTTTTGGCCATGATACCGGTGATTACATCATTCAAGAGCTCGCCCGTATATTGAGCGCCAGTGTAAGAAAACAAGATACGGTAGCTCGTTGGGGAGGGGAAGAGTTTTTGTTTTTGCTACCGGAAACCATTGAACAACAAGCCTATATCCTGGCCGAAAAAATACGCAATGGGATTGCCGCAACAAAGTTTACTCACCAACAAAAGATATTAAAGTTAACCGTCAGTATTGGTATATACGAAATAATGCACGGGGATAGCATTAGTAAAGCCATATCCTCTTCTGATAGCTATTTATATGAGGCAAAAGACCGGGGACGAAACCGTAGTGTGATGTCTTTCTGATCTCCTGAGCTCGTGGACAATAAAATTATTTGATCGTTTGCACTGCTGGTAAACGACTCCATTAGACCCAAACTGAATCAAGGCTGCAATGCGTCCCAACCGCTTCCCACTAAATGATGACGCCCCCTTAAACTGGCGAATATTTCGCCAGCTCTGGCCATTTCTTACCGAGTTTAGGGGCAGAGTTGCTCTGGCATTGCTGTTTCTGATAGCCGCAAAAGTCGCCAGTATTACCCTACCCTTTATACTCAAATACACCGTTGATGCACTGAATACCGAAACCCCAGGTCAGGAGTTGGTGCTAGTACCTTTCGCCATGGTGGCAGCCTATGGTGTCTTACGTTTAGCCAATGTGCTGTTTGGTGAAATACGGGACACCTTGTTTGGCCGGGTAACCGAGCGGGCGATGCGTCGTCTGGGTTTAAAGGTGTTCAAACATCTGCACCGGCTGGATTTAGACTTTCATCTCAACAGACAAACCGGCGGCCTCTCCCGAGATATCGAACGGGGCACCAGCGGGATCAGTTTTTTGATGCGCTTTTTAGTGTTTAATATTGTCCCTACCCTGTTTGAAATTGCGGCGGTGATTGGCGTACTGTTTTATAACTACGGCATCAGTTTTGCACTGATCATCTTACTTTCAGTACTGAGTTATATTGGCTTTTCTATAAAAGCGACTGACTGGCGTACCCAGTTTGTGCGAGAGGTTAATCAGGCGGACTCCAGCTCCAGTTCCAGAGCCATCGATAGCCTACTCAATTACGAAACGGTTAAGTATTTTAACAATGAAGAGTACGAGGCCAAGCGTTATGACAAGGATTTAGCCAACTGGGAAAACGCCAGACGCAAAAATCGCTTGTCTCTTTTTGCTTTAAACGGTGGCCAAGCCTCCATAATCGCCATCGCTATGACCAGTATGATGGCATTAGCCGCCTACAACGTTGCCCATGACAAAATGACCATTGGTGATTTTGTGCTGATCAATGCCTTTACCATGCAAATATTTATGCCGCTTAATTTTCTTGGCTTTGTTTACCGGGAAATCCGCGGCTCTCTGGCCAATATTGAGAACCTATTTACCCTACTGGGCAAAGAAGCCGCTGTTGGTATAAATGAGGATGCTCCGGATCTTAAGGTAGTTCGTGGGGAAATCACCTTTAACCAAGTGCAGTTTCACTACCGAGCTGACAGGCCCATACTAAAGAATATCAATTTCACCATTAAACCCGGTCAAAAAGTGGCGATAGTTGGCAAAAGCGGCGCAGGAAAATCGACCTTGGTGAAACTGTTGTTTCGCTTTTATGATCCGAGCAAGGGAAGTATCACCATCGACGGGCAGGACATAAAACAGGTCAATCAGCAGTCTCTGCGCAGGGCAATTGGCATTGTTCCCCAGGACACTGTGTTATTTAATGACAGTGTATTTGAAAACGTACGCTACGGACGACCGGACGCCAGTGACACAGAAGTACAACAGGCCATTGATTTGGCACACCTTAGAAGCTTTATTTCCTCCTTACCCGATGGAGACCTTACCCAGGTGGGAGAACGTGGACTCAAGTTATCCGGCGGTGAAAAACAGCGCGTAGCCATTGCAAGAACCATTCTTAAACGCCCGCCTATTTTGTTATTCGATGAAGCCACATCGTCACTCGACAGTCAGTCAGAACAGGCAATTTTGAGTGCCTTAAGAGAAATAGCCCAGGGTCATACCAGTTTAGTTATCGCCCATCGACTCTCGACCATCGTTGACGCAGACAACATCGTAGTCATGGGTGAAGGCGAAATTATAGAACAGGGCACTCACCATGACTTGCTTGCAAAGGGTGGTGCCTATCATAGGCTATGGCAAACCCAACAGCGCACGTCATCGAAGGTACTCACGGACATAGAGCAGGATCCTGAGCATGGATAAACAGGCCATGCTTGAGGCGATTAATCAAACCATGCCTTTTGGCAAATACGCGGGGCGAAAACTGTTATTCCTGCCTGAGCCATACCTCGTTTGGTTTAGTCAACAAGGTTTTCCTGAGGGAAAACTAGGCCGACAACTTGCCCTTATTCATGAAATCAAGGTCAATGGCCTGGAATCCATGCTAGCGCCATTAATAAAGTAGTTCAGTTGATAGACTGGACACATACAAAGTAATGAAACTCCACGGAATAATCGCTAATAGTAAAAAGTTTGGCACAAAGTTCCGTAAAGGAGCTCTTGCATATTTCTAAAATAAGCTGTCACATAAAACTGCAAATATTGTCGCGTTATTGTCGTGTTATTGTTACAAATTAGTTACATTATTAACAAAATAGGCTAGAGTGGTTTTTTTTTAAGATGACCAAAGTGGAATTGGCTTGAACCGTTGTAAAAAGGTATCAAATGCTGCAATTACTTAAACGCCTATCTATAGTCAATTCAACCTTAATTAGTGTCAGTCTATTTTCCTTTACAATAGCTGTACTCGCCATTTTGAGCCTAAGTGGGGCCTGGAATACTTTACAACAGGGGAACCAAGATCGAAATCTATTGGATTTGATGAATGTACTTGAAAAAACAGCACACCACCATGCGGTAGAAAGAGGCTTAACCGCCGGTTACTTAGCTGCACGAAATCCGGAAAAAAAGCAAAA
>JAWUXW010000157.1:0-15422 GCA_034111125.1 Paraglaciecola sp.
TTTTTAGTCCCTCGCCAGCAAAACAAGCTTGCCAGCGCATTAACATATCTGGCTTAGTTATTATAAACCGTATCCTGCGCCTTTGAGCTATCTTGTAGCGCCAGTTCACTGCTTGATTGTAGTTGCCCTATATTGCTCAGAAACTCCAACAAGGTGCCGACAGAGACCATATTCACCCTACCCTTTTTTCGCTCGCCTCGGGGGTGATCCTCCAGAGTGGCATTTTTAGGACCAAAGCCCAAGGCCATTCCGAGGCTTTCAAATCCCTTAACTTTAACCTGCTCAGCCATGACGTGCTTTTTAAGATCCTGCGCCAGCAGATAATCCTTTACCTGCTCCCGCGTAAAAAGATCGGTTGTTCCCTGCTCGTAAGCATAGGCCAGCACTAGGGTATCCAGAATGTATTCATTTGAGTTCTGCCGTTGTGTATTAAAGGGATTAGACACGCTCGAATACACACTATTGTTAAACAATGCTTTGGCCATATTGCGCTGCACAATTATCGTTTCCAATTGGTTTTGCATGGCCATGGAAGGAATGCCGATAACCGTACGATAGGCATAGGGGTCATCCATAAAGAACTTCATCATGCTCTGGGCATAAATCGAAGATGTTTTGCCGCAGTCATTGAGTAAATGCACGATAGTCCATTTACCCGCGGGATGATTGCGATAAGCCAGTCCAGCATGAGTGTAGTTCCAATACTGACTGACTTTTTTCAGAAAACGCTGACTCGGGCTGTTCGAACCTGCCCGTCCTAAAAGAACCACCTTGGTCTGACTCTTAGAATGTTTTTTTTGCAGATAACTCAGCACTTTTTCACTCATCTGTGCGGCTTTTTGATAGCCCTGTGCGCCCATCTTGGTATTTGCACAGCCGGTGCCACTGCCTTTGTCGGTGGCATGTCCGGTAAAACTCAAACAAAGTAATAAAAAAATTCCTGTTTTTTTAAACATACTGATTCCTTAAAGAGACTCACTACTGATACTTAGGGTAGAACCTTCAGGGGAGACAAATAGCATCACCTCACCTTTTTGTAGCAATAAATAGCCTAAAATATTCGCCTTATTCTCGGCGTAGACCGTCATCACTTCGATAACTGTTCCCGCGACAATCGCCATACTCGTCAGGGCACTTGAGGCTAAAGACACCGTAATCTCTGTGACGGCCACACTGGTTTTTGCAGTAGAAATTAAGATTATCTCCGCAACATCCCCTGCCACTTCAATGACATCCACAACAAACCCTGCCGAGCCCTTTTCCGAGTTTGCCAATATTTGTGATGCTCCCTTTCCCAAGCTTATTGAGCCCTGGGACACTTGCGTTGAACCCTTACTTAGGTTTTCACTGCCTTGAGCCTGCGCGACTGAGCTCAAAACTAGGGCACTTGAAATAAAACATAATAAAAGAAATTTGTTCATGTTGCTTCCTCGTAAAAATTGGGTCAGTATCTCGCCTGACCAGTAAGTTTAGGCTATTTTGCCTATGTTACCTGAATAGAATATGAATTGAGCAAACTAAGAGTGTATAGGTAAAATAAAACGTCATTTTTCATAAAATGGTTGATGTGCATTAGTTTACATAGCCACCCATGATAATTTGAGGTTTGTCCGCCGAACAATCGCTCACTCTCAGCACTGAGTTTGAAAAACACTTCTGTTATGCCGCTGGGGCAGAGTTGATGATGAATGCCTACAAAGCCCACATCCACCACAAACGAATGCGGGGAATGGGACGGGCAAGGGCCTTACTCAACCGGGCTTAAACTACCCCGACAAGTAAATCTAAACCTAGGTATCAGGTGATGCTCATATCCATACGCCTGTTCATTCATAAAACGTTGTTATTTCCCCCAATTTAATACAATATTTACAAGCATACAAACAAAGCATTGCCTGCCAAACATCCCCCTATTCCGCCTCTTCCTCTTGCGCTCCATCCAGCAGCTGGCTATCTAGCTTTTTATTGGATTGCACCCCAAGGCCTCTAAACTGTTCAACCTGACGCACGAGGTTGCCCTTGCCGGTCGACAATTTATTCATCGCCCCATCGAAGTTCTTTTGAGTGGACTCGATGGCCTTGCCGACCTTGTCCATATCAGTGACAAAACCGTGAAATTTGTCATACAGCTTAGCGGCGTTAGCGGCTATTTTCTGGGCATTTTGATTTTGGTATTCGTACTGCCAGATATTGTTGATCGTGCGCAGGGCCACCAGCAAGTTGGTGGGGCTGACCAGCATAATATTGTTATCCAATGCCAATTTAATCAGTTCCGGCGCGTGCTCTACCGCCATTAAAAATGCCGGTTCTACTGGGATGAACATCAGTACATAGTCCAGAGTACGAATGCCCTGTAAGTCCTGGTAATCCTTCTTGCCTAGCTCCTTGATGTGGCTTCGCAAGGAGTTAATATGATCGTTGAGATGACGCTTGCGGGCGACTTCGTCTTCTAGCTCGTTAAAGTAACGCTCGTAAGCACAGAGCGATACTTTTGAGTCTACTACCACATCTTTATCATTCGGCAGGTGCACCACCACGTCGGGCTGATAGCTTTTGCCTGCTTCGTTTTTGAGGGATACCTGAGTGTCGAACTCGTGGCCTTCACGCAAGCCCGATTCTTTTAGGATGCGCTCAAGCACCACCTCACCCCAGTTCCCTTGTTGTTTGTTATCGCCTTTTAGGGCTTTGGTTAGGGCCGCGGCGTCATGGGTAATTTGCTGATTGAGCTCTTTTAGGCTAAGGATCTCAGTTTTAAGTGAGGCTCTCTCCTGCCCTTCTTTGACATACTGGTCGGTGACCTGTTTTTTGAAGCCTTCAATTTGCTCTTTTAAGGGGCTTAACAGGGTATCTAAACCCGCCTTACTGCTCTGTTTAAAGTTCTCATTTTTTTGTTCGAAAATCTTATTTGCCAGATTTTCAAACTGCTGCTGCAAGCGCTGCTCGGCAGACTCTAACAGGACTAGTTTATCTTGACTGGCAAGTTGTTCTTGCTGGTGTTTAGCGGCCTGTGTTTCGAGTTGGGTACGAAAATCAGCGGCCTGTTGCTGCACCCGTTGATACTTATTTTGCCACTGCTGTTTTTCTGCCTCTAACTCTGGAATGCGCTCACTCTGTTGGGCCAATTGACCCAGCAGCTTGTGACTTTCAAGTTGTTGCCGACGAAGAGACTCAACTTCCTGCCCTCCTTGTATATTGCTGGCTTTAACCTCAGTGAGTTGTTGCTGCAAAAATGCTTCTTTTTGCTGGAAGTTTTCTGTCAATAAATTCGCCTGTTGCCGGGCATGTTTTGTGCTCTGCACTCTATTTAACAATATGCCCAGCAATAAGCCCAAAAATAAGGCGGCGAATGCGATAGCCATCCAGTGAATTTCAGTCAGTTCGATCATCTAGTATTTGTTTCCTGAGCAGGCGACAAGGAGGAGACTGGAGTGCACTTGCACTGCAGTCTTTATTTACATCAACTAAGCGTCTATAAGCCTAGGCCTTTTCCATTTCCTGAATTTTCACCTTCCAAATAGCGGGACCGGTTTCATGAGCATTAGCACCGGTGCTGTCGACCGCCACTGTGACCGGCATATCCTCGACTTCAAATTCATAGATCGCTTCCATGCCCAAATCTTCAAAGGCCACTACGCGGGATTTTTTGATCGCTTTAGACACGAGATACGCTGCACCACCTACGGCCATAAGGTAAACAGCCTTGTGCTTGGCAATACTCGCAACGGTGGCAGGGCCACGCTCAGCCTTGCCAATCATGCCAATTAGGCCCGTTTGCTCAAGCATCATGTCGGTAAATTTGTCCATGCGCGTAGCCGTAGTTGGCCCTGCTGGACCCACAACTTCATCACCCACTGCATCAACAGGACCCACGTAATAGATAAAGCGATTAGTTAAGTCAACACCATCCGGCAGACCTTCGCCATTATCCAGCATGGTTTGAATGCGCTTGTGGGCGGCGTCCCGACCAGTTAACATTTTGCCAGAGAGCAGGACGGTTTCCCCGACTTTCCAGTCCTGAATATCTTCTTTGCTTACGGTGTCTAGGTTTACCCGACGAGTATCTGCGCCAACTTCCCAGGTCACTTTTGGCCAGTCTGCTAATTTTGGAGGGACAAACTCCGCAGGGCCTGAGCCATCCAGGTAAAAATGGGCATGACGAGTAGCAGCGCAATTGGGGATCATGGCAATCGGTAAGGACGCAGCATGAGTCGGCACAGACTTGATTTTAATATCCACCACCGTGGTTAAACCGCCCAAACCCTGGGCACCTATCCCCAAATCGTTCACTCGTTTAAACAGTTCTAAACGCAGTTCTTCTTCTTTTGTCTCGGCACCCTTGTCAATTAATTCCTGAATATTGACCGGATCCATCAGGCTTTCTTTAGCCAGTACGGTGGCTTTCTCCGCGGTTCCACCAATGCCTATACCCAGCATACCCGGTGGACACCAGCCCGCCCCCATGGTAGGCAAGGTTTTCACCACCCAGTCGGCTATGTTGTCATTTGGATTTAGCATCACCATCTTGGATTTATTTTCTGAACCACCACCTTTGGCGGCAATCATGATCTCAATTCTGTCGCCGCTTACCGTATCAATATGTACCACCGCCGGTGTATTGTCTTTGGTATTGGTTCGAGCACCAGCTGGGTCAGCCACTATCGAGGCGCGAAGGGGATTATCAGGATTAAGGTAGGCCCGACGAGTCCCCTCGTCGACCATTTCCTGTACCGTCATATCAGTCTTATCCCATTGCACTTCCATACCAAGCTTAACAAAGCAAGTAACAATACCCGTGTCCTGGCAAAGGGGCCTTTTGCCCTCGGCAGACATTCTTGAGTTAATCAGAATCTGCGCCATCGCATCTTTGGCGGCTTGGCTTTGCTCTTTGTTGTAGGCTTTTTCTACTGCTTTTATAAAGTCCAGGGGATGATAATAGGAGATGAATTGCAGTGAATCTTCAATGCTATCGATAAAATCTTGTTGACGGATAACAGTCATAATTGCCTCTTTTATTTACAGGTATGTCGCAGCAAATTTTGCGACAAGTGTCGTTCAGGTATAGGCAATATGATAACCTGTGCAGGCTGTTAGCTCCACGACAAATCCATTCGAATAATATAGCGCTGAGATACTAGCAAAAGAATGCCGAAACCAATTTCAATGAAGACAGATGTACAAAGCAAAATAAACATTACCCCGCTCAATTTCCCCAAAGGATCTGAGCTGCTTGATATATTTCAGCATTATGCCGATCAAGACTGGGCCATGTTACTTGACTCGGCCAACAGCACTCATCAAGACGGCCGTTACGATATATTTGTCGCTCAACCCATTGCCACGCTAACTACATGGAGTAAATCGAGTACGGTTTGGCGACAGGCAACGCATAGCACCATTACCAGTTCTGCTGAGCCTTTAGACCTGTTGCAAGATCTACTAGATGAGAGCATTGCCAGTAACTGGCAAACTAACCTTTCAGACACAGATCTGCCATTTGTGGCCGGTGCCCTGGGGTATTTTGGCTATGATCTGGGCAGACGTTTTGAAACCTTGCCTGATGCACACCTAGAGGACTATCAAAGTCCCGATATGGCGGTGGGCATTTATAGCTGGTCGGTGATTAAAGACAATCACCACTGCACATTTTACTTGTGCGCCTTAGATCCCAACACCGCTCCCACGCCTGAATATTTGCAGGCTTTAATTAATAAAAACACTGAACATAAAACTTTTAGTCTATTGGGTGATTGGCAAGCTAATATGCAGCAACGAGAATATGAAAAAAAGCTTGGGAAAATAGATGACTACTTGCGGGCAGGTGACTGCTATCAGGTCAATTTAGCTCAGCGTTTTGATGCTCGATACCAGGGTGATGAATGGCAGGCATATATGCTTCTCAGAGCGGCCAACAAAGCGCCTTTTTCGGCGTTTTTACGTATCCCAGAGACTGTCATTATTAGTATTTCTCCGGAGCGTTTTTTATCGGTAAACGAGCAGTTGGTGCAAAGTAAACCAATCAAGGGCACTCGTCCACGTTCACTTGATCCCCGGCAAGATCAAGCCAACATGGATGCCCTCATCTATTCAGCCAAAGATCAGGCGGAAAACCTGATGATAGTCGACTTACTGCGCAATGATTTAAGCAAGAATTGCCAGCCCGGTTCGGTTATAGTTCCCAAGCTCTTTGCCATAGAAAGCTTTGCCGCCGTACATCACTTGGTCAGCACAGTAACCGGGCGCTTGAATAAGGCTTGCTCGCCCTTAACCTTATTAAAAGACGCCTTTCCCGGTGGCTCCATCACCGGCGCACCTAAAATACGCGCCATGCAAATAATCGATGAGCTTGAACCCCACAAACGTAACATCTACTGCGGTAGTATTGGTTACATTGGAATAAAACGAGATATGGATACCAGTATCTGTATCCGTACCCTGCTTTTTGAACAGGGTAAGGTATATTGCTGGGCCGGAGGCGGAATTGTTATTGACTCTGACCCACGGGCCGAATATCAAGAAAGCCTGGACAAAGTATCGAAAATATTGCCCTTGCTTGTTAAACAAGTGCCCAATATTGAAACAGAGGCGAAATTTAGAACAGACCCGAAGGAGCGAGGTGTACGGTGAATAAGAGTGAATTTATGAGTAAATTCCATCATGCCAGACAGATAATTCCCGTATCAGATTATCCGCTTAAAGATGCTGGCAAACCTGCGGCAGTGCTATTGCCGATTATTGAACATGATGAGCAATTAACCCTATTGTTTACTCTTAGATCCAAACACTTAAAGCATCATGGGGGCCAGGTTAGCTTCCCGGGTGGCAAACAGGAAGACAATGATGCAAATTTACTTGCCACTGCACTACGTGAAACTGAGGAAGAGATTGGCATTGCGCCAAGTGCCATCGAAGTTGTCGGTAATTTGTCCCGCTATCGAACCATTAGCCGCTATGAAGTTGTACCCTATATCGGATTTGTCCGTCCTCCCTTAGAGCTGTCCCTGAATAAAAATGAAGTTGATTCGGTTTTTGAAGTTCCACTGGCTCACCTTTTGGATCAAAAAAATCACCTGATCCACTGGGTCAATCGCAAGGGGCGACGTTATCCGGTATATTTCATCCCCTGGCAAGGCACCAATATATGGGGTGCCACAGCTGCGTTTGTGCGAAATCTTTCTAAGCACGTTTAGTTATTGAGCTTTCCTCTCTATCAACAATTCTTTACGTTATATTGAACCATCTAATTTAAGTAATTCGCCATTGTGAGTTGTTCCTGCATCAAGGAACACGCACAATTGCCTTAACAATCCCATTAACCTTAGCAGCCTGAAATTTATGATTAGCGTATTTGATATGTTTAGTATCGGCATTGGACCATCAAGCTCTCACACTGTGGGCCCCATGCGAGCCGCCAGAGAGTTTTGCCAAGAGTTAGCCCGTCAAAAACTGCTACCTATCACTACATCAGTTAAAACCGAATTATTTGGCTCACTGGGGCAAACAGGAATTGGACACGGCACAGGCAAGGCAGTGATTTTGGGCTTACTTGGCTTTGCACCAGAAAGCATAGAGGCGTGTAAAATCGAAGAGCTGTTGGCAAAGGTTCGTGACACGCAAACACTTGAGCTTGGCGGAGAAAGGTCCGTTAGTTTTCCAGCCAAAGATGCGATTGTTTTTCATCGCCGCAAAACCTTACCCGACCATGCAAACGGTATGACCTTGCATGCCTATAAAGATACTCAGCTTATTTTCTCCCAGTCTTATTATTCCATAGGCGGTGGGTTTATCATTAAAGCCGAAAACTTTTTAAAGGAAAAGACCGCGGCCCTTACCTTGATTGAAAAACCAGTGCCTTTTGCCTTTAACAATGCCACCGAATTGGTGAGTCTATGCAAAGAACATGGCTACAGTATTAGCTCCCTAATGTATAAGAATGAACAAGTGTTTCAGCCCAAACAGGAAATAACCGAAAAGTTTTGGCACATATGGCAGGTGATGTATGAATGTGTGCAAACAGGCGTTCAGGCTGAAGGCATCTTGCCGGGGGGGCTAAAAGTGACCCGACGTGCTCCTGACTTGTATCGCCGATTACAGAGTGAAAAAAATGCAGACCCCATGGTCGCGATGGACTGGGTTAACCTTTTTGCTCTGGCAGTGAACGAAGAGAATGCCGCCGGGGGCAGAGTTGTTACCGCCCCTACGAATGGTGCAGCGGGCATTATTCCGGCCGTGCTATGTTACTTTGACAAGTTTGTCCGCCCGGTTGACCAAGATATTGTTTCCAGATACTTATTAACCGCGGCCGCCATCGGTATCTTGTACAAGAAAAATGCTTCAATCTCTGGCGCCGAAGTGGGTTGTCAGGGAGAAGTGGGCGTAGCCTGCTCAATGGCCGCAGGTGCCCTGACGGATATCATTGGCGGCTCGGTCGATGAGGTGGAAAACGCAGCGGAAATTGGTATGGAGCACAATTTAGGCCTTACCTGCGATCCAGTTGGCGGCCTGGTGCAAGTACCTTGCATCGAGCGCAATGCCATGGGCGCAATTAAAGCTATCAATGCCTCACGCCTCGCAGTGCGAGGCAGCGGTCAGCACAAAGTTTCCTTGGATAAGGTAATCAAAACCATGTGGGAAACCGGCAATGATATGAAATCGAAGTATAAAGAAACCGCCCGTGGTGGCTTAGCGGTGAATATTATTGAGTGTTAAACAGCGTTAGGCCACCAATACCAATCGGTTTAAGCAATAAAAAGGAGGCAGTATTTTGCCTCTTTTCTATTAAATCGGTACCTGATAGCCGGATTACTTAACCGGAAGGGTCAGTCCTTTAAACATTTTTTCAACTTCATCATTGTTTTTCAACATCATGGCTTTTTCGACCACCGGCTTGGTGAGATGCGGGGCAAAACGTTCGATAAACTCATACATATAACTACGCAAGAAGGAGCCCTTACGAAATCCAATTTTAGTGGTGCTATAGTCAAATAAGTGACTGGCATCAATTTTCATTAAATCTCCATCAAGTTTGTCATCAACAGCCATAGACGCAATCACACCGATGCCCACGCCCAGACGCACATAAGTTTTTATCACATCGGCATCGGTTGCAGTGAAGACGATTTTAGGTTCAAGACCCGCACGACTAAATGCCTGATCAAGTTCGGAACGACCGGTAAAGCCAAATACGTAAGTCACCAGCGAGTATTCTGCAATGTCTTCAATGGTAATAGATGTTTTCTTGGCCAGAGCGTGATCATGGTTAACGATGATACTACGATTCCAGTGATAACAAGGCAGCATCACTAAATCGTTGTACAAGTGCAGAGCTTCTGTCGCTATAGCGAAATCCGCTTCACCCTTGGCAGCCAAATCACTTATCTGCGACGGCGTCCCCTGATGCATATGTAATGATACTTTTGGGTACTTGTTCATAAACCCTTTGATTACCTCAGGTAGAGCATAACGAGCCTGAGTGTGGGTTGTGGCAATATTCAATTTACCTTGATCAGGCAAGGTGTATTCACGGGAAACTGCTTTTATACTCTCAACTTTTGCCATAATCTCACGGGAGATATTAATGACATCTTGTCCGGCATCCGTAACATGGGTCAGATGCTTACCACTACGGCCAAAGATCTGCACGCCAAGCTCGTCTTCCAACATTCGCACTTGTTTGCTAATACCGGGCTGTGAGGTGTACAAACTCTCTGCAGTGGCCGATACATTAAGATTATTGTTGAGTACCTCAACAATATAACGAAGTTGTTGTAATTTCATGGCAAGGCCTTGGGGTTAAACATTGGAAAAGGTATATATTCAAATGTTATATCCCGATGGGGGTTCGAATTCCATATATTTCATCAAATTAGCTGAATATTTCTGATTTGTTATAACGCTAGTTTCCTATAAGTTAAATAATCCAGAGATTTTATGTTAATGTTAGCAGGCTAAATTACGGTATCAGGTTTTATGGAAGATAAAGAAAGTTCAATTGATTTTGCAACTGTACTGGGTTCAGCCGTACACGACATGAAAAACTCCTTGTGTTTGCTGATCCAGTCAATCGAAAATTTAGGGCACACCTTAAAAAATGAAGACGCTCAAACCGCCGAACATCTTGCTTCAGCTCATTATGAGGCATCTAGACTAAACACCGGCTTGGTACAATTATTGTCACTTTATCGAGCAGGACTGGACAGTTTACCGATCAGTATTGATGAACATTATATTGAAGATATGGTGGATGAGTTACAGGCCAGCAATTCAAATTACATCACCCATAAGAAAATGATATTGGAAGTAGAACAACAGCCTGATCTGGTGTGGTATTTAGATGCCGACCTCATCAGCATATTACTCAATGATATGCTGATAAATGCCATGCGCTACAGTGATAAAAAGATTTTGCTTAAAGTATTCACCGAGGAAGGATATCTGATATTTCGAGTCGAGGATGACGGCCCAGGTTACCCACTAAGTATGCTAGATGCGAACACCACAACCATGCAAAATTATGATATTAGTCAAGGCAGAACCGGACTTGGCCTGTTTTTTGCTCGGTTAATCGCACAAGCGCATAGCAGCGGAGAGCGCACAGGTTCAATATCCTTGGCCAACGGCGGCGCATTGAACGGCAGTGTATTTACTTTAAAGTTGCCCTAAGTATCAGCAGAATATTTAACGCCAAACATAAGAAGCAACGGAAAAAAGCAATTTCATGATTTTTATAGTAATAATAGTGCTGATTGTTTCGCTCGTTGTGATTACGATTGTTGTCAGCGCCGTTCAACAGCATAAAAACAAAGCCGATGCAGATAGGCGCGCGGAGATTGCCAAGCAAAAGACTGTTATTGACGATACAGAAAGCGCCATTATGGCGGCGCAACATATCCCGGTAACCCAACGTCTGTTGTTCATCTTGCATCGCCGTATATTCAATGCCCTTAGAAGCATGCAACAGCTCAATCCAACAATGGTAGATATTCGCCAACGGATAAAAAATGCCGACGAGGTGTTGAAGGTGATCAGGGTCGAGCAAGCCCCCCCTCACGAAGAGGCTTTTAAGTTGCCATCTGACGACAAGCAAGTTATTCAGTTTATTAAGGGCATCAAAAGTATGCGCAGTCTGTTGCGCTCAGAACATCGAAAATCTCGGGTTGACAACAAAATCTTTGTATTTGAGGATAAACTCCTTGAGCGTATGCAGTTAAGAGCGAACGTGGACACGCTGATGCGCAGGGGAGAAGCCTCATTGGCAGCAAAGCAATTAGGCTCCGCCAGACAGAGTATGGAAAAAGCGATTGCAGCATTGGCTGCTCAGCCAAACCCGGATGACTATATCATCGCCAGAAAAGCACAACTGGAAGAGCAGCTACGCAACATTCAGGATAGTCTGCGCAATGCCAATACCGAAGATGTATTAAAGAAAAAAAAGTCTGAGCGGGACGATATAGACGAGTTGTTTGGCGACAAGAAGAAGTGGTAGTTTATCGCCAAATCACCTAAAAATGCGTATTTCTGCGGGAATTATATACCCAAGTTCCCCTTTCATCTTAATTATTGCCCACTTTTGCCCAATCCCGTAAACACATCTTTGTCACCTGTTAAGCACTGCTAATAAAGTATTTCCTTTGTGTACTCTGTGGCAAAAATCAAAAGACAATTCACCACAAAATTCTAAGAGTAATCACTAGGTTTCATAAGCCTGACTAACCACCCAATCCCACAGAGAAGCTGCCGCGACGGACATATTACTTCTGCTCTTTTTAATCATTCCTACCCGTTTAACTAAGCCACTGTTTTTAATTGGCAAACAGCACAGACCTTTGTCACTCATTTGCTCCTTACATAGACCCGGCACCACAGATATACCCAATCCGTGCTTTACAAATTGGCCCAAAGTCGCCAACTGTCCCGCTTCGGCCACAATGTTTAATGGCATATCCAAGTGATCTACATGGTTCTGTATCCAGGTTCGGATTGCAGAACCCCGGTTCATGGCAACAAAAGGATGAGAGCTTAGTTGTTGCCAGCTTAATTCACTAAACTTTGCCAAAGCATTGTCGACCGGTAACACCGCAATAAAGGTATCTGTAAACATGGGATGAAACTCTATACCTTCGAGTTGATCGGTTTCAAAGGTGAAACCGAGTTCGACTCTGTCATGTCTAATTGCGGCGATGACAGATTCCATCACAATGTCGGCTACGGATATTTTAATATTCGGAGAACTCGATTGAAATTGCCCTAATATTTCTGGCAACAGTCCGGCAGCGAATGAAGGCATAGCGGCAATCGACAGCTTGCCTTTACCCATGACGAATACATTGTGAATATCTCCTAATGCGTCATCCCAATCATTTAACAGACGTATCGCTACGGGTAAAAACAAGCTGCCCTCAGGGCTAAGATCCAGCTTTCGTGTGCTTCTAAAAAACAGCGCGCCACCTAATTGCAACTCCATTTTTTTGACCGACGTGGACAACGCCGGTTGAGACAAACACATTTTTTCTGAGGCTTCTGCAAAGGTCTTGGATTGGGCCACACAAACAAAGGCCTGAAGTTGTCGATGAGAAACGTTTAACATAATTAGATACACCCACTACTAATAAAATAAATTTATTAGTAGTGATATTAATTCAATTTTACTATTGGAAGATAGCCTTTAGTATATATAGGAGTCTAATAAACGAGAACAGTAATGGCAGGGTTTAATAAAGTTGTTCAAAATTATCAGCAAGCTATGAACGGGCTTGAAGATAATATGACTATCATATCCGGAGGTTTCGGCTTGTGTGGTATCGCCGAAGGCCTGATTGCTGAAATCAAGCTGATGGGCACAAAGGGACTAACCGTGGTGTCAAATAACTGTGGTGTGGACGGCTTTGGCTTGGGTCTGTTGTTAGAAGACAAGCAAGTTAAGAAGATGGTCTCTTCCTACGTCGGCGAAAACGCCCTGTTTGAGCAACAACTGCTAAACGGTGAACTGGAAGTAGAATTAACGCCTCAGGGCACGCTAGCCGAAAGAATGCGCGCGGGGGGCGCTGGAATTCCCGCTTTTTTCACCGCAACAGGCTACGGCACCCCGGTGGGAGAAGGCAAAGAAGTTAAAGAGTTTGATGGGCGTCCTTACATCATGGAGCGGGCAATAAAAGGCGATTTTGCCATCGTTAAGGCCTGGAAGGCAGATCGTTATGGCAATTGCATTTATCGCCACACGGCGCAAAATTTCAATCCTATGGCAGCTACCGCAGGTAAAATAACCGTAGTAGAAGTAGAAGAGTTAGTGGAACCCGGTGAGCTGGCACCCAGTGAGATCCATACTCCTGGAATATATATTGATCGGATTATTGTCGGGACATTTGAAAAACGCATAGAGCGTAAAGTCACCGCATAGCTTAGTAACAGGGGAACATCATGACACTAACAAGAGAACAAATAGCCATGCGAGTGGCGCAAGAATTTGACGACGGCGATTACATAAATTTAGGCATTGGCATCCCCACACTGGCAGCCAATTATGTGCCTGATAATATGCAAGTTATGCTGCAATCTGAAAACGGGCTACTGGGCATGGGGCCCTACCCCACAGAAGAACAAGTAGACGCTGACATGATCAATGCCGGCAAGGAAACCGTCACGGCTATCCTTGGCGCTTCAATTTTCAATTCAGCGGAAAGTTTTGCCATGATCCGCGGGGGCCATGTTGATGTAACTGTACTTGGCGCCTTTGAAGTCGATATGCATGGCAGTATTGCCTCATGGATGATCCCAGGTAAATTAATCAAAGGTATGGGCGGCGCAATGGATTTGGTAGCCGGGGCAAAGAATATCATTGTCACCATGACCCACGCAGACAAACACGGTAAGTCAAAATTACTTAGCAAATGCACCTTGCCGTTGACAGGGGTGAACTGCATCAACCGCATTATCACCGATTTAGCGGTACTGGAAGTTAAGGATGGCGCCTTTCACTTAATCGAGCGAGCCCCTGGAGTAAGTGTTGAAGAGATTGTCAGCAAAACGGCAGGGCAAGTCGTGGTTTCCGGAACCGTACCTGAAATGCAGTTTTAATTCCCGCTGATGCAGGCATCTTAAGCTCGTTTGGGTATATAATGTCTTCAATCATGTAAGCGAGTAATTATTTTTTGCAATTTAGCGATCTTCCCCTTGACCACCGACTACAAAAAGCCCTTGAAATAAAGGGCTTTGACGAAACAACTGAAATCCAAAGTAAGGCTATCCCCTATGGCCTATTAGGTAAGGATCTTATCGCCTCTTCAAAAACCGGCTCGGGTAAAACTCTGGCGTTTTTATTACCTGCCGTGCAGCGTGTATTTACTCAGCAGCCTTTGAGTCGACGGGATCCACGAGTGCTAATTCTGGCCCCCACTAGAGAGCTCGCCAAGCAGGTTTTCTTGCAGTTAAAGTGGTTAATCGCCAAGCAACCGATAAAAGCCGCACTGGTCTTAGGGGGAGAGAACTTTAACGACCAGGTCAAAGCCTTAAAACATTATCCACAGTTTGTAGTGGGTACTGCGGGGCGCATAGCCGATCATTTGGCCGGCAAATCCCTGTTTCTTAATGGCCTAGAGCTATTAATTCTGGATGAAGCGGATCGCATGTTGGACTTGGGTTTTGCGGCCCAACTTAAACTCATTAATGCGGCTGCCGATCATCGTAAACGTCAGTCAATGATGTACTCCGCCACCTTAGACAGCGCCGCCCTGCACCATTTGACTCAAACCCTACTCAAAGCCCCTCAGCGCATAAGTGTAGGATCTTCTGGCGAAGAGCATAAGGATATTCAACAGCGTTTCTATCTGGCTGATAACCTGACCCACAAAGAAGCCATACTAGCTAAGATAATAATCGAAAAAGACTACCGACAAATTATCATTTTTACCGCTACCCGTTCAGATACAGAGCGCCTGGCAATATTATTAAAAGAGCAAGGCCTATACGCCATAGCCTTAAGTGGTGATCTCACCCAATCCCAACGTAACAATATAATGAACGAATTTGGCCGAGGCCAGCAACACATATTGGTCACTACCGATATTGCCTCACGGGGCCTGGATCTGCTGAACGTAGCATTGGTAGTTAACTTTGATTTACCTAAACTGGCTGATGAATATGTACACCGGGTGGGACGCACTGGGCGCGCCGGTAATAAAGGAGAAGCCGTATCCTTTGTGGGGCCAAAAGACTGGCAGAGTTTTACGGCGATTAAGTCATTCTTGCAACAAACTATTAGTTTCAGCGAGTTAGAAGGACTGGTTGCAAAATTCAAAGGCCTTAAACCGCCTTCTAGCAAGTTTCAAGGTGGTAAGAAGCCGCCCGCTAAGAAACAAGCAACTAAGTCTAAAGCGAATGGAGCACCTGCTGGCCCAAGCAGAATTAAGCCCATGCAAGGAAAAGACATG
>JAWUXW010000158.1:0-9423 GCA_034111125.1 Paraglaciecola sp.
AACCGCGAAATAGTATTAGGCCCGCTATGAGAAATCCTGTTTGTCGGAGTTCAAATTAGTTAAATAAAAGACAAAATAAGCATGTAGTACCGACAGTTAACGTGTTTTGGACGCGGGTTCGAGTCCCGCCAGCTCCACCAAATACTCGATAAAGAAAGACGCTTATTAGCGTCTTTTTTTATGCCTGAATCTCACAAGGCGGCATCTCGTTTTGGCTTATCCTGGAAGTCTTGATAATTGCTGTTTAGAATGCTGCCTTTAAGACCTCTAAGCCTGAACGCCGTCTAGTCCCGCCAATTCTCCCAAATAACAAAAAAGGCTCATCAGTCATGATGAGCCTTTTTTATATCTACGGTATATGCAAAAAGCAAAACCTAACGGGGTGGAGGTAACATTCCGCCTGGACCGCCTGGGGGCATCATGCCTTTGATGTTGCGCATCATTTTTTTCATTCCGCCGCCGGACATTTTTTTCATCATTTTCTGCATTTGCATAAATTGCTTCAACAGCCGATTAACATCCTGAATCTGTGTTCCCGAGCCCATGGCAATGCGGCGTTTACGGGAGCCTTTAATCACATCCGGTCTGGATCGTTCACCTTTGGTCATAGAGTTGATAATCGCTTCCATTTGATTGAAGGATTTATCATTGGCCTTCTCTTTAACTTGCGCGGTCATATTGCCCATGCCCGGCATCTTGTCCATTATCGACATCATGCCGCCCATGTTGCGCATTTGTTCTAGCTGCTCTTTGAAGTCTTGAAGGTCAAAGCCTTTGCCTTTTTGTACTTTTTTGGCCAGTCTTTCAGCTTTATCCTTGTCAACCTTGCGCTCAACCTCTTCTATCAAGGTCAGCACATCGCCCATGCCTAGTATACGTGAGGCAACGCGCTCGGGGTGGAAGGCCTCCAACGCATCGAGCTTCTCGCCCATGCCCATAAATTTGATAGGTTTACCGGTTATATGGCGAACCGACAAGGCTGCGCCACCACGGGCATCACCATCGGCTTTGGTTAAAATAACCCCGGTGAGTGGCAATGCATCATTAAAGGCTTTGGCTGTATTGGCCGCATCCTGGCCGGTCATGGCGTCTACTACGAATAGGGTTTCTACTGGGTTGATCGCTTTATGCAGGGCCTGAATTTCCCCCATCATTTCCGTATCAATGGCCAGGCGACCGGCGGTATCAACTAATAACACGTCAAAAAATTGTTTGCGGGCGAAATCTATCGCAGCATTAACAATATCAACCGGCTTTTGCTCTATCGATGAAGGAAAAAACTCAACTCCGACTTCACTTGCCAGTGTTTCTAATTGTTTAATCGCAGCAGGTCGGTATACGTCGGCACTGACCACTAATACCTTTTTATTTTCACGCTGTTTTAATAAAGCGGCAAGCTTACCTACGGTAGTGGTTTTACCGGCCCCTTGTAAACCAGCCATCAAAACAACGGCAGGTGGTTGGGCAGCCAAATTTAGACCTTCATTGGCCTGACCCATAACGGCTTCAAGCTCTGTCTGCACAATTTTGATAAATACCTGGCCGGGATTTAGGCTCTTGGATACTTCTGTCCCGACAGCGCGGTCTTTTACCTGGGCAATAAAGTCTTTGACTACCGGCAAGGCAACATCGGCCTCAAGCAGTGCCATTCTAACTTCACGTAGGGTATCTTTAATATTGTCTTCGGATAAACGACCTTTACCACTGATGTTTTTAAGGGTTTTACCTAAGCGTTCGGTGAGGTTTTCAAACATTGAGAGTGTTACCGGAATTTAAAACTTTTGGGATTATACCGAATATTGCGGCAAATCAGAACTAAACAAGGTGTAATATCTGTTATCTACGGTAATCTTTGTGATGATATTGCACGCAAAGCTAGGTATGCCTTTTCAATATCGCTATACTTTTGAAATCAGACTTGATTTTTCACCGAAAAATATCAACTTAATCATAGGCGTATCAATAAAAATGATCTCTTTAACTACCATCATTAAGGCACAACCATGCTTTTAGGGCTAATGTGTTTTGCTTTGTACTTCGCAGCATCGGGCGTCATAGTCAATGGTCTTTTCCAACATAAAGGGCCTAACCGCAGACTGTCCTTTAGCTTAGCGACGCTGGCACTTGTGTTACACATTATTATTTTGCGGGGGGATATATTTATTGAGCCCGGCCAAAATATGAGTATGTTAAATGTTGCCTCACTGATTGCCTGGCTGATTAGTATTAGCATGTTGCTTGCCTCGTTTACGCTGCCAAATACCATCTTATTGCCGGTAGTCTTCGGTTTCACCGGTCTGATGGTCATGCTAAACCCCTTAATACCAGACGCCCATATTATACAGATGAATGTGCAACCCGCGTTGTTGATACACATCAGCTTGGCGCTGTTTGCTTATACCTGCTTGGGCATTGCCTTACTTTATGCATTGCAATTGTCCTATATTAATCTGCGCCTAAAAGAAAAGAATGCCTCATTACTGCATTCCTCGCTACCGCCACTTATGGCTGTCGAGCGTATTTTGTTTAAATTATTGACGGTTGGCACTGTTCTGCTAACCCTATCCTTAGCCAGTGGTTTCGTATTTTTAGAAAACATGTTTGCGAAAGAACAAGCACACAAAACCGTGCTGTCGGTTTTAGCGTGGCTGGTGTACGTCGTTATATTGACCGGACATTTTAAATTCGGTTGGCGTGGCAAACCTATTATTGCATGCACGGTAATCGGTTCAGTACTGCTCACTCTAGCGTATTTTGGTAGCCGTTTTGTCAAAGAAGTAATTTTGAGTTAATGCATACAACACTTGAATAGCGGCGAAATAGCACTTAAAGTCACGTTTGTTAACTTCTATAGGAATTCCCTAGTTGGACGATATCTCTACGAGTAGCTTATTCACCCTGCTCGGTATTCTGATTTTTCTCTCCGCATATTTCTCAAGCTCTGAAACTGGCATGATGTCGATCAATCGATATCGGCTTAAACATTTGGAAAATGAAGGGCATAAGGGCGCCCTGCGAGTGCAAAAACTATTGCAGCGCCCAGACAGACTGATTGGCCTTATTCTGATTGGCAATAATCTGGTGAATATTGCCGCATCAATGATTGCCGGCGTGATCAGTGTCCGCATTTTTGGTGACGTTTGGGGAATGCTGATTGCTATGGTTAGTTTAACCTTCGTAATTTTAGTCTTCGCGGAAGTCACCCCAAAAACCCTTGCGGCTTTGTACCCGGAGAAAGTGTCCTTTCCCAGCTCGTTAATTTTACTTCCCCTGCTCACTTTGTTTTACCCCTTCGTCTATCTAGTCAATGGTATTACTAACGGTATACTGGCCCTGTTTCGGATCAGCCCCCTCGATGGCGACGGCCACAGCCTAAGTCAGGAAGAGTTAAGAACGGTTGTTTACGAAGCAGGAGCAATGATCCCCAAAAAGCATCAGAATATGCTCGTTGGCATATTGGATCTGGAAAAAGTCACCGCTGAAGACATTATGGTGCCACGCAGTGATATTGTGGCGATTGATATAAACGATGATTGGAAAGACATTCAAAAGCAACTCGTTAGCTCACAACACACCCGAGTACTGGTATACCGTGACAATATAGATGATGCTGTTGGTTTTGTTCATGTGCGCGATGCCTTGCGCTTATTGTCGAAAGATCAGTTCAGTAAAGATAGTTTGCTGCGCGCCTTGCGGGATATTTATTTCACGCCGGAATCGACGCCTCTGCACACCTTAATGTATAAGTTTCAGGCCGCTAAAGAACGAATAGGACTGGTGGTGGACGAATACGGTGATATCCAGGGACTTGTCACCCTTGACGATATCTTGGAAGAAATTATTGGTGATTTCACCACCAACATCTTGCCTGATCACAGCAAGGAAGGAAATATTCAACAAGACGGCAGCGTACTGCTTGATGGTAGTGCGAATATACGGGAGTTAAATAAGGAAATGGATTGGCAGTTCCCGACCGAAGGGCCTAAGACTTTAAATGGCTTAATTTTAGAATATTTGGAGGATATACCTCAAGCCAATATTAGTTTGCGCCTGGCCGGTTATCCGATTGAAATATTGGAAATGAAAGAAAATAGGGTAAAAACCGTGCGTATTATGCCAGAATATTATCGGCAGGTTGAAACAAAAAAATTGGATTAAATAGTCTATTGAAGGGAAGATTCACAGCTGTTTAAGCTGACGATTGTACTTTATTTTAGCCTTATACATTTCGACTTTATCATTCAAGTTTGTTAGGCGCTCAATAATACCCTGAAGCTCGTCATCGTGAGTCAGTTGAGATTGAGATACGTGATCCTCAAGTACTTTGCGTAAAATCGCCGGTAGACTTTTATCTGTCATACAACTGTTATCGGTTGCAATAGCAAAAATCTAAAGTAAACAACTAATGGATTAAATATTTAAACTATCTGAATACCTATCCTCAGATGGTTTGGGTTAGTCGCTAGTCATTAGGATAATAAACCTCTAGCAGCTGTCCAGCGGAGTTTTCAGGTGAATAATCAATTATAGCACAGCTCGATGTGGCAAAAAATAATGACTCTTTTACACCAAGCAACTCATCAAAAAGATAACTAACAAAGGGCATATGGCTAACTATTAACAAGTTACGCTCCACTTTGTTCTGGTCAATTAAATTATCAATGCACTCATGCACTAATACTGAACAGCCTTCAGGCACAATATCATCACATAATTCTTTGCGACCCACCTTTACCTGCTTTACTAACTGGCTATAGGTTTGCTGTGCACGTTTATATGGGCTAACCAAGGCAAGTTCGATATCTTTACTTGCATGGTAGTATTTATTCAACCAACGACCCGCTTGTTGGGCTTGTTTTTCTCCCAGCATGGTTAAACCGCGCTCTTTGTCGTTTAATTGCATGGGTTCAGCGTCGCCGTGACGCATAATAATTATTTGCATAGTGTTGGTAACTTAGTTGTTGTATTGCTTAATATAGCAAAAAAAAAATTACAAAAACCCGTGAGTTGGAATGTTTTAAGTTATGCTTATAATAGTACCTCTATTGGTAGTATTTAGTTCAGAAAATCATTGGAATATTCAATTTGCTAACAAGTGTATATGACAAACGCCAATACTCTTTGACTACGCTAAGTAATGGCTTAAGGGTATTATTGATTGAAGACCCGCAGTGCAAAATAAGCGCTGTATCCGCCACTATTTCCGCAGGACACTTTAATGATCCCGAAGAGCTCATGGGTCTTAGTCACCTACTTGAACATATGTTGTTTCTTGGCAACAAAGGACAGCCGATTGCCAATGGCTTTTCAGCATTTTTAGCCGAAAATGGCGGTAACATTAACGCCAGTACGGGCACGGAGTACAGCAGCTATTATTTTGACGTGCCAAGCGAGCAGCTGGCCACCACTCTGACACATTTTGCCAACATGCTAAGTTCGCCCTTGTTTGAACTGGCATCAATTGACCAAGAAATTAAGGCTATAGATGCCGAGTTTAAATTGAAACAAAATGATGATTTACGCAGGTTATATCAAGTTCACAAAGAAACGTGCAATCCGCAACATCCTTTCAGTAAGTTTTCTGTCGGTAATGAAGCCACCTTTCGTAATGTTGAATTAGAACAACTACAAGCTAAGTTACAGAAATTTCATCGGCTCTTTTACCAGCCAAACAATATGTGTATATGCCTGATAAGCAACAATAAAATTCCCGACAGTCTGGATTTAATTGAAAATACATTTAGCCGCTGGGAGGCCTCGCACCAAGTCACTCAAGCAGTTCTCCCTCCTCTTTATTTATCCTCTCAACTTGGCATTCAAATTAATATCAAGCCAATAAAAAATGCACGGCGTCTAATTGTCACCTTTGCTTTGCCCAATAGTCACTCCCTTTATCGTAGCAAGCCCCTAAGTGTTCTTAGTAATTTACTTGGCGATGAAGGTCATGGCAGCCTGTTAAATTATTTCAAAGAGAAGAATTGGGCGACGAATCTAAGTGCAGGTGGCGGAATCGAAGGAAAAAATTTCAAAGATTTTAATATAAACCTTCAACTGACAGCCTATGGTATTGACCATATCGATGAAATTTTGAATGGTGTTTTTTATTTTTTACAATTGATAAAGGAAGAAGGTCTGCAGCCTTGGCGTGTCAACGAAATAAAACTCTTAAACCAGCATATCTGGGACTTTGGCGACACCAGCAAAGCAATAGATGAAGCCCTTAACTTATCCCACGCCATCTTTGAATTCCCGCCCGAACATGTTATTGCCGGAGATTACATACTGGATCAGCCTGATATGGCTCACGTCAAACATCTTCTTGCTTATTTTTCACCGAAGAATATGCGCTTAAAAGTTGTCCATCCAAACGTCTTTTGCGACCAGCAGGCCCTTTGGTACAAGACACCCTATAGTGTCTGCCCTTTGTCTGATGATCTGATAAAAGCCTTATTAGAGCCAAAAAAAGTCCAACAACTCAACTTGCCGGAAGTCAACCCCTACCTTGATTCAAAAATGCAGCAAGCAGTTTTCCAAGTCGAACTTCACATGCCACTGAAAATAATTAAGCGAGACGGATTAGACATCTGGTTTGCACAAGATCACAAATTCAAACTACCGAAGGGGGATTGTTACCTGTCTTTTAATTGCCAAGCGGTAAATAGTGGTCTTGAGCTTGTCACCATAAAACATCTTTGGATTGCTTTACTGAATGAACAGCTGAAGCAAAAATATTATCAGGCCAGTGTTGCCGGTTTGCATTTTCACCTATCCCCCCATCAGGGAGGGTTCTCTTTGCAAACCAATGGCTTTAGCTCCAGGCAACTCGATTTTTGTCTCGAACTAATTCAACAAGTGGAAAACGCAAACGACTTCCAGCCCTACTTTGAACAAGTGCGTGACAAACAATGGCTAAGACTATCCAATAGCCTATTGAATAAACCTATTAACAGATTATTTTCAAACCTGTCTGTCATCATGCAGAAAAACACTTGCTCGCCCAGCAAAATGGCATCCGTACTTGAAAAGGTAAGAATTGAACAGATAGCAGAGATGAAAGATCAATTATTAGCCAGCTTTCACCTTGAAGCCTTTATGCACGGTAATTGGCAGCGAAAACAAGCGGATGATTTTGCCCGCAAGATAGAACAATTTAGCAAACCTTTCACCAGTAATGATAGATTGCCTACAAGGGTTGCGGATTTGCGCAAGCATAATGTTCAAGTTCATAAAATAGATGGTGAGCACTCGGATGCTGCAGTAGTGGTATATCTGCAATCGCCAGGAGATGACATTCTAAATATTGCCCTTACAATATTAACTGAACAGTTGCTCTCGGCACCATTTTTCAATCAACTACGTATCCAACAACAACTGGGTTATTTAGTCGGTAGCGGCTACCTTCCCTTCAATCAGCATCCTGGTCTAAGTTTTTACGTTCAGTCACCGCTAGCCTCGGCAGCGCAGTTAGTCGAGGCAATACACAAATTTTTAAACCAGGTAAATGAGGATATGTTGTCCTTTTCCTCACTTTGGTCGACTTTAAAACAGGGTGTTGTTAAGCAGCTTTCTGAAAAAGACACCAACCTCAGCATGAAAAGTCAGCGATTGTGGATGGGCATAGGCAATAACGATAGCAATTTTGACCAGCATTTACGTTTAATCAATACCGTTGCTCAATTGGACTTCGCAACCTTCTGCCATTTTTATCAACGGATGCTCTTGCGAGACGGTTTTGGTGAATTAATTTTATACAGCGATATCCATTCCACACTCTGTTCTGAGTTTAATTTCCTCAATATAAACAGTATCGACAAATTCAAAACTGAAACAGGATACCTGTGATGACCAAGAAGCCGTCATAGCCGATTGACCATAAAACAAGCGATCAGAATTAATTTCCTGTTACCAGCACGTTTTCATCGATTAACCCTTGTAGATATTGAATATTTTCGGCATATTCACCATGCCTCTAACAAAGATGTACCGCTTAACTAGGGCCAGTTGATCCTTGCTGTGTGTTTTATATACATAAATAGCCTTTTTCGTACAAATATTGATCATATTTGAATGTTATGACATTTTATGTCGCATTAAAGGTTATTGATAACACATCCGCCACCCACCCAAATTAGGATTTTATGCCGCTGTGTAGGTTGTAAGCGCTCATTCAATCAAAAACACAGAGAAAGTTGTTTAATAATTAAACACCAAAGATCAACAAGCCCTAAATAAATAATTAATTAATTATAAGGCAGTAATTCACTGCCAATAGATGAGAAGTGCATATCCACAATTTAAAACACATCCTCTTTTTTTGTACCTGCATTATGCTCAGCATTTGCATTGAAAAAAATGCCCTCGCGGATCCCGATGAACTGTCATATAAACTTTCGTTTGAGCACTTATCTATAGAGAACGGCTTGTCTCAAGGCACCATTATCGACATAGTTGAGGATCAACAAGGCTTTTTATGGTTTGCAACCTTCAATGGCCTCAATAGATTTGATGGCTATGAATTTCAAACTTACCACCATCAGGCTGATGACAGCTCCTCCTTACCCGGCAACTTAATTAAAAAACTATTGATCGATGCGGGCGGTCAGCTGTGGATCGCAACCACCAACGGCTTAGCCAAATACAATCTATACTCGGATAATTTCACGGTCTACCACAGCCAAAATAGTACTTTAGAAAATAATGATATAATGACTCTTGGCCTCAGTGCAGAGTCGCAACTACTTGTTGCCGATGACGCAAACCTTTACCGATATAATGCAATACTTGACGATTTTCAAATAGTAGAAACCGCAGGCCTCCCTCTCCCCTCAGAAATAAAATCCATTTTTAGTGAGCAAGACATGACATGGATTGGCAGCTTTGGACATGGCATTTTCATATTAGATCATGAAACAGAAATCCTTTATGACTTAAGATTACCAAACCCATGGAATATTATAGTCAACGCCAATCATCTCTTTGAAATGAAAAAATTCGGGCAAGACTATTGGCTAGCGACAGAGCAGGGAGCCTTTTTAATCAAGCTCCCCTCTGCAAAAGTAGAAAATTTTAGCCTCAGCAACGGTAATGCTGTAGGAAATAAAGTGCGCAGTATTGTAGAGGATGCCCAGGGGCATATTTGGCTAGGTACAGCAAACGGCCTGAGTATCATAGCGCCAGAAAACAACAGAACATTTTCAATTGATGATAGCAATGGTAGTAATTTTGGCTTGGGGAACAGTCATATTTTAAAGATGTTTAAAGACTCAAAAAATACGCTCTGGTTGGGCACCTATTCCGGGGGGATTTTCAAGGCCAACCCATTATCCGTAAAGATAAAAGACTTTAATAAGAAAACAAACAGCTCTGTTTCTCTGTAAGAAAATATGATTTGGGCCATGTCCGAAGGGCAGGACGATAAGATAT
>JAWUXW010000159.1:0-7355 GCA_034111125.1 Paraglaciecola sp.
GAGCATTCCCAAGCATATTATAAAGTTTGTAATCGTTTGGTTCATAGGAATGGACGTTAGACGTATGAATAGTCCCATCTCGACAGTTGAAGATCGAATCTTTTTCCTTGTATTCATTAAGTGATAAATCTGAAACATTCCCGTACTTACAGGCTTCAGTTCCCTCCATGTCATCCCCCCAATAGCGCCACGAAATCCTTTGCTTTTCTGAACCTCTAGCGGCTAGTTCCCATTCTGCTTCAGTAGGTAGTCTGTATGGAGAGGCTGGTTTGAGATTTTTGTTAAGCCAAATAATAAATTTTTGGGTTTCATAATAGCTAACACAAACTACAGGATGGGTGTTTTCTTGTTGAAAAGTCGGATTTCTCCAATCGGCATCGGAGTTGTTTTCCCAGCCATTTTCGCCGACAACATAGCACCCCACATCGTCAACTGTAATGTCATTATTATTGATAGCATATTGTAAATATAGCTCCAAGGTCACTTCATGTTTTGCTATTTTGAAACTATCCACACATGCATTGTGATAGGCTTCACTTGAGAATTTTTGAGAATAATAGTCTTCAGATGACTCAGAAATCAACCAATTTTTCTCATCATTAAGTTGCCCTTTCATATAACACTGAGATTCAATTTTTGTGAATATCAGAGATTCGCTGGCTGACAGAACAATTTTCTCTTCTGCAATTACTAAAGTGTTAACAACAAGAAATATTACTGCTCCGATAGTTTTAAAACGCATTCGTTGTCCTATATGAAATTGAAACTACAAAATATGCAGACCTTATAACTTTACTATGAAGACTTCACAGTTGCGTGTTTTAACGCTATTTAGGGGACTACATAGCGTTAATACCAAGGGCGTTGTTAGCTACTTTTTTTATTTATCCACCGTTTTACGGGCATAATCCATTCAGGTATTGGTCTATAAAACGCTCCATGTTCTTTACCCGTAGAAATGGAAATTTCTTCAAATGACTTAAGATTATCACTTCTAATTTGAAGCTTTTTACATGTACTGGCTCCATCAGATTTTTCGTATACTGAAAGAAGCTCTCCATTAGCTTTAATATGAGCGTATTTACTTGAAATAATACGCCCGCACCCCGCGAGAAGAATTGTTTTAACTGGAGTTGCCTGCAAATAATGAGATGTGATGCTAGTAATAAAAGCCCCGCGCGAGAAACCCATAATGGTTATATGCTTAGCATCTACTCCATTTTTTAGTAGCTTTTGAACATCATTAGCTAAAGATTCAGCATGCTCAAATGGATCGGTTTCCTTAGGTCGGTGATAAGCAATCAAATTATATTCACTATCAGCCAATGACTGTTTTATAGCTGGAAAATCATAGACTCCCCACCGTTCATTTTCTGGCCTCGGATTAGTGCCTTCAACAATAAAACCATGAGAATAAAACACGTAATTTTCACCCCCATTAATTTGCTCAGGAAATTTTTCGTAAACTTCTGCTGCAAAAACTAATGATGATAAAAAAAAGAGGCTTAATAGTATTGACGCTTTGATACTGACTATCCTTAAGTAGCTAACAGCTTATTGATATGCGCGTGTAAGGTTGTTGGCAGTCTTTTGCCAGCACATCACAAAAAATCATAAATATTACACTGGAATATCCGGAACGAAATACAAACGATGGACAACTTTCTCTACGGCCCTCAAAAATATTAGCTTTTCCTGGCTTTATCTTTGACGGCGAAGCCGCTGCTCTTTATCCCTATTTGAAGCATCCGATTTAACGCAGTAAAAATCCAGTCCAGTCTCAGGGATGAAACTGGCAGACCACGGGCGGCTAGACAAAAATCTCATCGATGACCGTAAGCAAAGCGCATCCTTTTTCCGATATCGCCTCACGATGCAGCCGCGATCACTAACATCCACTCCACAGACAAATCTAGCCACCAATACTTAGAATATAATCCAAACCACCGCAAATCGCCGCTACCTGAGCCTGAATGCAATTCTCGTCATTTGCCTGCGGGCTATCCGGATACACCTCAGTAGTGGTCACGTACTTGGCATCGGCAAAACCACCACACAGGCCAAGCTGCTTTTTGGCATAGTTAATCACGCCTTTTTGCGCCAGCGGCGCACCAATTATCCTGCCATTTTCGTCCGGCGGGGCAATGTGAGTAACCTGTTCCACTGCGGTAATGATCGCTCTTTGAAATGCTGGATTGGGCTTTTCAGTATCACCTACCAGGTAAAACCCATCGGGGATACCCCAATTGTCATGGGCGCTGCCGTCACGGGCCGCCAGTGCCGGTCTAAATTCCGAATTGTCCGTGTCGGTGGTTTCGTGTAAATCAAAGTGAGCGGTGATTTTGATATTTAAGCCCTGGACATAATCCATCAACAAGGCAGCTTCTGCCGAGGGTGAATCCGGGTGAAACGAGCGATTGGGATCAACGGTGCTAGGATTCCAGCGGTTAATAGTTTCGTAGCCCCAGGGGCTTAAACAGGGCGCAACAAGAATATTAAAGTGCTCGCTGTATTTTTGCGCTGAGTGTTGTAGAAAACGCAATGCCCCTTGCACACCACTGGTTTCATAGCCATGTACCCCGCCGGTGATCAGCACCGTAGCTTTGTCTTTATCCCAATCTGCGGTTTTCACAATAAACACCGGATGCTGCTCTGGCTTATAGGGCAGTGCTCCGTATTGAACCACCTCAAAATGTTGTTTTAAGGGAGCCAATTTGGCCAAGACCTGCTCTTGGTAAGAGCGCTTAACATACTGCATATGTAGCCAGTCGGATTTTTCTATCTCACCCCAGGGCACACCAGGGGTACCGATGGAATACTCTTGTTCTGCATTCATATATTCCCTTACTATAAAGTTGCTGCTTGCTTAGCATTGTTGTGGGCCACTTCATGTTTGACTGTCATCCCAATTAATACGATGGCGCATATACAACCACCCACCAATAAAATAAAACCGCCGTTCCAACCAAAGTAGTCCACTGTGTAGCCAAGGGCAATGTTTGCCACCACCGCCCCGCCCAAATAACCAAACAAGCCGGTTAGGCCAGAGCTGTACCTGCCGCCTTTTTGGGAACGAGCTCAAGGGCATACAAGCCAATCAGCATCACCGGACCGTAGATTAAAAAGCCAATGGCCATTAAGGCGGCAATATCAATTGCAGGTTGACCCGCAGGGTTCAACCTTTACCCCACCACTGCCACAAGCACTAATACCATATACAAAATCGCAGCTGGTGCCCGGCGCCCTTTAAACCAGGCATCACTAATCCATCCACACAATAAAGTTCCGGGAATTCCTGCCCACTCATACAAAAAATAGGCCCAGGAGCTGTGATCAAAGGAGAAACCTTTTTCTTCACTCAAATAAGTTGGTGCCCAATCCAGTACGCCATAACGGATCAAATAAACAAAAGCGTTGGCCACCGCGATATACCAGAGCAACTTATTATTCAGCACGTAGGAGAGAAATATCTGCTTAGCGCTAAATTCCTGCTCATGCTTGTGATCATATCTAGTGGATAGTCATTTCGCTGTTCTTCAATAGAGGGCAAGCCGCAGGATTGGGGGGTGTCTCTGAGGGTCAAAAAGATAAACGCTGCGATCAGTGAGGCCACGGCCGCTGGTACATAAAAGGCACTACGCCAGTCGTTAAACCACGCCATACCGAGGATAAACAAAGGGCCAATTAAGCCGCCCCCCAACATTGTGGGCAATGTTCCAAAATGACACAGTGCGGCCTCGCTCGTTGCCCGAATACCAATGGACCATGGTGCGGCCACAGGCTGGCCAGCCCATACCTTGTGCCCATCCATTGAGGAACAGCAAGACAAATATTGCCGCGATGCTCTCAGTAGCCCACGGCACAAAACCAAAAATAAACATAATGCCCGAGGAAATCAGCAAGCCTGTCATTAGAAAATAACGTGGGTTACTGCGATCAGATACGGATCCCATTAAAAACTTACTCAAACCATAGGCTATGGATACCGCCGACAAGGCAATGCCCAGCTGTCCCTTACTAAAGCCTTGTTCTTCGATCAGGAAAGGCATAGCCAGGGAAAAGTTTTTTCGTACTAGGTAATAGCCCGCATAGCCGACAAAAATTCCCAGAAAAATTTGCCAACGCAACTTTTTATATTCTTCGTCTATTTTTTCAGCGGGCAATCTTGACTGATGTACAGCAGGGGTGAAAATTCCAAACATTATCAAAGACCTTGGTGGCGTTTAAGTGATTTAAACAAATTAATGCATACAAGGGGGAAAAGTTTCAGTTTATTTTATGCTTTGTTTGTTCCTTCGGCATTACCCCGTCGTCCAGTGGGTTGCCCGACGATAAGCCGCGCGAACACTGACTCGCGCCCAACATTTTGCAAAAGAATGGCGCGACGCCATGGTCCCAAACGGCAGTCCCCAAGCTATATGTACTCAAGATTACTTTTTTTATAACTTTAAAAATGATCCTGCCTCAGTAATTTATGGTATTAACATAATATTAACATTCTTATTCAGGCTGAAACTTTGCTTAGAAAACGTCAGATTACGCCTAAAAACATCATTCTTGACGTACTGCGCTTAACCCGCGGCGCTTATTTACAATCGGCTAAATTGCTTTCAGTAGGCGAGTTATTTGATTTAAAAGGGAGCAGCATGCGGTTAGCCGTAAACCGTCTGCTGGCCGCTGGCAAAGTTGAAGTTGACGGCTGCAGCGGCTATCGTATGAGTTCAAACACGGACCTAATAAGCGACTATATTGAGCAGTGGAGGCTTGGGGATTTACGCAGGGCTGAATGGCAAAAAGACGACTGGTTAATGGTGCTGTTGCCGAGCAACCCTGACCGCAGTATTCGCAACTTGAGTCAAACAACCTTGCAGTTCTTCGGTTTTCGTAAGGCACGGGCTAAAGTATGGGTTCGTCCGAATAATTTGCACCCTCCTTTGAATGAGTTACGGGCCTTGTATCGTTTAGTTGGGCTTGAACAAGGTGCCTTAGTATTTAAGGCGGCTGATATTCCTTATCCCGAGCAGTTTATTTGGGAAAGCACCTTATGGAACAACGATGACTTGCAATTCGCCTATGAGCAACAGCTAGTCAAACTGAGTAAAAGCAAAAAACGTCTGGAAAACCTGAAGATTAAAGACGCTTTACGTGAAAGTTTTCTGATTGGCGGTGAGACGATTAATTTACTGGTTAAAGACCCATTGCTCCCGGATGAAATGTTCTGTGCACCTGAGCGTGAAGAGCTACGCCGTGCAATGTGCGACTATGATGCCTATGGCCATAAGATATGGACTCAGTTCGACAGAGAGCCTAACATTTCTAAGTACTAGGATAGGCCGATGACAAACTTACCGGACAAGGAATTACCCAACTAATGATCAAGAACGATTTGCGCACCGCTCAATACGTCTAAAAACGGTATTGCATCACGCCCATAACTTGGCTTTGATCAAGCTCAGTGGCTAAACCTGCAAACTGCGCCCGGTTAGCTTGAAAAGAGTCGGTGTAACTATATTCCGCACCTAGCTGCCAGTTTTTATCAATGGTGTATCTGTAGGTCGCCGCAAATGCCGATCCGTTACCGTCGTTATTGTCTATTACCTGGGACGCGTCACGATCAATGGTTTTAAAATCATCAATTCTGGCGCTAAGGCGATGGGCACCCGTTTTGTAACTCAACATCAGATACCAGGCACTAAAGTCTACATTTACCGCTCCCGGTCCCATTGCCGTGTCGCCATTCATATAGTGACTTATAAGGCGCCATTGTTTGTCAAAACGGTACTACCAGGAAAGTGAATGGAAGCGGGTGTGCCAGGCGTACTGACCGCCTCTGGCCAGCACCAGTTCATCGGCATTGTTATTATAGTAGTAGTAGTAGCGCACCCGGGATTTTTGCTGATAATCCCAATGGCCACCTACATAGTATCCAAACCGTCCATCCACTTCCCTAAATGGCTCAACCCAGGCAGCTTGAGGTTCCAACTCCTGACCTATGCCAATCGACGGGTATCGGGCAAAAAAGATCCTTTCATTGAGTGAAGCCTGCTTGTCATGCAGGCCCCATCCACGCCAGGCGAGAATGGTCCCGGTGGTGTCGTTGCCTTTAAAAATTGAACCCACCAGGGAAAAGGTATGCGGGCTACCGCCATGGAAACGCCCGGGACGAGTGACTTTGAATTCGCCGCCAATGGTACGTATCTCCTCACCAATCCAGCTACTGATAGCAGAGTGGGTATAGTTATAGGGCGATATCCAGCCCATATCCGGGTTTTCAAAGCCAAACTCCGGGTAAAACATCCCGGCCCGAAACTGCCAGCGATACTTGGCCGACCAAATTGGCTTATATCGCAGGGACAATTGAGTGAAATTGGTAAAAGACTCAGGGCTTTGAGTATGGTTTAACACGGCATGCAGGTTTAAGTTGCTGCTTAACTCACTCTTGAGCTGCAAGAATGCGTGAGCGACTTCGAAGGAGTCAGAGTCATCATGGCGAAACAATCCCGTTCCGCGATTAAGGAAGCTCGGCTCACTGTCACCGGCGACAAAACGAGCCTGCACAAGCCCACTTACTTCAGTCTGAGCACCAATCGACAAAGCGCTTGAGAGTAAAAAATCAGGCTTAAGGTTTTTATTTTCAGATAATGTGGGTAACTCATCAGGACTAAATACGACTCTCTGCCTCTGTCAGTTGAGCAAGCGAAATCCTTTCCTAGACCGCGAATTCTTCCGTACATCTCTACTTATTCAGACATATAAAGAAGGGGTAGCTTGCAGGCAGCATGATACGCAAAGTTTATTATCATACCAAATCTACTGGATATGTAATCATAAGATAGTGCCAATGTGGACAGCTCATTGGCTAGGTAAATTTCACCAAATTGCTTTAGATTTTGTTTAAATATTTATCTAATCCATTTTTAGAGGCCTCGACGGCTTCAATGGGCGTTAAACCATTAGGGTATTCTTCTTGTTCCACGACCAACCAAAGTGTTCCTCCCACTTCCATATTGGCTTTGATCAACGCAGCCCAGTCAATCGTGTCCTGACCAATGATCGGTAGCTTACCTTCGCTTCCTTCAGGTAGTTTAACTTTATAGTGGGTGGTCAGTGTGCGCCCCGGATAGCGTTTTACATACTCTACCGGATCTTTACCCGCGTAAGTTACCCACCCGGCGTCTAACTGCAAAATCACACTTTTGTTAGTAGATTGGGCGATAAAGTCCCAATAAGTACTTCCTTCAAAGTCATTAAACTCCGGGGCATGATTGTGATAACCAATCTGCATACCTGCCTTTGCCAGTTTTGTCGACAATGCGTTGAGTTCAAGTACCACTTGACGCACACCATCTGGACTA
>JAWUXW010000160.1:0-11881 GCA_034111125.1 Paraglaciecola sp.
TGTTTGCTATAAGGCGCGTTACCTAAGCCGACCGCCAAATTACGCTGCCAGCGTTCGAAACCAATTCGCCTAATTGCCGAACCTTCAGTGTTGCTTAAAAAGGTCTCTTCGTTCCAGGCGAACAAGTCTATTAGCTCTTGCCCTTCCAAAGTCTTGCGTGGATGAAAATCACCTTCGGCGGTGAGTCTTGCATAACGGTTCCATGGGCAGACCAATTGGCAATCGTCACAGCCGTAGATGCGATTACCAATCAGAGAACGAAACTCTTCGGGTATCGCTCCTTTTTGCTCAATGGTCAGATAGGAAATACACCGCCTGGCGTCGACTACATAGGGTTCAACAATGGCTTGGGTGGGGCAAATAGTGATGCAGGCATTGCAGCTTCCACAGCCTTCTTCCGCCGGTTTATCTACGGGTAGAGGCAAATTAATAAATAGCTCACCAAGAAAAAACCATGAACCTGCTTCCTTGTTTAGGGTAAGTGAGTGTTTACCTTGCCAGCCAATTCCGGCCTTCTGTGCAATGGCGTGCTCAAGTACGGGGGCAGAGTCCACAAAGGGCCGAAAATTAAGTGCTTCACACTCGAGCTTAATTTTGTCACCGAGCTTTTTAAGACGATTGCGCATCAGTTTGTGGTAATCCCGGCCAAGGGCGTAACGGCTGATATAGGCTTTGCTTTTATCTTTGAGGTTGCGGGCGAATTTTGCATCCGGGGGCAAATAATCCATTCGCACGCTGATCACGCGTACGGTACCGGGTAGCAGTTCATATGGCCTTGCGCGCTTCATACCGTGCTCTGACATGTAACTCATCTCGCCCTGATAGCCCTTTTCTAACCAAGCAGTAAGGCGCTCTTCCTGTTGACTTAGGTCAACGTCGCAAATACCTATTTGCTGAAAGCCTAGCGCTTTGCCCCAGGTCTTGATATTTTCAGCTAAGAGTTGGAAATCTGGGTTAGATGACGATGACATTAACAACCTTATTGAAAGACGAGTCAAATATGAGTGAGTGGCTTAATAAAAATATGCCAAAAAGTTTAGCACATAAAGTGTTTAGCGCAGAGCAGGTCCGTGACAATGAGGCCGCCGCTGCACAAGTCGCAAAGTGCAGTATGTTTACGCTGATGCAACGAGCGGGGGAGGCCGTTTTCAAGCAGTTGATTTTAAGCTGGCCTCATGCGCGGACGATACTGGTGCTAACCGGGCACGGTAACAATGGCGGGGATGGTTATATTGTGGCGCATCTAGCCAGGCAACATGGTTTGCAAGTAGCACTTTGCTGTGTCGATACTAACAAAAATCTAGTGGGTGATGCACTACTTGCTCAGCAGCAATGGCATGAAAGTGGGGGACAGCTCCTTGCCTGGCAAGATGTTGATTTTACCAATTTCCCAGTGATTGTGGACGCTTTGTTAGGAACCGGCCTTAACGGTGAGGTGAAGGGGGATTATCAGACCATTATCAAGCAGGTAAACGCTGCTTCAGGGGCGGTGTTGAGTATTGATATTCCATCCGGTTTGCATGCCAACAAAGGCTACCCGCTGGGCACCGCGGTCCTAGCCGATTGTACCGTAACCTTTGTTGGGATAAAAAGCGGCCTATGCACGGGGACGGGTAAGGAATACTGCGGGGAGTTAGTGCTCGATGAGCTAGGGATTGGCACTGAGTTTTTACAACTCGTTCAGCCTCAAGCTCAGTTAATCAATTATGCAAGCTTATCTCCCCTTGCTGCCCGCCGAATAAATGCCCATAAAGGCAGTCATGGTAAGTTATTATGCATTGGTGGCAATAGAGGTATGGCTGGGGCGATCCGTATGGCGGGCGAAGCTGCCTTGCGTACGGGAACGGGTTTACTCAAGGTGTTTTGTCATCCCAACAGCGAATTGTCGGTAGGCAGTGGTCGTCCTGAATTGATGTTGACTAGTCAAGACTTGGAGCAGCAACTCAAATGGGCATCTTGTATAGGGATTGGCCCGGGTCTGGGACAAAATGAATGGAGCCAAGCCTTGTTTACTACTTTGCAGCACCACCTGATAAGCCATCCCAAACCATTGGTGATTGATGCAGACGGTTTGACTATTTTGGCTAGCTCCCCAGAGCAGATGAAAAATTTACCAGCCTTGGTGATAACTCCTCATCCAGGGGAGGCTTCTAGATTACTAAGTTGTAGTATTATGGATGTCGAGCATGATCGTTACGGAGCCGCGATAGAATTAGCTAACAAATACCAGGCATGCTGCATCTTAAAAGGGGCGGGCACCCTCATCAGCGATGGCTCCCAAAGCTTCGTTTGCACCGATGGCAACCCTGGCATGGCTTCCGGCGGCATGGGTGATGTACTGACCGGCATAGTCGCCGCACTTTTAGCTCAGGGCTTGCCGGCTTTGCAAGCGGCGGTATATGCTGTTTGTTTGCACGGTGCGGCGGCAGACAAGCTTGCCGCAAAATATGGGCAACGTGGTATGCTAGCCACGGATTTATTTGAAACCTTGAGAACACTCGTAAATTGGAAATGAAGCAAATTTTGCACACAAACTCGAATTTACAGCTATTTTTGCCAGATGAAGCCAGTACAGAAGCCTTTGCTGCTCGTGTAGCTGGTGTTATTGAACGGGCAACGGTGATTTACCTTGAAGGTGATTTGGGCGCCGGTAAAACGACCTTTAGCCGCGGATTTATCCAAAGTTTAGGGCATATTGGCAAGGTGAAAAGCCCTACTTATACTTTGGTGGAGCCCTATGAAATCGATCCCTGGCGGATATTTCATTTTGATTTGTATCGCCTGTCCGACCCAGAAGAGTTAGAGTATATGGGGATCCGCGATTATTTTGATGACGACTGTTTATGTTTGATAGAATGGCCAGACAAGGGTATAGGCCTCTTGGCATCAGCGGATTTACACATTAGTATTGAGTTTAGCCAAGCTGGCAGAGCCTTAAAACTTGAGGCTTTATCTGCATACGGTATAAAATTACTTACAAAACTACAGTAGAAAAACACAATAAAAAATATGTCTACTAATACACGAACAACATTATCACTGTGGCTATTAGGCTTAGTTATTACGCTAGTAAGCTTTGTCAGCGCTGGTCAAAATAACATTGATGGTCTGCGTATTTGGCCTTCTCCCTCCAGTACCCGTATCGTATTTGATCTTACCGAATCGCCAAAATACAGCTACTTTACCTTAAATAACCCCGAGCGTTTGGTGATCGATTTAGAAAATACTTCAACTAAATTTGATTTCAAGCAGATCACCAATGACAGTAAGTTAATTAAAAAAATACGTCACAGCACGGCCAAAAATAATCAATCTATTCGAGTGGTGATTGAACTCAACAAAAAGCTACAAACTAATATTTTTTCCCTACCGCCAACAGCCCCATACCGTGATCGTTTGGTGGTTGATTTGAGTGATGAAAATAGGCCCCAACCACAAGTGATTTTGGACTCTACATCAGCGCGTTCTGACCGAGAAATTGTGATTGTGCTTGATGCGGGGCATGGGGGCGAAGATCCGGGTTCAATAGGTAGAGCAGGTAGTTATGAAAAAAATGTGACCCTAAGTATCGCTAAAAAACTAGCAAAATTAATCGATAACGAAGCGGGTATGAAGGCCATTATGACCCGCACCGGTGATTATTATCTTTCACCCAATAAACGTCCTGCCTTGGCACGTAAGCACAAGGCTGACTTGTTTGTATCTATCCACGCTGACGCCTTCACAACACCACAACCTAGCGGTGCTTCGGTGTGGGTCTTATCAGTGCGTAGAGCCAACACAGAATTGGGCCGTTGGATGGAAAATACTGAACGTCATTCTGAGCTATTGGGCGGCGCCGCTGAAGTGATTCAGGATACAGTCAACGAACGATATTTGACTGCTGCCTTGCTTGATATGTCAATGGATCACTCCATGACAACCAGTTATGATCTTGGGCAACTGGTGATAAAGCAATTAAAAACCGTTACTAAAATGCATAAGAGAACTCCCCAGGCTGCGAGTTTAGCCGTACTAACTTCACCGGATATTCCTTCTATTTTGGTTGAAACCGGTTTCATCTCTAATCCGCAAGAGGAAAAGAACTTAAATTGGTCAAAATTCCGAGACCAACTGGCTCTGTCCATATTTACTGGTTTAAAGCAGCATTTTAAAAATGCGCCACCGGATGGTTCGTTGTGGGCCAAATTAAAACGTGAGAAGCGCACCCACAAGGTACGTAGTGGAGAATCCCTCTCAGTGCTGGCTCAGCGTTACAATTTGCGGGTGAGTCAATTAAAAGACGCCAACAATCTGCGCACCGATCTTGTCAGGATTGGCCAGATCCTGACCATTCCTCGCATATAGTTTCGATAGCTAATTAGCCCGAACTTATTTACTTTTTCATAGGCCCAAACTCTTGCCAATACAAATATTACCCGCCAGATTAGCCAATCAGATCGCCGCCGGAGAAGTGGTTGAACGTCCAGCATCAGTGGTCAAAGAGTTGGTGGAAAACTGCCTGGATGCCGGTGCTACAAGCATCGAGATTGAGATTGAACAAGGGGGGCACAAAAGAATCACCATTCGTGACAATGGCTGTGGTATCAGCAAAGGTGAGCTAGCTTTGGCACTGAGTCGGCATGCCACCAGTAAAATTGCCAGTTTGGATGATCTTGAACATATCAGTAGTTTGGGTTTTCGCGGTGAAGCACTAGCCAGTGTTAGTTCGGTGGCACGTTTAACATTAAGCTCAAAACCGGCTGACCAAGAGCAAGCCTGGCAGGCTCACAGTGAAGGGCGAGATATGCAGGTGCAACTGAATCCGGTGGCCCATCCCAAGGGCACCAGTGTTGATGTAGTCGACCTGTTTTTTAACACTCCCGCTAGACGTAAATTTTTGCGCACCGAAAAAACCGAGTTTAATCATATTGATGAAGTTATTAGGCGCATTGCCCTAAGTCGCTTTGATGTGAGTTTTAGTCTAAAACACAATGGTAAAGTGCTGCGAAAGTATGCGGCGCAGAAGAATGCCCAGGGGCAATTAAAAAGATTGGCGGCAATTTGTGATGCTACCTTTGCCCAACAAGCTATTGAGCTAAATAGTCAGTATCAACAATTGAAATTACATGGTTGGCTGGCACCGCCTGAAGCAGCCAAAGAGCAAGCTGATTTTCAGTATTTTTATGTGAATGGCCGGGTGATGCGTGACAAGTTAATCGGCCATGCAATTCGTCAGGCATTTGAAGGTGTGGTGAGTGCTAGTCATCAACCGGCTTATGTTTTGTATCTGCAAATAGAGCCAGATCAGGTAGATGTAAATGTGCATCCGGCCAAACATGAGGTGAGGTTTCATCAAGCGCGGCTGGTACATGATTTTATCTTTCGGGCATTAACGGATGGTATCAATCAGTATTTTCAGCAACAGGACGAGGAAAAAATCAGCGGAAATGTCGCTCAAGTATATGCAGGTGAAGCCAAAGAGCTACCGCAAGTCGAGCCTGGCCATGCCTACATTCAGCCCCTACAATCGGAAAATTCTGCCGGTGTCGGGGATCGTTCGGGCTCTTATGCTTCTTCGAGCGGCAGTGGCAATTATCATGCGCCGCCACCGGTATCCCCGCGAGCAGCGCAAAACTACCAACAGTTGATGACAGCACCTGTGATGCCTGGTTCGAGTCCTGGCACGTCAAGCAAAGGGCAGTGGCTTAAATTAAATGAACAGCAAGTCTTAGTGGCTGTCCGCGTTGACGATCCCCTTTCGCCCGACAATCATGATCAAGGAAACAGGGCAAAGCAGGCCTTTTATATACTGGACATTGCCACCTTGCATATTGCCCAGTTGCAGGCCTTATTTAGCCAAAAAATGCCAGTGAGCCAGCCCTTGTTGATGCCCGTGTCCATCGATGCCACTGGACAAATGTTGGCTAGGGCAAAAGCCCTTTATCAGCCCTTACTGGATAATAGTGTAGAAATTGGCTGGAGCCCTAAACGTATCATCTTGCGCAAAGTACCGGCCGGTCTGCGCCAGTTACCCTGGGTCAACATTTTGCAGGATTTAATACGCTGTGAAAGTGAGGACTCAGAAGAGGTGCGTCAGCAGCTATTAATCTGTATAGGCCAGCAGGCATTGGAATTTAGCCATAAGCAGATCCAGGAACTGTGGGATAATTTTTGCCAGTCCCATGAAAACAGGTTATTGGCCCAACTAAAAAAAGTGGCCAAGGCATTGCCTCTAACTGAACTGTTGGCAGCCTATGTCAAAAAGTAAACCGCCGGGGCTTCCTCCCGCGATATTTTTGATGGGGCCGACTGCCACCGGTAAAACGGATTTGGCCATTGAGCTTTGTCAGGCCTTGCCCTGCGACATTATCAGTGTGGACTCAGCCCTAATTTATAAAGGCATGGATATTGGTACGGCCAAACCGACGGCTAGTGAGCAGGCACAGGCTCCACATAGGCTAATCGATATTTTGGATCCGACACAAAGTTATTCGGTGGCCGAGTTTCGTCGGGACGCCTTACAGGCTATGAGTGAAATAAGCGCTCAAGGGCGGATTCCTCTTTTGGTCGGGGGCACCATGATGTACTACAAAGCACTGGTCGATGGATTATCGCCCTTGCCTCCCTCCGATAAAGCTATACGAGCGCAGCTTGAATCTCAGGCCGCCGAGCAAGGTTGGCAAGTATTGCACAATGAATTGGCCAGAATTGACCCGGTAGCCGCTGAACGCATTCATCCAAACGACCCCCAACGGCTGATTAGGGCCCTTGAGGTATATCATCTAACCAATCAATCTATGACCGAATTGCAAAAAACCAAGTCAGATCCAATACCCTATAGTCTCAGTCAGTTCAGTATTGTTCCTCAAGACCGAGCGGTGTTACATAGCCGTATTGCTCAGCGTTTTGAAACGATGTTAGAACAGGGTTTTCAAACAGAAGTAGAACAGTTAAGGGCCAGAGGGGATTTGCATCTCGATTTACCTTCGATGAGATGTGTGGGTTACCGACAAATGTGGCTGTATCTGGACGGTCAATTTGAGCACAAAGAGTTACTTGAAAAAGGTATAGCAGCAACCAGACAACTGGCCAAGCGACAATTAACCTGGTTAAGGGGGTGGGAAAAAATACACACCCTTGACACTTTTGCAAAAGACAATTTGACTAATGTAATTAAACTGAGCAAACTTCAGCTGTGAGCGCTGTCGTATACCGCATTTAGTTTTAATGTATACTTGACTCTGAAGGATGTTGAAAAATAAGAAAATAAGAATTAAAGGAAAAGGTAGATCATGGCTAAAGGGCAATCATTACAAGACCCGTTCTTAAATGCACTACGTAAAGAACGTATACCGGTATCCATTTACTTGGTAAATGGGATAAAATTACAAGGACAAGTGGAATCTTTTGATCAATTCGTTATTTTGCTAAAGAACACCGTTAGCCAAATGGTTTATAAGCATGCCATTTCCACAGTTGTGCCTTCGCGGGCTATTCCGATGCCTCAACAGGCAGATTCAGAAGAAAATTAACGTTTTGCTAGGAGAGCGGCTTGTTTGACCGTTATGAAGCCGGTGAACAGGCTGTTTTAGTACACATAGACTTTTCCGATGAAAACACTAAAGAAGACCTTCTCGAGCTACAATTATTAGTATCCTCTGCTGGCGTGAATGCGGCAGATGTTCTAACTGCGTCCCGTCAGGTGCCCCATCCTAAATATTTTGTTGGCAGTGGTAAAGCTGAGGAAATCGCTAATGCGGTTAGAGTCAATGCAGCTGATGTGGTTATTTTTAATCATAGCTTGTCTCCCTCTCAAGAGCGTAATCTTGAACAACTGTTTCAATGTCGGGTACTCGATAGAACAGGCCTGATCCTGGATATTTTTGCTCAACGTGCTCGTACCCATGAAGGTAAGTTGCAGGTTGAACTTGCCCAACTGAAGCACATGTCTACGCGATTGATCCGTGGCTGGACTCATTTAGAGCGGCAAAAAGGTGGTATTGGCCTGCGCGGTCCCGGTGAAACCCAGTTAGAAACCGACCGTCGTTTATTACGAGCTCGCATAAAGAGCATTCTGGGACGGCTTAAAAAGGTACAAAAGCAGCGGGAACAAGGTAGGCGAGCCCGTCTCAGAGCTGAAATTCCCACCGTATCTTTAGTGGGATATACCAATGCCGGTAAATCCACCTTATTTAACACGATTACTGATGCGAAGGTGTATGCGGCAGACCAGTTATTCGCCACCCTCGATCCGACCCTTAGAAAAATTCAGTTACAAGATGTAGGGACAGCTATTCTTGCCGATACGGTTGGTTTTATCCGACATCTCCCCCATGATCTAATTGCCGCATTTAAAGCGACATTACAGGAGACCCAACAAGCAGACTTGTTATTGCATGTCGTGGATTATGCCGATGAGCAATTTCGGGAGAATATTGATCAGGTCAATGAGGTATTAGATGAAATTGATGCAGATGACATTCCTCAGCTGATGATCTGTAATAAGATTGACCGCATGGAAGGAGTCGAAGCAAAAATTGACCGAGATGATCAAGGAAGACCAGTACGAGTATGGGTGTCTGCCCAGCAAAATATTGGTATTGATTTGCTGTTTACTGCGATAAGTGAATGTTTAGCAGAAAATATGGTGGTACATAGATTACGTATTCCGCCTGAGCAAGGTAAACTAAAAAGCGTTTTTTATAGTATGAATTGTATCTCGTCACAAAGTTATGCTGAAGACGGTGATTGGCAAGTCGAAGTGCGAATGGCTCATAGTGATTGGCGCCGTCTGGTGAAACGAACCGACGACGATTTGGAATCCTATATCGTTAAGCACTGATGACAAATTTATTGTTTTATAAGAAGAGTTATTCAATTTACGTAATGTAACTATTTGGAGAGTGAAGATGGCTTGGAATGAGCCCGGCGGTAACAATAATGATCCCTGGAAAAACAAAGGTGGACGAGACCAAGGTCCGCCAGATTTAGATGAGGTGTTTAAGAACATACTCAATAAATTTGGTAAGTTTGGCGGTGGTAAGGGCAGCTCCTCTTCCAATGGCGGCGGAATGGGTGCCCTGGGCACCAGTATCATTGCTGGAATACTGGTCATTATTTGGGTGATAAGTGGTTTCTACACCATACGTGAAGCGGAAAGGGGCGTAGTCTTGCGATTTGGCGAGTTCAGTCAATTTGTCGATCCAGGTTTGCGTTGGAAACCGACATTTGTAGATACGGTGATCCCAGTTGATGTACAAACTATTCACTCCATGCCATCTGCCGGATCGATGCTGACCGAAGATGAAAACGTGGTTCGGGTCGAAATGGAAGTGCAATATCGCATCCTCGAACCCTACAAATATAGCTTTGCTGTGACCAGTCCTGAAGAAAGCCTAAGTCAGGCCTTTGACAGCGCCATCCGCTATGTTGTGGGTCATTCAACCATGGATGATGTTCTTACCGGTGGTCGTGAAGTGGCACGCCAAAGTGTCCGTGACGAGCTGCAAAGCATTATTGAACCCTATGATATGGGCTTAGCCATTGTCGATATGAACTTCAAGGATGCCCGTCCTCCCGAGGAAGTGAAAGCGGCATTCGATGACGCCATTGCCGCCCAGGAAGATCAGCAGCGTTTCATCAATGAAGCCCAGGCCTATTCTCGTGAAATCGAACCTCGTGCCCGTGGTCAGGTAAATCGTATGGCTCAGGAAGCGCAAGCTTATAAAGAGAAAATGACTCTCAAAGCTCAGGGTGAAGTCGCCCGTTTTGAAGAGTTATTACCGCAATATACAGCGGCACCAGAAGTCACACGTAGTCGTATCTACCTCGATACACTTGAATATGTGTATAGCACTACCAGTAAAATATTAGTGGATACCAAAGGTAGCGGTAACATGCTGTATTTGCCTCTAGATAAGATATTAGAGCGTCAAAACGGTGCAAATATACCGGCTAATATTCGTAGTACCTTAGAGGGATTACGTAATCAAGATCCGGTTGATGCGAATACGCCGATTTCCAGTAGTACACGAAGCGATCGCTTACGCAGTGGGAGAAACTAGATGAAAAATTTTATTATCATAGTGCTAGTCGCGGTGGGCGCATTGACTTTCAGCTCCTTGTTTGTGATCAAAGAAGGTAGCAAAGCCATTGTCATTCAATTCGGTAAAGTGCAAAAAGATGCCGATACAGACCAAACTGTTGTATTTGAACCAGGCATTCACTGGAAACTACCTTTTATTGACCGGGTAGTGCAACTGGATGCGCGGATCCAAACTCTGGATGAAGTGCCCAGCCGTTTTGTGACGTCTGAGAAAAAGGATTTGATTGTTGATTTGTATGTGAAGTGGAAAATCAAAGATTTTGCTCGCTACTATCTGGCAACCGGTGGTTTCAAAGACAGTGCCGAAATACTTCTGCAACAAAAAGTGAATAATGGCCTGCGTTCTGAATTTGGTACGCGCACCATTTCACAAATTGTTTCAGGTGAACGTTCAGAATTAATGGACGAAGCCATGGCCCAAGCATCTGAGAGCTCAGACCAACTGGGTATAGAGATTATCGATGTGCGGGTTAAGCAAATTAACCTGCCACCAGAAGTCCGTAACTTTATATTCCAACGTATGCGGACCGAGCGTGATGCGGTCGCCAGGGAGCATCGCTCAGAAGGTAAAGAGCAATCGGAAATTATAAAAGCTGATATGGATGCTAAAGTTACGGTTATGTTGGCAGACGCCCAGCGTAACGCCCGTAAGCTTAAAGGTGAAGGGGATGCACAGGCTGCACAGATTTATGCGCAAACCTACACCAAGGATCCTGAATTTTATAGCTTCTTAAGAAGTATGGACGCCTATAAGGCAAGCTTTAACAATAAGCAGGACGTGCTGATTGTTGAGCCGGACAGCGACTTCTTCCGTTATATGAAGAACCAGTCAGGCAAGTAGTTTGTCTAGGGTCAACTGACCCTAACGTAATAGTTAAAAAGCGCCTATTGGCGCTTTTTTTATAAGTGAAGAGTATAGCCATGACAACTCATATTATTCGTGATGCTCAGCAAAGGGATTTTCCCAGTATAGTTGAGCTGAATAAATCCTTCGTTAAGTTTACCAGCGAGATGGATCTGTAGCGTACCGCTCTGTTGGACAGACTCAGTTGCTATCATAGGGTTGTGGAAGACCAGGGTAAAGTTGTCGCATTTTTACTGGCCCTAGATGGACAGCAAGATTATGACAGCGTTAACTATCAATGGTTTAGGCGAAATTGCAGTGATTTTATTTACATCGATCGGATAGTGATAGACGCAGCTCAACAAGGAAAAGGTTTGGGGTCTTTGCTATATCAAGACATTTTCGACCTTGCAAAAAACAAGCTTATAAACGTATTGCCTGCGAGTTTGATATACAGCCGCCCAATGTTATTTCGGCTCGGTTTCATACGGAATTTGGCTTCAATCAGGTCGGCACCCAAGTACTCGCAACAGCTAAAAAAACGGTTTCTTTGCAAGTCGCAGATGTTTAGGACATTATGTATTCTTAAAAGACTAACTTGGAATTCACCATGAGATTTTTTGCCGGACTGCTGACCTTTTTGGTTGCTATGATACATCTCGCTATTATGGTGCTGGAGATGTTTTTTTGGAACCACCCGATTGGTCAAAAAATATTTGTTATGGCACCTGAAGTCGCCGCTTCCTCGCAAATATTGGCGATGAATCAAGGCCTTTACAATGGCTTTCTGGGTGCGGGTTTATTGTGGGGATTATTGCAAGGCAAGCACGGATTGAAGATTTTCTTTTTGAGCTGTGTGTTAATTGCCGGCATTTTTGGTGGTCTTACTGCTAAGTTTTCGATTATATATATTCAGGCTGTGCCAGCCCTATTAGCCTTGATTTTTGTTA
>JAWUXW010000161.1:0-11308 GCA_034111125.1 Paraglaciecola sp.
CTGTGGAAAATGGGAGAGAATGGATAATGCCTCAATTGAAGGTGTAGCAGTCGATGGAACAACTTTATGGTTGATCAACGACCCCTGGAAATTAGTTTATGCTAAAAACATACAGTGTGAGCTTAATCGCAGCAAATTCGATAATATGGCCCCCTTGATCTTTAGTATCCCAATTCAATATGAGTGGTTTAACTAAGATACTAAACCTTTAACTTACTGATAACCTAGTTCTTGATCGTGAGCCAGATATCAGCAAAAAAATAGCGATTCAAGCCCAGACTGGGATTGACCACCCAAGCCATGGCTTGTTACGAACGCGCTATAGCATTAAGCCAAAACAACATAGAGCGAGATTTTCTGATGGCAAAACGAAAGTCACTTGAGTAATGTTAACCCTCCTTGGTAAGTGAGGGACGCTGTAAACGTTTTGTTAATTCTTTTCGCGACCCCCTTCACGCATGAACAAAGACTTTTTAATTATCTGCTGTTAACATCTCTCTTAGACTACAAAAATAATAAAGGCTCAGGCTATGGGTGTCCCCCGCGAACAATTTGGATCTCGCTTAGGTTTTGTTCTCGCTGCTGCTGGCTCGGCAGTGGGTATCGGTAACATGGTGGGTTTTCCCGTTGCGGCTGCTAAAAATGGTGGTGGAGCTTTCTTGATTATGTACGCCATCTTTATCGCATTTATCTGCTTGCCGGTAATGCTGGCCGAGATGTCCGTAGGCCGCCATAGTCGCAAAGATCCCCTTGGTGCCTACAGTTCACTTACCGGTGGTGAGCGTAGCTGGAAATTGGCTGGTTGGTTGTCAATTATCACCCCATTTATGATCACAGTATTCTACCTGGTGATCACCGTTTGGATTTTCGGATATCTGTTCCAATCAGTCATAGGTAATCTGGATGTGCTGGCTGATCCCTCTACCTTTGGCACCTTTGTCAATGGCTATGATTTGTTCTTATACATGATTGCGGTAGTCGCCATTGTGTATTTGATCCTCCAAGGTGGGGTAAAACAGGGCATAGAGAAGGCCGCCAAACTGATGATGCCCGCTCTGTTTGTTATGCTCATTGCCCTGATTATTTTTGTCTTAACTCTGGACAACGCCATGGAAGGAGTAAAGTACTATCTGATCCCTGACTTTAGTAAAATCGATGCCTCCGTAGTCAGTGCCGCCCTATCTCAGGCTTTTTTCTCCTTGTCCTTGGGGATGGGGATCATGATCACTTACGGCTCTTATTTAGACGATAAAAGTGATGTGCCCGGCTCTGCCAAGCTAGTGGCTCTGATGGATACCGCCGTGGCCTTTATTGCCGGTTTGCTTATTCTTCCCGCCATTTTCTCATTCAATCCAAATACCAATACTGCGGATTTGAGTGATTCCTCAGTCGGCATGATCTTCACTTTCTTACCCAAAATATTTCTGGCCCTGCAGGTGAATATTGGCTTTGCAGGCGCGAGTGTTGTTGCCAGCCTGTTCTTCTTATTGGTGTTTTTTGCGGCCATCACTTCATTAGTCTCTATTTTTGAAGTACCGGTAGCAGCATTGATGGAAGACAAGGGATTTAGTCGAAAGAAATCACTTGGTTGGTTAGGGCTATTGTTGGTGATTTTTGCGGTAGTCTCTGCTACGTCATTCGGATTGGTCGGTTTCTTTACTGAATTTGTCACCTATGCCGGACAAACGAAGTCATTCTTCGATGTTGTCATAGATGTGTTTTATGACACGATCCTACCCTTCAACGGTTTCTTGATTTGTATTTTCGTTATCTATCGGTGGAAGAAAAGCAACTTCAACAATGAGTTGGACAAAGGCTCTCCCGACTATGAGAATAGCTGGTTTGAGAAGTATGTAGACTTCTCTGTTGGAACCTTTATCCCGGTTTTACTCTTGCTGGTATTTATCAACACCGTTGCGCTGAAATATTTTGGTAAGGCCCTTATCGGATAATATCCCTGTATTTACAAAGTGAAAGAGCCAAGCAATTGCTTGGCTTTTTTTGTTTATTCAAAAGAATTATCGGTGTTAATAATTGAATAAAAGTGGCAGCCCGGTTATGTGTCCCTAATACTTCTTGCTCTGTTATAGATATTGGAATGAACATGAAATTTATAAAATCATTACGTATTGCGCTTTTAGCTTGCATGGTATTATTCGTCGCTTTCGCTAATGCTGAAACTGTTGAGGTGAATAAAGACAGTTTCAAATGCCTCACCGACATGACCCCGGTGCGCGGTTTCTTTGTCGATAATCTGCTGGGCAATCATGCCGAAACACTTAAGGCTGCTCAAGCCGAGAAGGATGTAGTATATCCGGTTGGCTCGGTGGTGCAGTTAGTACCTACTGAAGTGATGGTAAAACGTGAAAAAGGGTTTAATGCAGTCACAAAGGACTGGGAGTTCTTTGAATTGGCAGTGTCAGAAGAGGGCTCAGAAATAACAGTCCGTGGTGCCTTTGAAGCGGTCAATAAGTTTGGTGGCAATTGTTTTGGCTGCCACATAAAAGCGAAACCGGAATTTGATCTCATCTGTGAGCAGGATCATGGTTGCGATCCCATTACCTTTGAACATGAAGGCAAGACTGTCACCCTAAGCCAGGAGATGATCAAAGGGGTACAAGCGACGGATCCTCGCTGTGCTGTATCTACTACCGCCGGGCTTGTTAATATAAACTAGTGCCCATCCTGTAAACATACCTTGAGTTTACCCCGTACATTACGGCTAATTTTCACTTTGATTTGAGACCGGTTACTAGGGGTATTTCTACCCTTTAGAAAAATATGGGCCAAAAAACTGATATACACCTGATATAACTGTGACTTTCTGATTACGTTGTCCGTCTAGAAGGCGCGCAGGTAAAAAAGAGCAAGGCTCTGCAACTTGCTGGTTTGCCCACACTTAACTTTCACAGATAATAGAAATAATATGTTAAAAGAAATTATTGAAAACAAATTGATTGTCACAATCGTCCTTACATTCCTGGCGTTGAGCTTTAAATATTTGTTGATTAAGTTGGTCAGGAAAAAGGCCAAGAGCAAGGGTGAAGATAATCGAGATCTTGAGAGCAATATCAGGAATTTTCTGAATTTTATTCTGGTTTTATTGTTATTTAGTCTGTGGGCTGGGGAGTTGCAAAAATTCGCCCTTTCCATTGCGGCTTTTGCGGTGGCGATAGTGTTGGCCACCAGAGAGTTTATTCAATGTATCATCGGTTTTTTCTACCTGATGTCGACTCGGCCCTTTCGTGTTGGAGACTGGATGCAGGTGGGTGATTATGTAGGGGAAGTGTCGCAAATTGAATGGATTAAAACCACTGTGTTAGAGGTTAATATTCATACTTATCAATATACCGGCAAGACGCTTTTTATCCCTAATAATAAGCTGATCACCAGTACTATTAAAAATCTAAACTTTATGAAGCGATATGCCATGCATCACTTCACCATCACCAAAGATACTCTGGTAAATCCATTTTTGTTTACCGCTAAGTTGCTGCGTAAGGCCAATCTGTACTGCAAAGAGTTTAAAGAGGTTGCCGCCCGTTACAATCAATCCATAGAGCACAAAATGCAGGTGACCATTGCCGGTCCGGTGCCGCAAATAGAAGTGGGTACGACTGAGCTGGGCTATACCAAATTAGACTTTACGATATTCTGCCCAACCGACAAAGCGATTGAGATTGAGCAACAATTAACCGCTGATTTTATGCACTTCTGGCTGGAAGAGCATGACAAACTAGAGGTTTAGAAACAGGATGCTTTATAAATTGTAGAGCTATCGTGCCAATGTTTGCGACTCTATAATTCAAAGCGCTGATTTTGTTTGTCAATTGTGACTTTCAATTGCTGAGCGGAGTCTACCAACTAATCTGCCATAACATTGTGGCTATTTCCAAAGAAAAGGCTCCACCATGAAAATTGCTATTTTGTCTCGAAATAAAAATTTATATTCAACACGTCGTATTAAAGAGGCGGGGATCGCCCGTGGTCACGAAGTTGATATCATCGATACCATGCATTGTTATATGGATATTACCAGCAGTCGACCCGTGGTGCGTTTAAAGGGGCAGGAGCTGCCCCAATATGATGCGGTTATTCCAAGAATTGGCGCCTCTGTGTCTTTTTACGGCACGGCCGTTGTGCGTCAGTTTGAAATGACCGGTAGTTTTTGTGTCAACGAGTCGGTTGCTATCAGTCGCTCACGCGACAAATTGCGTTCCATGCAATTGTTATCCAGAAAAGGCATTGGTTTACCCCGCACCGGTTTTGCCCACAGTCCCGACAATGTCAAAGATTTAATTAAAAATGTCGGTGGCGCCCCAGTGGTGATCAAATTGCTCGAGGGCACTCAAGGCATTGGCGTGGTGCTGGCTGATACAAGCAAGTCCGCAGAAGCGATTATTGAGGCGTTTATGGGTCTCAAAGCGAACATTCTGGTACAAGAATTTATCAAAGAAGCGGGCGGCGCTGATATTCGCTGTTTTGTAGTGGGCGATAGGGTAGTCGCGGCGATGAAACGTCAGGGAGCAGAGGGAGAGTTTCGTTCCAATCTGCATCGGGGGGGCAGTGCCGAGGTGATAAAACTCACGCCACAAGAACGTGCGACAGCGGTGTCAGCAGCAAATGTTATGGGACTAAATGTGTGTGGTGTGGATTTGTTACGCTCATCAAGAGGCCCGGTGGTGATGGAAGTGAACTCCTCTCCTGGCCTTGAGGGAATTGAAACTGCCACGGGGAAAGATGTGGCTGGTATGGTATTTCAATTTATCGAAAAAAACGCCAAACCTAATCGTAATCGCACCCAAGGTAAGGGTTGATTGATGGTCGCAGACTTATTAACGATCGGTGGTATAGAGATCGCCCCGGGTAAAAGACTCAAACTGGAATTGCCGGTGGCGAGACTATATACGGACTCGCAGATGTCCATCCCAGTGGAAGTTATTCGATCCAGAAAGCCTGGCCCGATTATGTTTATTAGCGCGGCCATACATGGGGACGAACTTAACGGCATTGAAATCGTTCGGCGACTATTGCGCATGAAATCACTTAAATTGTTTAAGGGTACGCTCATCGCCGTGCCCATGGTCAATGTGTATGGCATGCTAAATCAAAGCCGCTATCTACCGGATAGGCGCGATCTGAATCGTAGTTTTCCAGGCTCTGAAAAAGGTTCGCTGGCGGGTCGCATGGCGCATTTATTTCTAAACGAAATTGCCCATCAATGCGATTACGGGATTGATTTGCACACGGGTGCTATTCATCGCAGTAATCTGCCTCAGATAAGAGCGAATCTGGAGGATGGTGAAACCAAAGCGTTGGCGCGGGCCTTTGGAGTGCCGGTGTTGCTTAACTCGGTATTACGGGACGGTTCCCTGCGTGCCGCCGCCGCTGAGTCAGGCACCAAAATTTTATTGTATGAGGCAGGAGAGGCCTTGCGTTTCGATGAAGTATCTATTCGCGCCGGGGTAAAAGGTATCATGAATGTCATGGCCGAACTCGACATGGTGGCCAAGCGCAAGAGTAAAGCTGTCAAGCCAGAACCGTTTATTGCCTTCGACAGCGCCTGGGTAAGAGCCTCATCCAGTGGTATCGTTAACGATCTAAAAAAACTGGGTGATCATGTGGTTAAAGGTGATAATTTGGCACAAATATGTGGTCCCACCGGTAATTTTGTTGATTTTTTAAAGACACCCAAAAGCGGTATTATTATCGGCAAACAAAACATTCCACTGGTGCAGGAAGGTGAAGCTATGTTTCATGTGGCAACTTTTGACAAACCACATGACGTAGCGGGTCATATCGAGCAACTTCACGATAATTTCACTCCTGAGTAAAAATATAGCCACTTAGGCAGCTAGCGATAAAGACGTTTATTGTTGGCGTACATTACTGGTCTATAGTGCTGAGCGCTTCGTTGATAGAGATGCTATTAGCGCCAGATATGCAGGCAATCAGAATAAGCTTGGGCGTTTAACTGCAGAGTATGAAAAATCATTGTTGATTGTGGAAACTGAATAGACTCATTTTAAAATTGATTCAGCGGTACAATGTTCATACATAAGAAAGAGATATCGATCTTTGATTTGAAGTTCAATGGGCTTTGAGAAGTTTGATGCTTAAGCTGCTAAAAATCTAACAGCAGAGTTGCTTATTAATCTGTATTCTAGTCGCTTAAGTAGATTGTAAATGTGCTTCCCAGCGACTAGGTATAAGCTTATATGTGTCTATGTTTGCAAGCATTAACCAGTTTTAAATACTTTAGAAGCAACCCAGAAGATGAATGGTATGAAAGCGAAAGTACTTGTAGGTGCAAGAGAAACAATAGATTTACCAGAGCTTGGCTTATTTGGCATAGCAACTAGGATTGATACGGGAGCACAAACCACAGCGCTTCATGTGGATCACATTTACGAAAACAAGGATACCGGTATGTTAAATTTCGAGTTTCATCCTGTTTCTCATGATGTGAAAAAAACGATTAAATGCTCAGTCAAGATTGTTAAAAAAAAGCGAATCAAATCTTCCAATGGAGAGAGAGAACACAGGTTTATTATCAATACAATGGCAGTAATGGGAAAATTAGAATGGACCATCAGTCTTTCGCTGACAGACAGGTCAAGCATGAACCATCTGATGCTTTTAGGGCGACAAGCAATGAAAGGCTACATAATGGTAGACCCGGAGTTTGATTACATTGCTACACAAGAGAATAACATCAACTAAGCTAACACTCGAATCAAAGTCTATGACAGTGGTGCCATATTAGCAGGTAAAACAATATGCGTTCAGCTTTACAGCAGCTTAAATGCTGCCGTAAGCTCACGTAATATCAGTGCCGTTGCTCTCATTGTCATCTTTTTTTTTACCGGTAAAAAAATTGCAAATAACAAAGGAGCTTTCGTTCCTTGATTATTTCAAAGTATGGCTTTTACTCAAATTAACCATGAGGCAAACGGCTGTTTGAAAGTAAGCCTGATTAATTCTTCTTTTTCCTCTTCAACTTTTTGTCTACTTTAGCCATCAACTGCTGTATTTCTGCCCGTCGTGACTCGTCTGCTAAAGGTCGTTCTTCTCTTGTTGGCGCATGTAAGGCCAACAACAAATGTTCTTTTGCTTGAACGTAGTGCCGCTCATCATAAAGGAATTCGCCGTAAAAATAGTTTGGATCAATCCCCATTGGATTGAGTGTTATGGCCTTTTCAAGCATCACCTTTGCGTCGTCATCATCACCAAATCCAATCGGCCATCCGGGTACCTTATGAAAAAGTGTGCCCAAACTGGTATAGGCAGATCCATTGAGTACCGATGGGTCGATTTCAAGTGAGCGCTCAAGGGACTTCTTCGCTTCTTTAGCTAAGGAAAGAGCACCAAAGGCCCCTTTTGCTCCTGCATAACTGGACTGAATGATGCCAAGCCAAACCAGAGGTTCAGCGCGCTTTTTATTTTGCTCTACCAGTTTTTTTGCTTGTACTATTAGTTGCTCAAAGGCTTCGGATTGATCGTTTTTAGTCAATGTGTAATTCACTTTCGCCCATTGGTGTTGCAGGGCTAACAATTGCTCATCAAATAGTTCATTACTCATTGCAATAGATGAGAAAACGAGGGTAAAGCACATAGTGAATGTACTAAGCAGATGTTCAATATTCATAAATATTCCTCTTCAGTTATTTGCCGCTTTTGCTAAGACGGTAGCTGAGCAGCCATGAAACGTTTGATTGTGGGTAATTTGGATTTGATTGCCTTATCAACCACTCTTGGTAACAAACCATTGACCCTGACAAAGAGCTTTTCCGGCCATCCAAGCACTTTTTCTCTATTTGTGCTTTTTAACAACTGGAGAAAAGCTTGTGCAACTACAGCAGGAGGATCGCAGGCATTTCCCAGTGCGGCATTCATCTCGTCAACCGCTTTTGTATTGCTGTCTGTGCGGGTTGCACGTGGGGCAAAATAGGCAAATCGAAAACGTGTATCGCTATATTCACGGGCTATTGACTCGGTGAATCCTCTTAATCCGAATTTACTGGCACAATAGCTACTGAATCCGGGATATCCAATAAACCCGAAGGCAGAGCCCACGTTTATAATTGTCACCTTTTGCTGCTCAGACAGAGCAAGATTAGCTTTACCCCCATGGCTTGCCTCTGAAAACCTAATGAACTCTTGGGTCAATATCATCGGCGAGAACAGATTGGTTTGCATAAGCTCGCCCATTTGTTTAGCAGGCATGGATTCAAAAGCTGAAAAATGTGAGACACCCGCAGCATTGACCAGCAGATCTACCGGCCCATGCTTAAATACTTCAGCTAATACTCTTTTGCGCTCATCTGGCTTATTTAAATCACCGAGCACTATTCCAGACTTAGCGGAGAGCAAGAGTTGCAGGCGGCTTAGCTTTCCCTGGTTTCGACCTTGAATAATCACCCTGTAGCCTTCCTGGCTGAGGGCTTTTGCTATCTCACCGCCTATTCCGCCAGATGCCCCCGTGACCAAACATGTTTTATTGTTGCTCATAACCTTTTGCTTACTCATAACTACGCTGCGCTAGCTTTTGCGGAGCTGATATCCAGGGTTCTGAAAATATCACCATATAGTCTAAAAAACTTTTTAGCGCTCGATACAATAAGTTCCTGCTCATTTGGGCAGGTGATTTTATTCATCACGTCTTCAAAGAACTTCACGTGCTCAATATCCAGAGCGCCGTGAGAACGTAAGTAGCTGAATGCCTTTTCCGGCAGAGCAAGGGTATTTTTGATATTGTCTGCGGCGCTATCGGCCATCGCGACACTCGTTCCTTCCAAAACATGTACCATGCCAAAAAAACCTATGGGATTGACACGGTTGATTAAATCATAAGCATAAGAAACCATTAATTCCGTGGCGAAAGCAGGTGGACTATTACGGACTTCTTCCTTGTCATAACCGCAAGCGCCGATATCATTCAACACCCACTCCTGATGCCCCAGCTCTTCTTCGATATATTCTGCAACCGCTTCCCGTAACCACTCCTTGCTTTCGGGCAATCGTGCACCGACTAACATAAGCAACGGCACCGTGTGTTTAACGTGATGATAGGCTTGAGTGAGAAAGGCTACATAGTCACTTGTTTCTATATCACTCACAAAGCATCGCCTTATGATCGGAGCAGAAAGTAAGTAATCTCGCTCTTCGTTAGTTTCATTTAATAGTCTTTGGTACAAACTCATAATTTATAACTCCTGGGCTGGGTAGGTTGAATAAATGTGTTCAATATCGTCCCTAAAAAATTGCTCAATCTGGACTCTTTTAGGCCGCATGTTTTCGGTGTACAAGCCTTGCTCTTGGCCACTGGGCATGGGCTGGGCCAATATTATCGGCAATTTAATCTGAGCGTAATCGGGCAGGCTGGCATTTATTTGTGCTACCTGAGCAGTGATTTCTGTTTGCGAGAGGGTATCCCTAACCGGAACCAGAATAGCCGTGCAAAAAGGTTTACTTTCGCCGATGACGACGGCCTGATAAAACAAACCCGTTGAGAGTAATTCTGACTCAATCCACTCAGGCGCAATATTTCGCCCGAAGGAAGAGATAATGGTATTTTTGATACGCCCCTCGATATAAAGAACATCATCTTTCAGCGTGGCTAAATCACCGGTTTTGACTTCACTTTGATACCAACTGTCAGGGTCTTCTAAATAACCTAAAAAGGTGTTGCCTGTAAGCAGTAACTCACCCTTTTGTACACGTGCCTGGATGTGAGGTAATAACCTACCGGTACTTTCCACATCATCAGTGGCTGTGCATAAACTGACCACAGAGCAGCATTCAGATAGTCCATAACCTTGATAGACAGGTAAGTTTAAACGTCTTGCTTCGGTGATCAGTGAGGGAGCTATTTTACTACCACCCACAGCAATAAATTGAAGAGATCCAGGTGGCTGCCAGCCTTGTTTTGCTGCCTGTACCAGCACCTGTAATAATTCCGCAACCAGGATCAGCGAGTTGGGTGAGTACTGAGCAATACATGCTAATAAAGCTCGAGTATTAACTAATTTGCTACCTGCAAAACCTCGTTGTTCATCGTTTAATAAAATAACCGTTCCTCCTGCGAGCAGAGGAGCATAAATTCCCGCGATGTTTTCTAAAAGTGTTGGCAGCGGTAATAGACATAAGTGCCTTGGGTATCCTATGCCAATATTTTCGACCAGAGATGAGGCAAGGTTAAGCTGACTTTCAGTGCTTAAACACACGCCTTTCGGTTCACCCGTTGAGCCGGAAGTATAGGTGACTTTTGATGTACCAACGGGGACCTGCAAACTCTCGGTGTGAGACAGGCTATAGGTATTTAGTGAAACATGCTCACAGGGGGTTTTCTGTCCATCAGGGCCCCATTGCTCACTAAACATCATATCCGGCTTAACTGAAGACAGGACCCGTTTAGTTTGTGCACTACTGAAAAATAATGGGATGGGCGTGAAAACGACTTTTGCATGCTGGCAGGCCAAATCGACGACAAGCCAATCCACAGAATTCTGTGCGTGAATCGAAACGGATTTTATACCCTTATCCAGCAGCCAGCATGCAAGCTGTTTGACCCGCTCTGTTAAACCACCGTAGGTCAAGCGTATATGGGCAGTTTCCACAGCGATATCACTGTGGTTTGACTGGCCAAAGGATTCAATAAGGGACTTCATAGCTGACTCCCTTTCAGTTTTGTAGTCGTTGTAGCAATTTCGTCAGCAAGATGTTCAAACATCAGCCGAAACTTTTTCTGCTGATTAATGACTTGCATCACATTCGACAAAGAAATAGCCACAACCTTAGGATTGGTCTCGTAATAGACTCCCCAGTTATTTACTGATTTTTCTAGTTTACTGGGGTCTGCAGAGGTGATCATCGTGTGTGAGATCCCAGACCTGTCGATAAGGTCGAGAACATGTTCCGTCGCTGCAAACACCATAAATTTATAGTGATTGCAAAAGAGCGACACCGCTGTGGTCAAAAATAGCGAGATAGTGAATTTTTTTGCATTACTATAAAGATGGCCGATTTCGGCAATTTCTGAGCGTGAGACCTGAGGATCTAAATCTTGCAAAATACATTCAATCAGCTTGTCAGTATATTGCTCTACAAATAGGGTGTTCGTTGCACCATCATAGGCACTGCGGATGCCTAAGGCCGCCTTAAAACATCCAGTACTAATAGCCAATATCCATGGCATGCTAATCGATATGGTGGCATTGTATGATGTCAAAAAACCTTGTTCGATAAAGCGTTCTACATCTCGACGACCAGCATCCTTTTTAGCAAACACCTTAATGTTGTAAGAATA
>JAWUXW010000162.1:0-8948 GCA_034111125.1 Paraglaciecola sp.
ACCACTGCGCCTTTATTGACAACAATCCACGGTTTTTCATCGCCAGGAATTTTACCTGTGTATGAAAAATACAATAAAAAAGTATTCTATGTTTCCATTAGTGATGCAGACCGGGCGGCAACGTTGGACTATCTAGCAACGGTACATCACGGCATTGACCTAACACAGTTTAGCTTTCAGGCGGAGCCACAGAACTACTTGCTTTTTTTGGGCCGCATTCACCATGACAAAGGTGCCCGTGAAGCGATAGAGATTGCCAGGGCTGCCAATTGCAAATTACTGATGGCCGGTATCATCCAGGATCAGGATTATTATCAGCAATATGTTGAGCCGCAATTAGTTCCCGGCAAGATTGAATTTATCGGCAGTGTGGATCCACAGCGGCGCAACAAACTGCTTGGTGGAGCGAAAGCACTATTGCATCCTATTAACTTTAACGAACCTTTTGGCTTGTCTGTGATTGAAGCGATGGCCTGCGGCACGCCAGTAATAGCCGTTAATCGCGGCAGCATGGCAGAATTAATAAAACATGGTTTTAACGGTTTTTTGGTCGAGAATGTGGCACAGGCCGTCGCAGCGGTAGCGCAACTAAACACCTTAAAGCGGGCAGACTGCCGCCAACATGTAGAACAGTTTTTTAATGTCGATCGTATGGTCGATGCGTACCTTAAACTCTATCAACAAATAATCGACAAAACTGCACGAGAGTCTCATCGACCCTGGGGCTATTACCAGGTGCTTGCTGATGACGCGCGCTATAAAGCCAAAGAAATCGTAGTTTCCCCTGGCAAACGCTTGAGTTTACAAAGACATCAACGCCGGGCTGAGCATTGGCTGATCATAGAAGGTAATGCAGAACTGACCGTTAATAATCAAATTTTGCGATTGCAGCAGGGCCAATCAATCGATATCCCACGTGGCAGCAAACATCGCATTGCCAATCTATCAAGCAGTGTCCCCTTGCGTTTTATTGAGGTACAAACCGGCGACTATTTTGGCGAAGACGATATCGAACGCTTCGAAGACGATTATGGTCGTATCTGATTAAAGCAAGATTTCAACAAAATATTGAGGATTTCAAAATGTCCACGCCCATAGTTGAACGTTATAGTAACAACCCAATTCTGACCCGGGACGATATTCCTTATCCAGTCGCTACTGTGCACAATGCTGGCGTGGTAAAACATAATGGCAAATATATTATGTTGTTTCGTTCACATCTCGATAACGGGCGTTCAATTATCGGTCGCGCCGATAGTGAAGATGGCTTTCATTTTCAGGCACATCCGCATCCCTTCCTGATACCCGCCACTGAAGGTGATTTCGCTGAATACGAAACCTACGGCCTGGAAGACTTGCGCATTTGTCCATTTGAAACCAGTTATTTACTCTGTTACAGCGCTTATTCCAGGCACGGGGTGCGTATTGCGCTGGCTCGTACCGACGACTTTGACAAAGTAGAACGTATTGCCTTCATTAGCCAGGCGGATATGCGTAACCTGGTTATTTTCCCTGAAAAAATTGACGGTCGATATGTGCGTTTTGATCGTCCTCATTCCGACATTTCCCCCTGGTCAATTTGGATATCCTATTCGCCGGACTTAGTCCATTGGGGGGATTCAAAACGAATAATACAAGCCGAAACCTATCATTGGGATGAAATGAAAATTGGTCCGGGTGCGGCTCCGATTAAAACGGAAAAAGGCTGGCTGAATATCTATCATGGTGTATTTGAAACCATGGCAGGAGCCGTCTATCGACTAGGCGTGGCATTGCATGATTTGCGCAATCCAGCCCATGTTATTGCGGTGGGAGATCGCTGGATATTACAACCAGAAGATCCCTGGGAAGTCAGCGGCTATGTGCCAAATGTTGTATTTAGTTGTGGGGCAGTATTGGAAGATGACGGCCAAATAAAAATCTATTTGGGGGCAGCGGATACCGTAATGTGTGCGGGAACAACCTCAGTTGAGCGGCTGTTGTAACATTGCTTAGACGCACCGCGTCCGTCACTTTAGCGGTTCTTTATTTACGACCATTGAGCCAAAATATCTTAACTTAGATGGAGCTGAACTTATGAATGTTTCTCCCAAGATTTGTCGCCGTCAGTGGAAATTAGACCCAGACCCCTCGCTGGTCATTTGCCGGGCGCACATTCCCTATGGGAGACCATTACGTATTGAAAATATTCTCAGACGCATACTGGCCTTGTCGGAGGCTGATTCCAAGGCTCTACTAGATCAGGTTATGGCCGCTTTTTCCAATAGACACCGGCATTTGCGGCGTACCTTCGGACAACATTTTGATCTGGTGGAAGCCTATCTGCCTCAGGGCGTCAAGCTAAATAACACCTTGCGTTTGCTCATTGGTAGCTATTTCACCATGGAATATTCGGCCGCCTTGTTTAACCCCTCTATCGTACTGCATCCAGACCAACGGGGTGTAAAAAAAGATTCACTGCGATTCATTATGAGTCTGCGGGCGGTGGGTGAGGGACATATATCGTCGATTGTTTTTCGTAGTGGAATTATTGCGGGCAATGGCGAAATTCACTTCGACGCGGACACCCATTACGTGGAGACGCCGCTACGCCATGTTGAATCGAGCTTTGATAAACACTTGTTTGAGTTGAAGTTGAGCGAAATGAATGTGCTCAACGAGATCACGGCACAACTGCTTGAACATTTACCTGAACAGTTCACGTTTAATCTTCTGCAGATGCAAATCGACCAATTGTTTAGGCAGCCACAATTTGATGTCGAACGACAGAACGAGACGATTAGTGCAATCAACTGGCTGGCCAATTCTAATTACAGTCTCATATTTTCTGGCGGGCATGCCGTAAGCGAACGGGTTATTTTCCCCATTGCCGATGAGCATAAGGGGGGGATTGAAGATGCTCGATTTGTCCGGTTCACAGAAGACAGCGGCAAGACCATATACTACGCAACTTATACCGCATACAGCGGCGCACAAATTCTGCCACAGTTGATTGAAACCACTGATTTCGAACATTTCAAAATTATCACCTTGAATGGTTTTGCGGTGCAAAACAAAGGTATGGCCTTATTCCCCCGCATGATAGGTGGCAAATATGTCATGTTGTCCCGTCAGGACGGCGAAAATAATCACATCATGTATTCAGATCATCTGCATTTTTGGCAAAGCTCCAACGTGATCCAACAGCCAGTTGAATCCTGGGAGTTTGTGCAAATCGGCAACTGTGGTTCACCCATTGAGACCGCTGAAGGCTGGCTGGTTCTTACCCATGGTGTGGGTCCCATGCGAGAATATTCCATAGGCGCAATATTATTGGATCTCGATGATCCAAGTCGCGTCATCGCTAAGCTTAAGGCGCCTCTGTTGTGCGCCCATGAGCATGAAAGAGAGGGTTACGTGCCGAATGTGGTTTATAGCTGCGGTTCGTTGCTCCACCTTAATGAGCTATTTATTCCCTATGCAATGTCCGATATCAGTAGTGGTTTGGCTAGCGTCAATGTACAGGAACTGATCAACTGTATGGAAGCTGTGTCCTGATACCTGACTGCTGTATGATACGTTTTTATTATATTAAAAAGGTTCAAAGGAATGAAAAATAGATTCACGTTACTTCTCCTTTTGTTTACGACGTCTGTTTCATCGCGAAAATCCACGCGCAGGCTACCCCGTTATTACCGGATGTGGCTTCAATAATCTCAGTATGGGGGGTAAATTCTGCTGATTGCATTAAGGTCTCAATCATTGCCATGGCGGGTCGGTCTTTTATCGAGCCAGCTGGGTTGAAGTATTCTACCTTGGCGAGCATGTTCGCCAGTCCATGATGTTTGCTTTGCAACCTACTGAGTCGCACCAAGGGGGTATTGCCGATGGTTTGCGTAATATCGTCATAGATACGGGCTTGAGCCTTTTCGATGGACAATAATATGCCACACAGTCTTGGAAAATTATTCCATATTTTGTGCAATATTTTGATAAAGTAAAAACTTATTCTAAGTTTTATCAGTTAATTAGAAATAATTGCTATGGATAAATTGGATGGGGAAATATTGCGATTGTTGCAGCAGGATGCAACCTAGTCAGTCAGTGATATTGCCGATAAAATTGGCCTAAGTACCACGCCCTGTTGGCGGCGCATTCAAACCATGGAAAGAAACGGCGTGATCACCAAGCGCGTCGCCTTGCTAGACCCGGAAAAATTAGGTTTGGGCATGACGGTATTTGTACAGGTGAAAGCGGCCGGCATGATTCTGTCTGGTTAGCGAAATTTGCTCAGCATGCAGAAAATATTGAGCAAATTGTCGAATTTTATCGGATGAGTGCAGAATATGATTACATGTTAAAAGTGCTGGTGGCAGATATGAAGGCTTTCGATGTGTTCTATAAAAGATTGCTAGGAGGGATTGAGCTATCAGATGTGACCTCTAGTTTTGCTATGGAGCAAATTAAATATACTACTGCTTTGCCTGTTTAAGAATTCTTCCGCTGGGGTATACTATTTTCGCCGTTAAGCCTTGCAGCTAGTATTTATTGTAATAGCCTGTAGTCGGCTATCATCAAAAATAATAACAATAAGGTCATTCATGCATTGGTATTCTGTAATCCCGCCCATTATTGCCATCCTCATCGTTTTTTGGCGCAAGGAAGTTATTTTGGCCTTGATCCTGGCCATTTTTTCATCCGAGTTATTACTTGCTTACTCTCAGCAAATAGAGAATGTATTTGAAATTGGCTTCAATGGCAGCATTGGCTCCATTGAGCGTGTCATAGAGATCATTACCAGCCCAGGGAATAGCCGAATTTTGCTGTTCAGCCTGATGATTGGCGCGTTATTAGCGTATATCCGCAACTCAGGAGGGGTTACCGCTACGGTGGAAATATTGATCAATAAAGGCGTTGCCAAAAGTAAGCGTCAGGTGGGTTTGTTAACTATGTTTACCGGCACCGTGGTATTTATTGAATCCAATTTGAGCGTACTGACCTCCGGTATACTCTCCCGAGGTTTGTTTGATAAGTTCAAAATGAGTCGTGCCCGTTTGGCTTACATTATTGATAGTACCAGCGCGCCGATTTGTATTCTGATCTTGCTCAATGGCTGGGGTGCCTTTGTCTTGGGTTTACTGAATAATTATGAACTAGAGCAGTCATCCGTATCCATATTGTGGGGTACTATCCCCTTCAATTTTTATGCAATTATTACCTTATTAGTGGTTCTATATACGATCGTGACAGACAAAGTGCACGGGCCAATGCGCGAGGCCGAAGCCGCCCTTGAAAAGTTAGAAGGGGAGGGCATTACCATTCCCGCCAGTAAAGCCAGATATATGTTGGTGCCACTGGCAACTATGATTTTCGGCATGCTTGGTTTTATGTTGTGGACCGGTAATGGTGATCTTGCCAGCGGAAGTGGCAGTAAATCTGTGTTGTATGCCACCGTACTTGCCTGTTTAGTCGCATACTTACTGATGTTGTCTTCAGGTAAGTACAGCCATAAAGAATTGGTCGACACGGGATTCAAAGGCATGGGAGAAATTTTACCTTTGGTGGCGATAGTACTGCTGTCGCTAACCCTTGGTGCCAGCTTAAAAGAGCTGGGTACAGGAATATTTGTCGCCGGAATAGTAGGGGATTACTTACCCATAAGTTTAATTGTGCCGGTGCTGTTTTTGGCCGGAGCGCTGATGTCTTTTACTACCGGCACATCATGGGGAACTTTCGCCATATTGGTGCCGATTGGTGTGCCTTTAATTCAAACTCTAGGCTTGCCTCCCTCGTTAGTGTTGGCGGCCATTCTTGGTGGAGGAGTGTTTGGTGATCATTGCTCACCCATATCCGATACCACAGCCGTCTCTTCCATTGCATCGGGAAGTGACCTACTGACCCACGTACGTACCCAATTGCCCTATGCATTATTTGCTGGTGTATTGGCCTTTATTAGCTATTTTATTGCCAGCTTAGTGATGATCTAATCATCAGCTGTAATTAGGAACCACAATATGAAACAAAAACTGCTCATCGTCCCTTTGCTCGCAAGCGCGCTGATTGCTTGTGGAAGCTCGACCCTAAAATCAACTGAGAAACCTAAAGAGAAGCCATCACAAGTGATGGTGGTCACGGCAAACCCCCATGCTACCAAGGCGGGTTTGGAGGTGCTGCGTCGAGGTGGCTCTGCGGTGGATGCGGCTGTTGCGATTGAAGCGGTGCTAAGTCTGGTAGAGCCACAAAGTTCTGGCCTGGCTGGCGGCGGCTTTATGGTGCATTTTGACGCACAGACAAAGTCTATGGCGGTTTATGACGGCCGGGAAACTGCACCTGCAGGGGCCACGCCTGACATGTTTTTGGACGAAAACGGTAAACGTATGGGCTTTCTACAGGCCAAAAATAGCGGGTTGTCGACTGGCGTCCCTGGGGTGCTTGCCATGTTATCCCTGGCTCATAAAGAACAAGGTACATTGCCCTGGAATACCCTTTTTTCTCATGCAAAGACCTTAGCCAAAGAGGGCTTTGAGATATCTCCGCGGCTGTATGGCATGTTAGAGCGCTATGGTAAATATGTTCCAAAAACCGAAGAGGAAGGGCCAACAGACGCTTATCGTTATTTTTTTGCCAAAGACGGTACGCCGCTGCCAGCAGGGCATATATTAACCAATCTCGCCTATGCGGAGTCTTTAGAGATTATTGCAGGCGATGTAAACGAATTTTATCAAGGAAACATTGCTCAGCAAATCGCCGCAATGGTCCAACAAAGCCCTCGGCCCGGCACATTAACCGCAGAGGACATTGCAAGCTATAAGTCAATAAAGCGCCAGGCATTGTGTCAGCCTTACCGTGACATGCAGATATGTGGTGCTCCGCCGCCGTCCTCGTGGATGACAGTGGGCATGATCATGAGTCAACTGGAGAAAAGCCCAGGATTTTCTGCTCAGGGTGCCGATGATCCACTTAACTGGTCCTTATTCGTTCAATCTCAGCAATTGGCTTACGCGGACAGAGACCGATTTGTTGCCGATCCAGATTTTGTTACGGTGCCTATCGAGGGCATGCTAAATGAAGAATACCTGGCTTCTCGGGCTAAGTTAATGACTGCCGGTAAGGCAATGTCCAAGCTCGAGCCTGGTGATCCCTGGGCTTACAACTCTATCCAACAGGCCAATACCAATGGAATCGATGCAAGCTATGATGTGCATGGCACCACCCACTTTGTGGTAGTGGATGCCCAAGGTGATGTGGTCTCGATGACCGCCACGGTGGAAAGTATCTTTGGTACTACCCGTATGGTTGGCGGCATGTTTTTGAACAACGAGCTAACCGATTTTTCCTTTCTGCCGGTTGATAAAGAAGGGCGAGCGATAGTCAACGCCATTGCGCCGGGCAAACGACCCCGCTCTTCCATGTCACCAACGATAGTGCTAGACAAGCAGGGAAAGTTTTTGATGGCAACGGGCTCGCCTGGTGGCAACAATATCATTGCCTATACCGCCAAAACCCTTGTGGGAGTGTTTGACTGGGGTTTGAGCCCTCAGCAAGCCGCCGACCTACCCAATGTGGTGGCGCGTGGACAAACCGTGCGTTTGGAAAAAGATCTCGCCTCTGACAGTTTAATCGAGGCAATGAAAAGTTACGGCTTTAAAGTGGATGCCTCACGAGGAGAGAACTCCGGTATATCAATTATTCTGCGCAAACCCGATGGAAGTTTAGAGGGCGGCGTAGATAAACGTCGAGAAGGAGTTATTGGCACCTACTAGCGAATAAAGTAAAGTCCATTAATCGTGATAACTAACATATATTGTTTAAGTTCTTTGTGGATACTGCGATTAGATGTTTTACCTGACTAAAATAAATTTTAGTTTCTCACTTAAAGTACGATAAGAACTATAAAGTACGATAAGAACTATAAAGATTAAGGCGCATGTATCATGTTTGTATTGTCCACAACTTATAATAAATGTTTATCTGAAAAATCCAGTTTGGAAAGAGAAGTTGCTTTCTTACTGCTAGAACTGTCCAGTGAAAAAGAACGTGGCGAAGCGCTTGAGCTAGAATTGAATGCTAAAGCCTCGAAACATGATGCCCACGAGAAGGGGCTGATTCAATGTGCCCTAGAATGTTTGCATCAGGTCGAAGGGGTAAGGGAAGCCGTATTGGAGTCCTTTGAACGTATAGAAAGAGACAATGAATCGGTACAAGGGATAAACGAGTTGTTTGATACCTCGGCTGATTCATTGGCCAATATTGTGAAATCCATGGCGGAATTAGGTGAAAAAGTAGACAGCACGACCACCAGTATTTCTGGCCTGTCGAGCACTGCGGATAACATCAACAAGTTTGTCTCGACCATTGCCAGTATTTCCGATCAAACCAATTTATTGGCCTTAAACGCTGCGATAGAGGCCGCAAGGGCCGGTGATGCAGGTAGAGGCTTTAGCGTAGTGGCAGACGAAGTACGGTCGCTGGCCAACGAAACCAATAAGTCAGCCAGTGAAGTGGCGGATTTGGTAGGGAATATTATTGAATCGACTCGCCATGCAGTGGGCGCGGTAGAAGAAATAAAAGATAATAATGTGCACCTGTCTGAGGGCTTCGACAAACTAAACGAACAGTATGATTCAATTGTTGAATGCAGCAGTGTCATGAAAAAAGCCATGTCAGGGGGGTCCCATCAGGCGTTCATCCAAACCGTTAAGTTAGATCATATTGTATGGAAGAGTGATATATATAGTGTGATCCATGGATTGAGCGATAAGAGTGCTGATGATTTTTCTGATCACGCATCATGCCGCCTGGGCAAGTGGTATCAATCGACGGGCCGCACTGAATTTGGTTCAAGCTCAGCTTTTAGAAACATTGAAAAGCCCCATGGGGACGTGCATAAAAGCGGTATGAAGGCGCTGGAGTATCTGGCCGCTGGAAATATGGACGAAGTCATGGCGAGTATTATCAGGATGGAAGCC
>JAWUXW010000163.1:0-12834 GCA_034111125.1 Paraglaciecola sp.
TCTCGATGATCGGCAATGATTTAGCCTTAGACAAAGGCGTTGGGGTATGTGGTAAAGTCGGGCAGAGCGTACCGGTAGGCGTTGGTCAACCCACCATTAAAGTGGATGAGTTGACGGTCGGTGGTACCGCTTAGAAATTTATAATGCTGTTGTGTTAGCGTGTTTAATCTAAGGTCACTACCACAATCACATCAGATACTATGCCGCTTGGGATGTTACCGTGACCGTTATCGTCGCGGTAGTGGCAACATCAACATCGTTAGTCAGGGTAAATTGCGTCTCAGATGCTCCCACCTTATTGGTACTTGGCATGGTCAATTCTGTTTGCCCGCATAATAGCCCAGCAGCCGATGTAATTACCCACTCAGCGAGATTTAAAGCCGCTTAATTAATAGAAGGTAAACCCCCGGCTCTGCCGGTGGTACTTTAACTAAGGCGCGTGAATGCAGGGAATAGTGGTGCTCTTTCAAATTCATGCAACGCAGAGTAAGCTGCTTTAAACCTCGCCCTTTGGGGAAAGCACCGGCACTAATTTATGCGCTGCCATCATCGTTAGCGATAGAAACGCCTATTTCACCCTCTACAAATACCCCGTCGGTAGTGAAGTAAGCGAAGCGAATTACATCCTCACTTAGTGCATCTACAGACTGGATTTCAACATTAATCGAGGCAATCAAGCTTAGATTATCAATCTCAGTCTCAGTCTGAGCGCATAACACCGTGGCACCAATATCAGTTACGGCAGGAGAAAGAGAGACTTGTGCAGCCCCTAGATTATCGGTAAGGGCGTCAGTGGTATTCAAGGTGCCGATACCCGAGGCAAAAACGATAATCTCGCCTTCGATTGGCCTACCAGTGGCATCCGCCAAAATTGCCTGTAATTGAACTGTTTCGTCAGCTTGAAAACGATTAACTGCTTGTCCATTGTTCAACATGGATAGGCTAATCGAAGGTTGTGCAATCACCATTGCGTCCGCGGTAAGAAATTCGAAGTTAGCATTCGCGCTGGCCGCATCAAATACGGCACTCATCGTTGCTGCGCCTATTATAGCCGAATCACTGGACAAGCTAATTTCGGCTATTCCTTCATCGTTGGTCAGCTTAATGCTGGTGGATAACGTACCTAAGTCAGTGGAAAAATTGACAATTTGCCCTGCTAAGACTGTGCTGCCATCCTGACTGAGCAGAGCTTGTATGCCAAGGGTGTCCTCTGATGTTAAGCTTGCACTGTTGACAGCTTCACATTGTGCGTCAAGGATATCTATAAACTAATCCTGGAAACTAAAGGGCTTGCAGTGTCCCCCCAGAGCCAAATGGATCACTGCCATTCTCACCGAAAACCCCGCCACATCCGTTCAACCAGATAGGAGCAAATAATATAAGTAACTTAGGTGATTTTGACTTCATATTCATTGTCCGTCTATAGCCTGTTTCAAATATTTAAATAATTCACGGGCCGCTTTGGACGGTTTGTTCTCAGCTTGTTGTTTGTTTGCCTGACGCACTAGTTGCCTGAGTTTTTGTCTGTCTAACTGAGGGTATTCAACTAATGTCGATTCAATTGCATCATCGCCCTTTGCCAGAATTTCATCACGCAACACTTCAAGCTTATGGAATGCACCAGTGGCTTTTTGATGGGAGTTTTGTATGACTAACAGCGCTTGTTCGATGGGCTGTACATCAAGATGCCGCATAATTTTGCCAATCAGTTGCAATTGACGACGATAGCCTTCCTTTTTGCGCAAAATACGCCGGGCTAACAACACCGCATCGAGTAGTTCTTCTTCCATGGGGATTTTAGCCAGCGAGGCGGGACTCAAATCAATCAATGATTCCCCCAATTTTTGCAGGGCATTCATCTGAGTTTTAAGCTGAGTTTTACTGAGTAATTCGCTTTCGTCTTCGCTTTCGAATTCGATTTTATTCGAACTTTTATTTGGGCTTTTATTTGAGGCTGAGGCCATGGGCTGATCTTTAATGATACACTAGAGTGAGATTGTAACCTTGTAAGCCCGATTAATATAGTTTGCAAGTTAATGTAGTTAAATATTGAAGGCGATATGCAACAGCAATTAGCAGATATTCAGAGCGTAGTCGAAGATGTACTCAAACTCGCCAAGCAGCAGGGCGCGACGCAGGCCGAAGCCAGCATGTCAAAAATACAGGGCATTGCGGTTTCATCCAGGCTCAAAGAAGTCGAAACTGTCGAGTTTACCAATGACGGCGGCTTAGGTATTACCGTTTATCAGGGGCAAAGGAAAGGCAGTGCTTCAACCGCCGATCTCAGCCCACAAGCCTTAAGGCTCACCGTAGAAAAAGCCATTGAGATTGCCAAGCATACCAGCGAAGATCCCTGTTCTGGCTTGGCCGACAAAGAGCTAATGGCCTTTACGCCTGCCGACTTAGACCTTTATCATCCCATTGAACTGGATACTGAGCTGGCCATACAGCAGGTCATCGCCGCAGAAACCAGTGCCTTGAGCGCCGACTCTCGTATTACTAACTCGGATGGCGCCTCTTACAACGCCAACATCGGCACTAAAGTATATGGCAATAGCCACGGACTGAATGTGGGCTGCCACAGTAGTCGATATAGCCTGAGTTGTGTGGTCATTGGTGAGCAAGATGGCGACATGCAAAGAGATTACAGCTACACGGTTGACCGAGACGCAAGCCGTTTGTTGTCGCCCGAGCAGGTTGGTCTTGAGGCAGCAAAGTTCACCGTTGATAGATTAGGAGCCAGAAAAATAAAAACCGCCAAGATGCCGGTTTTATTCCACCGGGAAATCGCCTCTAGTTTAATTGGCCATTTTGTCAGCGCGATCAGCGGTGGCAGTTTGTATCGGGATTCGTCATTCTTGCTTAATAAACTAGGCCAACAAGTATTGCCTTCTTGGTTTGCGATTACCGAGCGTCCGCATATCTTGCGGGGGCTGGCTAGCTCCTCCTTTGACCATGAAGGCGTGATCACCAAGGACATGGACATCGTCACCGACGGCGTACTCAATCATTATTTGCTGACCAGTTATTCTGGTCGAAAAATGAAAATGCCCACTAACGGTCATGCTGGCGGTATTCATAACTGGTTTATCAAACATACTGGTGAGTCAGACCAAGCCATGCTGGCTAAGCTTGGCACGGGCCTGTTGGTTACCGAATTAATGGGCCAGGGAGTGAATATCGTCACTGGTGATTACTCCAGAGGAGCGGCCGGATTTTGGGTGGAAAATGGCCAGATCCAATATCCCGTGCATGAAATTACCATTGCCGGTAATTTACCCGAGATGCTGATGAATATCATCGCAGTTGGCGCAGAAATTGAACATCGCGGCGCTATCCAAACTGGCTCCATCCTGATTGATGAAATGCAGGTGGCGGGAGAGTAAAGATATTTTTTTGGTAGCTGAATTGATACTAATTTGGCTGCCAAAAAGACTAGACTCTATTTTTACTCCTATAACTTGCATATAAAAACCGGTGCTGAAATGATGGGCATCATCAACTACTTGACTTGGAAGCCAACCTTTTTCCTTTAGTGGCTTAGCTTCGATGCTAAGATGCTTTATTAGTTTGATATCTATAGTTTTCTATCCTGCCTTACCCGGGAAAGATGACTCACCGCCAATCAATACCTCCCCTATCTTATCGATACTGAAATTTTTAGTTAACTTATACCATAAATGGACCCTCTCCAATTGCAAGGCACCGATTAGTGTAGGGCAAACGGGTCTAAAGCATACAGTTTTCACCTCAGATACATACTTTGTCTATAAAGGATTTCAGTTCTGAATCTATCCCCCATAATGTCTGTTGTCGCTTTCCCCCATATTTTTCTATACTGATAAATACCTAGTCGCTCATTACTCATTAAGTACAGCAATGGCTGATGCACACGCTCAGAACGAAGTTAAACCCCACAGAAGCCGGGTTCGATATATATAATTCGGAAAAAGCACATATATCCGAAAAAGCAAACATCACTGGCGGCGGAGAACTGCGGCACAATATATTGGTTGGCCCTTCCATCAGCTATTATCTGCAAGTACGTGATTATTACGCCTCGGCCAGTGGACAATATCTAGTCAAAGTATCCCCGCTAAAATCCTATGATAGATTTGAACCAAACGACAGCATCTTAAACCCGACTGTTATGGAAATCGACTCATCGTTGCAGCAGGCCCATATAATGGATGAGGGGGCAAGATTTCTATTCTTTTACGGCAAATCAGGCAGGCAATTTAGTGGTGAATATCGAAAACCAATCTACCAGCCTCAGACCCCGCATCGACATATTCAACCAACAAAAATCCCATATATTTGAACATGCTAATACTACGGCTGGCGGTAACATTAGAACGATTATTAAGCTTGAGGCGGGTAAAAAATATTTCTTAAAAGTAATAGATTACTATAAGAGCAGCTATGATAAATACCAGTTAAAGCTAGAATTGAGTAAGCTCCATCTTACTCAATTCTATCTATCCAACTAAATAACCATCTTTAGGCCTTTGCTTTGACAGTAAAGGCACCCACTTCGACAGCACTAACTTCTACAGTGGTGCCTGCGTCTAACGCTTCGCTGCTGATTAGCTTCCAGTCTATGCCGGAATAGCGATAACTGGGGCTGAGGCCAGGTGCGACCTTTTCTAGCAATATAAAACTATGGCCGATTAAGTCACTGGTCACTTTTTTCTGTTCTACCTGGCCCTGAAATGATTTCATCGGCTTCCACAAAGCAACGGCTAATAAAGCGGTAAATACCCCAACGCTTAGCAAGGCGCTAAGCGTTGAATCCGGTATTGCCCCTATGTATAAAAGTCCGCCGGTGATCACCGCTGCCAGGCCGACAAAAAACAATACAAAGGTTGAAAAACCCAGAACCGCAATTTCGATGGCCAACAACACTAAGCCCAGAATGATTAAACTTTCAGCCATATTAGCCGTTACCCAATCCATTATTTAGCCTTGTTTAAAGTATTAATAATGGTCATCGCCTGAGCAACAACACTTGCCACTTCGGTACTGCCGTCGGGCAGCAAGACCACGGATGACTCCTTGGCTATGGCCTGCTTGGCTTCTATCGCTTTTGAGGCCAAGTCCAGTTGAATCGCCTTTTGGCCTTCTTCGGTAACGGCAGCTTCACCGACCTGGCGCAGGGCTTCAGCTTGAGCAGTTGCGACTGCCACGATGGCTTTTGCCTCACCTTCGGCGCGCAATACCTGTTCTTCTTTATCCGCTTCTGCCGCCAAAACCACAGAGGCTTTTTGCCCTTCAGCCCGGTTTATCGCCGCTTGTCTGTCGCCTTCGGATTCAAGAATTTGGGCCCGCTTGACTCGCTCGGCTTTCATCTGGGCTTCCATGGCCTGCATCACCGACTGGGGTGGCACAATATCTTTAATTTCGTAGCGCAGTACCTGTATGCCCCATGGGCCAGCGGCCTCATTGATCGCCATAACTATATTAGTATTTAATACATCACGCTCTTCAAAGGTTTTATCTAACTCCATTTTACCCAGCTCTGAACGCATGGTGGTTTGCGCCAGTTGCGTGACTGCGAATACATAGTCATCCACGCCATAGGTTGCTTTGTAGGGATCCAGCACCCGAAAATACAACACGCCATCAACACTTAGGGAAATATTATCTTTGGTAATAGCACTTTGCTCGGGCACATCCACTGCCTGCTCTTTTAACGAACGGTCAGCTGATACTCTGTCAATAAAGGGCACAATAAAGTTTAAGCCCGCTTCCCTACTAGATTGAAATTTACCAAATCGCTCGATAACGTAAGCGCGGTTTTGTGGGACGAATTTAATCGAGGTTTTAAGTAGTACTACGACAAACACCAATATTAGGGTTTGTACGGTTAAGAGATATTCAAATACTAATTCCACTATTTACTTCCTTTTTGTGAGTTGGGTACTTCGCAGCGATGCATATAAAACTCTTCATTATCTTATATCTGGTCATACTTGAGTAAATTCAAGCCGGAGCAACCTGCATTTCGATTAATTTAAACTATCGTCCTTCCAATACTTTGTACCTTTAACAGTAGCTTGCAGAGCCAATCCACTTTTTGTAAGTTGGTAGATGGTGATGTTATCAACCGTTACTTCTCCACTCGCCGCCGCACCTTTGTTACCGGCCTTAGCTGCAGCGTCGGCTTGTGCACCAAAGGCCCAGCCCTGCTCAACAAAGCGAGTCAACACGGCTTGGTTGTGAAATACAAATACCGCTCTAAAATCTTTTACTCCGGCACCTAAACCCAGACCTGCCTCGGCCGTCTTCATATAGGTATGCTTACCCGTGGCATTATTTTTTACCACCCCATAGCCACCACCAAAACTGGCGATTAATAAATTCACATTGGCGTTATCAAACACTGCATAACCAGCAGCGCTGCTAATTTGTGCTTGTACAGTGGGTTTAATGGTAAATAGTTCGCTCAACACATGCGCGCGCATGGTTAGCACGGCCACCCGCTGCTCAGCGACTGTTGTATTATTGAATGCACATCCCAATAGGGTAAAGAATATACCAAGTAACATTGAAACTTTTATAACTTGCGGAAAAGTCATACCTATCGTGTACCTTAGTGACGGGAGCAGATTTCACTTAGCCTAACCCTAAACTACCCAGGGCACCAGAACTGAACTGCTGGTAAAATTGTGCATAATTCTGTTATACCCGTTGTACTGAATAGGTATAATCGTTTTTATTGCAGCAATTACCAGAGAAATAATTTGACCAACGCTGAGCATAAAAAAATTCCGGCAAATGTAAGAGTGATGATAGCCCTAGTCGCCTCTCCCACCCTTATGATTATCGCTTATTCGGTGTATTTACTGTTTAGCGGAAGTTGGATTGAGGTAGGTTTTTCCGGCCTTATCTTTTCAACTTTAGGAATATTTGCCTATTTTATTGTTTTCAGCGGTCGATTACCCCGATTTTTAAAGCGCTCTGACGACTAACCTACAACCGGTATTAGAGTATGGCTTCCAATCTTGTTTTGGCTGAATGGCTTAAACAAGCCAGTATTGCGTGCAGAAAAAGAATGTGACGCGCTGATGGTCTGGATTACTGCGATAATAGATATCACCATTTAGTCGCTCTGCGATTGACCATGCGCATGACAGAACAATACCATAGCCCTCCGTACTCGGATCTCCATTTTCAAACACTTTGAAAATGAGCTCAGAATCTTTGTTGCAAATACCCAGGCCGTTGTCTTTTATCGAAAAGATAATGAGATTATTGCCAAAATCAATCAATTAGCAAGACCGGTATCCTAAATGATCCCTTTTGTTGTTAACAAAAGCACAAAGTTAAGCGTGGGTGTCCATGTTATTTGGCGGTGTCCATGCTATTTTGAAAATAATACTCCGGGCACAACATTATGTCGCCAGATAGCGGTTAGAGGAAAGCGATGAATAAAGCAACAGAAAACACGAAGTCCGGCCTGCGAGGTGCCATCCTGCGGGGCATTGAAGCCCCGAAGACTCAGTATTCCATCATGCTCCTGATCGTGATCAATGCGGCTATTCTTGGCCTTGAGACCGTGCCGGTTGCAATGCAAAATTACGGTTCGATTCTGCTCGCCGTTGATCACTTCATTCTAGGTGTATTCGTCATCGAAATATTGTTACGAATATACGCGCATCGTTTGGCTTTTTTTCGGGATCCCTGGAGCCTGTTTGATTTTGTCGTGGTTGGTATTGCACTGGTGCCTGCCAGTGGGCCTCTTGAGGTGTTGCGGTCACTTCGCATACTGCGTGTCTTGCGGCTGCTCACCCTGGTACCTTCGATGCGTCGTGTGGTTGGCGCCTTGCTGGGCTCGATTCCGGGGTTGAGTTCGATCGCGCTGGTGCTGTTGTTGATTTACTACGTGTTTGCAGTGATCGCAACCAAGTTGTTTGCAGAAAATTTTCCACAGTGGTTTGGCAGTATCGGCGAATCGTTGTATTCACTGTTTCAGATAATGACCCTTGAGAGTTGGTCCATGGGCATCGTGCGCCCGGTGATGGTGGAGCATCCCTATGCCTGGATTTTTTTCATCACTTTTATCCTCATCGCGACTTTTACCATGCTAAACTTGTTTATTGCGATCATCGTCAACGCAATGCAAACCTTTACCGAACAGGAAAATCGTGAACGCAAGGATGCGCTTGATGAAACCCGTGATCACATCGAGGCCGACCTGCATTGCGAGATGGCCGAATTACGTAGCGATATCGCCGAGTTGCGACAGTTACTGAAGTCGCCCTCCCCAACCTGCGGGAATGACCAAAAACAATAGGCTGATAGCTTTACATCACTGGAGCGTCCATATATGTCAAAGTATTACTTTGGGTGTCTAGATATTATTAAGATATTACTGCTCAGCAACCGTTGGGCGGTTAGATGTACATCCCGAAGGTGTAAGGAATGTACCAAGTAACATTGAAATTTTATTGTTTGCTCAAAGGTCATATGGATTCTGTACCTTGGTGAGTGACGGAATTAAATTTTGTTTAGCCTAACTTTAAGATATTTAAGGTGCCAGACAGTCGCTAATTTTTTCACTGTTTTGCTGAATGGGTATAATCGTTTTTACTGCAGTATTTACCAGAGAACTAATTTGACCAGCACTGAGCAAAAAAAATCTGGGTAATGTAAGGGTGATGATCACCTTAGTTGCCTCCACCCTGATGATTATCGCCTATTCCATTTATTTGCTGTTTAGTAGCCGCTTGCCGGGGTTTTCAATACGCTCTGACAAGTAAACAACAATGTTTTGGAAGGATAGCAGCTATCTGGTTTCGATGACGGGACGCAGAAAAACTGTTTAACGCTTAATTAAAAATCAACTTAAGTTTGAAGAGAGACACACAATGAAGAAACTGTTCGAAGATGAACACAAGATGATTATGTTAAGCGGGCTACTCGGTCTACTTGCTGCAATTTTGGTCGGCGCAGGCGAATTTTTATTGCATTTTGATCCCCTTGCACGATTCTCATCAGACAGCTACGAGTTTATGTTGGCGACATCGGATCAACAACAAACCTTAGGTCATTTTTTGGGGGTATTTGCTTCACCACTATACATAGTCGGCTGCTGGCATATTTATCTTATGTTGAACCCCGCAAATAAAGGCCTCGCGTTTTTTGGATTTCTGATCGGCGCCTACGGTTTTATCCTGGGGGGCGATTGGATAAGTTCGAGAGCCAGTATGGGTGCCTTGATGCATTCCGCTAACATGATTGGCAATTTTGAAGAATTGACACAACTCTATCAACTTCGTTATGAGAGTCTGTTGACAGTAATACGCATAACCACACTTTTACTTTCGGTAATATTTATCTATCTGACTCTGACGGGACGATCCCGATACCAGAGATGGCAGGCCATACTCAATCCGATTGCATTACTGCTCTCGTCTTTTATCATTTACCTTATCAGTCCCGATATCGGTAAATACATGATGCCAATCGCACTAAATATAGGCTTCGCGCTATTTTTTAGTATGTCTTTGATTCAAGCACACAAAAGCAAAAAGCAATAGTGCTACTTTAGGAGTAAATAATGAAAAAAATACTAATCTCAATCCTGGTTTTAATTGTCTTGTTAGTCGGAGGGGTAATGACCCGTTTTGTACTTGACAAGAATATTGATTACGAGGTCTCTACTGCGAATATTTTGATCCCCAAGTTTGACGCCAGCTATTTGGAGTTTGAACACAAACTCAATCCGGCAGAGTCACTGCCCTTTGCCGCCAGTGCTGCCATCGACATTGATAATAATGGTACAGAGGAATTATTTATTGGCGGAGGCCCCAACCAGCAAGACGTGTTTTTCAAATTCAGCAACGGAAAATTCACTCCACTGCGAGCAGATTTGTTGATCAAACCTGAAATTAAAGATGCGACGTTTGGTGCATCGGTGATCGACGTAGATAAAAACGGGTTCTCAGACTTAATCATTTCTCGTACAACAGGCGTCTGGTTGTACTTAAACGACGGCGAGCAATTTTCCGGGGAAAAATTAGACCTTCCGCTAGGTGAAGATACCTCGCCGCTGTCAGTTGCGATAAGTGATATTAATCGTGATGGTCATTTTGATATGTACGTCGCCGGTTACATCAAAAAGGAGTTAGTTGAAGGGCAGAATATATTTAATAAAGAAGGTTATGGTGGCACCAGCGTCATGCTGCTGAATAACGGCGACAATACGTTCAGTGATATTACCAAAGAATCTGGTTTGCACTACGTACACAATACCTTTATGGGTGTGTTCGTCGATATCGATAACGACTTATTAGAAGACTTGGTGACGGTGCATGACACAGGGCACGTGAAAACCTGGCGTAATTTGGGCAATAACAAGTTTGCAGATGTGCCCAATCCTAATTCTAAGCAGTTCAGTTACCCAATGGGATTGGCCGTGACAGACTATATGGATGACGGGTATGTGGACTTCTTCTTTTCAAATGTAGGTAGCACTGCCCCTCCTATCTTAGCGAAGGGAGACTTGCGCGACGATCAGCTTTACCACTCTGATTGGATCATGTTTCAAAACAAAGGAAATTTTGAGTTTGAAGATATTGCGCAAAAGGTAAAACTTGCAGATTACGAGTTTTCCTGGGGAGCCATTTTTGAAGATTTTAATCTCGATGGCAAAGATGACTTAGTGGTATCGGAAAACTATATCGACTTCCCATTCCACAAAATCCCCTTCTTACGCTTACCCGGACGTTTTTTGCTGCAAACTGAAACAGGCGAATTTGCTGCCAGAGGCAAGGAAAGTGGCGTGATTAATAACAACTATAGTATTTCCCCGCTAAGTGCCGACTTTAATGGCGACGGCTACCCTGATTTAGTCCATGTCAATCTTGCCGGCCCTTCAAAAGTGTTTATTAACCAAGGGGGCACGCAGCAATATCTCAAAGTAAAACTCCCGGATACGATTGAGTCGATAGCCGCGAAAATTACTGTTGAGCTGAGTAACGGTAAAGTCATTAGGCGTGATTTTGTTTCAGGTGAAGGTTTGGGCTCAGATCAATCCCATATTCAAATTTTCGGCCTGGGTGACGGTTCGGCTACAAAGGTAAGCGTGCAATATATAAATGGAATGCAACAACAACGAGAGGGAACCTTTAAGAATGAATTGCTAAGTTTTTGAGCAGTCCAATCCCTTTATTGTTGCAAGCAGTCCAATACGCCTTAGTGGGTATTGGACTGTATGGCGCATTAAATGTTTCTTACTTAACATTCACCGGTGAGGCGCCATGCCCAGCAGTGATGGGTATGCCTATTTGCTATTTGGTTAGCTTAGGTTATCTGCTTATTTTTGTAGCGCAACTACCTAACTCCTTTACCTGGCGAAATAAAGTTTTCGCCGCTGGTTGGTTAATAGTGTTTGTCATCGCCTTGTTTGGTGTCGCCGCCGATCTGCTTTATGGGGATGTATGCCCTAAGAATAGTCTAGCTGTTCCCCTGTGTTTTTTGTCGATGGCATTGGTGATAGTTATTTTGCTAATGCAAATATTGAAGTCAAAGTATTTTCCAATAAGTCACATAGGCAGGACTTAATACCTCCTGCTAGGATGATGCTCATCTATACCGTAATTTGAGTCGTGTAACTGCTCGGTATAAATCAACTGACAAGCAGGCACAAACTTGAGCTGCTACTAATTTAACCGGGCATAACTGAATTTCATAAATATCGATTGCTCGTTTTTAGTTAGCGTGTCGAGCTGGTCATCATGGTAGGCCGAGTCTGAATAGCTGACAAAAAACTTGGTTAAGGGATTTATTTTATAAGAGAATAGAGTAGCTGGCTGCCTAAACGGCGACTTTGAGGATCTAAGTCTCCAAAATCAAAGAAACCTCCAGCCTAAATATTACAAGCTTACATCTTATGTTGGCGCAATTGGTTGCGCTCTTGGACTTGTTTTCTTTTTCTGGCAATTTGAAAGTTTGTTCGCTGTGCTTAACCTAGATACCAATGTCCCACTTCGTCAAATGGCTTTAGGTGTTGTTATTACTGGCTTAGTTGTAATGATTGTAAGTTTTGCTTTTGATATATATTTGGGGGCGGTATTAGTTGCCACAATATTTTCATTTATTGCGGTGCTTTCAGGTTGGTTTAATGTAAATCAGGCATTAAATTATGTGTTTCTGTTTAAATACCCAGAGTCATAGTATAAAAATGCCTAATAAATAAGGATAGGTCAACAAAAACATCATGGTGGGAATTTTACTCGCTGAAAAAGCGCTCCTAAAATCCCCATATGTTAAGCGTTGGTTTCTCTAGTTGATGCGATCTATTGCGGTTTTGTATACTTTTTCTCTGTCGCGCTTCCCAACAGAAATTACGGTGACAGTAATAACTGTATCGTTCACCTCGTACACTAGCCTATAACCGACTTCTCTAAGCTTGATTTTGTATAATTCGTTACCACCCGAAAGTTTTGCGCTTGATATATGTGGATTATCTAAAATATTTGCAAGTTTTTTCTTAAACTGCAATTGAACTGTAGCGCCTAATTTTTTCCATTCCTTGAGAGCAGACTTTTTAAACTCCAGTTCATAGGTCATTCAAACTAACCTTTACACTAGCCTCATTTTTACGCTGTTCAAAAATGGCAAGTAACTCTAAATCTTCTATGTGGTCCATCATAAATTCATAGGTCTCTGCTGGTATACAATAAAATGCAGGTTCATTTCTATTTAATACCGCAATAGCCTCCCCGTGAGCGCTCAATGCTACTTTCATTGGGTTTGCTTTAAGCTCGCTAATACTTGCAGCAGCTTCAGTTAATATTCTAGTTGTCATGCTTTTACCAGTACGTTAAA
>JAWUXW010000164.1:0-8548 GCA_034111125.1 Paraglaciecola sp.
ATAAGCCAAGGATAATATGAGTATTTCGAGGGAACAATTAGCTAAAGTTAGGACACCATTCAGAGTGTTATCAGGTATTGTTTTTATACTGTCACTATTGTTAGTTCCAACGGTAATATTTTTCGCTTTTACTGAACCTTATGGTCATTTTGTTTGGGTAATTACGTCAGTTATATTATTAATGGGCTATGTGTCCGGTCATGTTACATTCACTGGGTATGCCCCAAAATTTTTATTGTTTACTCACGGTTCTAAAAGTGGCTTATAACACGTTGCCTAAGTTCGCCGCAAACAGCGCGGTTGGGAGAAATACTCACTGGGCTTCGCCCAACAACGTTCGCATTTGCCCCTTGGCAAAGCGTTATGATCCAAAAGGAGTCTTTACTTGAATTTACGTTTTTTACTTATGTTAGCTTTTTTAAGCCTCAGTGGATGTGCAAGTATGACTTGGCATGAAGGCTCAATGATTCAGTACTCTGAGATAAAACCCCTGGAGGACAATGGTTATAGCATCGAAGTCCTCGGAGGATATGACCATGATCAAGAGAGCTTAGAGAGAGCAGTTTTAAAAAAGGCTGATAAGTTATGTGGAGGCACGGCTGTTATCGAATCTAGCAGCATGAGTACTTATTATTCCGGAGGAGCAGCTGGAGGAGTTGCTTTTTCTGGAAATCCACCCAAAATCAATTCTTTTGTTAAGTGCAAGTAGTTAGGTATGGTTCATAACAAACGCCTTATGTTGCTCGTAAACTCGCGGGGACAAATTTTTGCGGGCTGTTCGCTTCGCTCAAGTTTAGCCCACTCAATTTGCCCCATAGGCGGGCGTTAACATTCCTCTAATGCCATTGACAATCTGTAATCCATTGGATTATAGTTGCATTCATGCAAACCATCGTTGAACTGCCTGAATTCCTTCGGAAATCTGATAAATTATTAAACGACTCAGAAAGACTGAGCGTCATTAATTATTTAGCTGCACATCCTGCGGCAGGGGATATCATGCAAGGTACTGGCGGTATTCGTAAATTGAGGTGGTCAGCACAAGGTAAAGGTAAAAGTGGCGGTGTACGAGTTATCTATTACCATCATAATAAATCAATGCCTTTATTCTTGTTAACACTGTTTGGTAAAGGTGAAAAATCCAACCTAACTAAATCTGAAAGTAACGATCTAGCTAAATTTACAGCGTTACTTTTGAAAAACTATGGAGGTCAGAGATGAGCAAAGCATTTGATAGTATCAAGCAAGGCCTTGATGAAGCTCTAGGGTTTTCTAAAGGCAACAAAGGAAAAGCGGTGGTGCATGAATTTACACCTGTTGATGTAAAAAATATTCGATCCAAAGTCGGTATGTCCCAAAATGAGTTTGCATCAGCATTTGGAATTAGTGTCAGTACGCTACGTCACTGGGAGCGTGGGGATCGCACACCTCATGGTCCGGCATTAGTTTTACTTAATGTTGTAGCTAAAGAGCCTAAAGCTGTTCTTAAAGCGCTTAGTCATTAATGTTAACAAGTGCCTCAACCAGACTCGCGGCACTACCGTGCCGCTCACTGAAAGCTTGGGCGCGAGCTGGTTAGGCAGGCGTTAGGCATCAATATGAATCTCGATGAATTAGTAGCCTCCGTGACTGAAGTGGAACTAAGAGAAGGTTTACTTCATTGTGACCTGCGGGGTTCGTTGAAAGTAGTCGGAATTGAATAAACGGAGTTATGAATTAGACTTTGTATACCCAAAGAATGTAAAGGAATACAAGAATGGCTGCCTGCCTCGACTCTCCATCGCTGGCTGTCCCCAGCACATAATTCAACGAGGCAATAATCGCCAAGCGTGTTTCTTTGCTGAGCAGTACTTTTCAACTAACCTGACCCCGCAGGTTTCTAGCGACTTTTATCATTGCCCCCAGTGCCTTTGCCTAATAAGGCCCTACAACGGCCCCAACCCCCGCTCCATTCTGGGTGTTGGATGCAGGTGAGGTGCAAACGCTGAGCATAAGCCAGATACCGTTACTGCGAGTATTAGTTTTTTGTACGTAAAATCTCCCTTACTAAAAGTACTTTGCCACTTTAAAGCGAGTTTTTGGCAAAATTGATGTTGATGGTTATCCAAGGTTACGCTGAACGAAGTATGAACAATGAGTAGTAGGCGAAAAGCATTCCAATATTAAGACGGAGGTCCAGGTTCTAAGCTGAGCGGGGCTGCGCAAACCAGAAAAAAATCAGAGAAAGGGCACCAAATATCATAAAGCCTAGGGCGATGGGAGTAATAGTATGTTCAATAAAGCTACCTATAAACACGGCAGTTGGCACTGAAATTACACTGCTGAAGGAGCCAATGATAGCAGCGCCAATGCCCGCCATATCGCCGAGAGGTTGCATGGCCATGGCGTTAACATTTCCGAATAGGATCCCTATACAGAAAAAGGCGCCAAAAAACACCGATACCGTCTGCCAAAACGGGGGGACGCCTTCATATATGATACATAACACAGTAAGCACGATAGCAAAGCCCATCCAGCCAAACATTGCCCAAGTACATAATTTTCGCATGCCAAGGCGCATAACCAAATTTCCATTAACAAAGGACGCTAAGCCAATTGAAAAAGCCAACAAGGCAAAGTACAGAGGAAATAAGTATCCGGTGGCATAAATATGCTGAAACACGGTTTGTGAGGCACTGATATACGCTAAAAATGCGCCAAATATTAGCCCCGAAGCAACGGTGTAAAACATAACCAACTTGTGACTCAAGATGAACTTGCTTGATATCCAAAGTTGCGACCAACTAAAGGGCAGGCGCTTTTCCTTGGGTAAGGTTTCTGGCTGGCGAATAAAAAACCACAGACCAATCACTAAGCCAATAAATAAAAAGAAGGTGAAAATATGTCGCCAGGAAGAAAAATACATAATCGCCTGACCAAAACTTGGGGCCAACATGGGTACCAAAATAAATACCATCATAATAAAGGACATGACCCGCGCCATTGCCTCACCCGCGTATTGATCGCGAATAACTGCCAGTGCCGCGATCCTCGGTCCCGATACGCCGAAGGCCTGAATTACACGCCCCAGCAGCAATACCGACAGTGATTCTGCCAACATGCAAATTACCGTGCCAATAGCAAAAATAATCAAACCTGAAATAATCACATAGCGACGCCCTTTTGCGTCAGACAGCGGGCCATAATAGAGTTGACCAAAGGCCATGCCGATAAAAAACAGGGATACAATAAGGTGGGTATGCTGGGCATCATCAATCCCTAACTCGAGACCAATTTGATGTAAAGCGGGCAGCATGGCATCTATGCTCAATGCCACCAATGAAGTCATCAGTGCCATCAAAGACACAAATTCCGCCAAGCCCAAAGCAGGCTTAACGTTGACTTTACTTGTTTGGCTCACTTGTGACATAAGGTGCTCAGAAAATAAAAGAGGCCGAATTTTAGCATCAACACTATTTGAGGTTTATATTTTTATGTTGCTGCAACACAAATTCAGTTTGTTACTCGAATCAATTAATTCTAACTTCGCATAAGACAAGGCTAGATATTTGTACTGACTGAAAATAATCTCGAACGGGCTAAAACGATGTTCAATCAGCAGTATGCAAATGTTGTTTTAAAAATCTGTCCATGGCTTTAAACGCGGCGTGGCGGTTACGCTGAATGGATAGGTAGTGGTCGCCGTATTTAAATTCAATATATTCTACTGATTTGCCTAGGTCTTTTAGTTCTTCGGCAAATTTGCGGCTTTGCTCTACGTCGACCACGCGGTCATCTTCGCCATGCAAGAGTAAAATAGGTGTCTTAATTTTTGCCGCCTGGTAATAAGGTGAACGGGCTTTGAGATCATCTGAATCATCGCCAATTTGCTTCTTAACGAATTTGCTATTGACGAAATTCCTGGACTTTCTTACCAGTGCTTTTAAGTTCATTACCCCCGCAAAGCTCACTGCGCATTTAAACAAATCGGGGGTTTTGACCGTCGCCATTGTCGCTGCGTAGCCGCCATAACTTGCGCCAACGATACACATACGTTGTGGGTCGGCAATTTTTTCAGCCACCAACCAGTGGGCGGCATCTGTTAAGTCATCTTGCATAGTCAAGCCCCAGCCTCGCATTTGACTTTGGGCAAATTCATAACCGTAGCCTGTTGAACCTCTGAAATTCGGGCGAAATACGGCATACCCACGGTTGGCAAAAAAAGAGGTCCAATAGTCAAAACCATCGCTTTCTCTTGCTCCAGGCCCGCCGTGGGGGTGCAAAATTGTTGGCACCGGACCCTTAGTGTTTTTTGGAACCGTAAGATAACCTTCGATTTTTGTTCCGTCACGAGCGATATAGCTGACCAGTTTATGCTCGCTTAACACCTCAGGCACAAGGTCTGGATATTGTCCGAATATTTCACGTAAAGTTTTGGCCTTTCTATCGCCTAAGTAATATATGCCCGGGGTAAAGTCATTTTCGGTGTACAGGAGGTAGGTGTTTTCATCTTCACTAAAATCAACCAAGTAGTTGTCGCTATCGGGCAGGGCTTGATTGAGCGCTTCCTGGAACTTGCTAACCGAATTATCCCAATAGATACGCCTATTGGGGCTATGGGAGTGATGAATGCCGATCACGTCTCTGGTCTTACGGGAGTATATAAGCGAGCCATCTACATCGTAGTCTTCGTCGGCAAATACCAGAGTTTCCTCCATGGTGGGTAGGTGCACAGAAAACAGGGCTTTTTTATCCTTGTGATACTTATTGTAGTAAAGGATATTTGGGTCTTTGGCAAAGCCTAAGACCGTGACGCCTGCTTCCTCTAATGCGTTGTATTCAAATATTTTGTGCCACTTATCGTCATCACCAATCAGCACTCTGATTGAGGCTTCGCCAGTTTTATAATTAAGTGCCTCACCTAAACGAAGATTACCCTGCCTGTCGGCCATCCAATCACGAATGGCTAACTTACCTCTGCTTATTTTGTTTTTTCGCCCAGTAAGGATATTCAATTTATATACTGACGGCAAATTAGCTACATCCAAATCAAGGGCAATAAGAATATGATCCGGATCATCAGGAAGAAATGACACTACATTGTCCTGTACTTGCGAGTAATGCTCACTTTTTAGACGCCTGCTGCGAGGCTTGACTAGGTTCCGTTGAGTCGCATCCTTGGTGTTTATGTCAATCGCGAGTAGTCGAGTTTCCATAGTGTCGGTGCGATAACGCCTACCCGCAAATCTGACACTGACGATGAGTGTTTTTTCATTCGCCCATTTAAACCAATTAACCTTACTGTCTTCATTATCTGACTTAAATAAATACTTTTTCTCGCCGGTCTGCAAATCTACAGTGGTAAGAATGGCAATTTGTGGGTTTTGCAAATTGCCAATAAACGCAATTTTTTGACCGCTAGGGGATAGGTTAGGACGTGTATAGCTTGGCAGTTGACTAAAGCTTTCAACTGGGAGTTCAGTGGCGGTGGTAGTAAAAACAGATAATATTAAGCTGGTGAACAAGATAAAGGCAGTGATCCCTTTCAAGGTAAGGCTCCATTAAAGTTTCAAGTGCGGGGATTCTAGCAATTTATTTACAGATGTTAAGCCTTATCTGAATAATTTATTGGGTAGGAATATTCTCAACTTCTGTTTCGATGTTACCATTTGTCATACTAACAACAAAAAATTGCCCATAGTCTGATTCTGCAATTGGCCCTGCCTTAGCACCCATGAGGGATATGAGTTCGGGAGTGGTATTGCTGTGACCGACCACCAATACAGTGGGTATTAATTTAAGTTGTTGGGCGAGTTCTGATAGTTGTGCCGGATTGTAAATCTTGACCTTTAAACTCAGCTCGTTGGCAACCGCTTGTGCCGTTTGCATGGTTCGATTGTAGTCGCTCGAATAAACGGCGCTCAGGGGAATGTTGGCAAAATAATCGGCAAGTTTCTGTGCTCTTTGCATGCCTTGTTCGGTCAAGCCCAGATTTTTTCCGCTTATTTTTTCGAAGTGTCTAACAAAATACCATCGTTGGTCATCTGCCCATGTATTGCCTGAAAAACATAGGCAGCAGAACAGTACCGTAGCGACTTTTTAAAGGTGTCGATGCATATTATTTCGGCTCGGCCAAATTTTTCAACTGGCCATTGCGCAAACTGTAAATCCAGCTATGGATGGTCAAATTCTGCCCCCTTTTAATCGCATCTTTAACAATATTACTGCGGCCAACATTGGCTGCTTGTTCCATCACATTAAGCTCACACAGGCGTGCAGATTTGTCATGCTCGTTAAGCACAGCCAGTTCATCTTTATGTTTATGGGCAATGTCTTTGATATGACACAACCAGTTGTCAATTAAGCCGAGTTGTTGATCTTGTAGGGCTGCGTCAATTCCACCACAGCCGTAGTGACCACATACAATAACGTGCTTTACCTTAAGCACATCCACCGCATATTGAAGTACCGATAAACAATTGAAGTCAGTATGTACCACCAGATTTGCCACGTTGCGGTGAACAAAGATATCTCCCGGGATCAAGCCAACAATTTGGTTGGCCGGTACACGACTGTCTGAACAACCGATCCACAAATATTCTGGCGTTTGCCGCTTAGACAAGTTGTCAAAAAAGTCTGGATCATCCCGTTTGGTCTTTTCGGACCAAGATTTGTTATTTTCAAGAAGTTGTTCTATATCGCTCATAAACCCTCACTAGTCTCGGCGCAGTATAAAGATCTTCTTAAGGTCCACAAGTCTAACCATTTCAATTGTTAGCCAGAATTTGCCAAATAAACGATTATCTGGTGGTAAAAACTGATACCAAAGATGACGTTAAACGGAAAGGTTAAGCCCAGGGATGCCAACATGGCTAAACCTATATCCGCATCGGGAATGCTGGTTTTTATGGCTGCTGGCGCGGCAATGTACGAAGCACTAGCCATCAAACTGGCCAAAATAAGCGTGGTACCGACAGACAGTTCCAATACGTGACCGACAGCGATGCCAAGCAATGCTAAGGCCGTTGGCATTATTAATGCGAACATCAACAAGCGCCAATGTTTGAAAGGAATCGGACGCAACGTTTCTGCTGCCACCAAGCCCATTTCCAGTAGGAACAAGGCAAGTACCGCCTTAAAGGCGCCGGTAAATAATTCGGTGACATCAGTACCCTGCTGATAGCCATACATGAAGCCGATAATTACTCCGCCCAACAGCAAAATAACCCCTCGATTGGTGAAAGACTCATGCCACAGATTATTCAATGAGGCTTTGCTTCCCCCACTGGTATAACGTCTGTATAACAGGAGTCCTACAACAATAGCGGGTAATTCTAATAGCACTAAATACAAAGTCACTTGCGCCGAAACACTTAAACCTTGGCTCTCCACATAGGCCAAGGCGACGGCAAAAGTACCGGCACTGACCGAGCCATAGTGAGCGGCAATGCTCGCGCTATCTGGCAGGGACAACTTAATAATACGACGTAATATGGGAAAGAGTACCAGGGGAATAAGGCCACCGATTAACGCAATTAACAGCAATTCTGGCATTAAGCCCCAGCTCAAATTGCCATGCAGCGCCATCCCACCTTTTAAGCCAATGGTCAGCATCAATAGCAAACTCATTGTATCGTAAGCCGCTTTGGGTACCTTTAGATCAGAGCGAACCACACCTGCGATCAAACCCAGCAAAAAGAACATCACTACAATATCTGGCATGGCGTAACTATAAACCTTTGAATTTATCCAAGAATAGGCAAATTGAATAGTACCCGGCGGTATTAAGCAATGCTTTTATGGAATATTCCCAATAATGATTGCACCGTCTGTTAATACAATTTTATTTCAGCATGTCATTCAGATTGGCGATTTCGTTTTTAAATTTTTGCTCTCGTTTATGTGCCCAATACCATGCTGACGGTATCAGCACTGCGAAAATTACCGAGGATAGTGCGATCTTCTTTAACAGTTTTTCGGGCGGTATGGTGTCGAAAAACCATCCCCCAAAATAAAAAATCACTACCGCAAGTAAGGTCATCCAAATAGAGGTTTTGGTGAGCTGAGCGAGCTTAATGTTGTTGTTAAATTGTGCTCTGAGCTTGTGAAAACAATCATCCGTACTACTTTCCATATTACGCAAGGCATGACGTCGTAGCCAACCCACATATAGGGTGAAAACTAGCAGCAGCAGTATTATCATCACGCCCATCCAGATTTGACTAAACCACTTGAGTATTTCGAAACCCCAGACAAAAGTACCCAAGGCGACCAGAAAAGCAACAACATCCATGCTGTAAAAAAATCGGTGTTGCCACCGTAACTTTTTGCATCTTTTTTTAAGCTCTGCAATTACCCTTAAACCTAAATTCAGCAGTTGAAATTCATGACTAATCTCCGTAAATTTATTCACCCAGAGGGTGCGTCCAATTCATCTGTGAAACTTGACCTGAAAGCCCCCTTAGAAGTCGATACCTTTGATGGGAAAGTTCACGTTGAATGGGATCCTGATGCCAGTGTGACGCCATTAGGCCAACTCCCCTTTTTCATTCAATTCTTAAAGGTAGGT
>JAWUXW010000165.1:0-46487 GCA_034111125.1 Paraglaciecola sp.
TCGCTCAAACCGGACCGTTTCCATAATTTCAGTTTCCCGCCACTCCGCGCTTTTTTAATCGCTTTTGCGGTTGTGTCATCAGCTCACGCATTGTTGACGACGTTCAAGTTATCGCAATAAGTTTGATATTATCTTTTTGCGTCGCTGCTTTCGCTGTCTAGTTCGTAATGCTTGCAAAACTTGAAATGATTTACTCGATTACTCATGGTGTGCGTAATAACATGAAACCGAACGGTCAATAACATTGAAGACGATCACTTTTTTGTCTTCCAGTAGAACTCAGTAAAATCTAGCTTGTGTGATCGGCTTCAGTCAAGGAATTTAGTTTTTTTTCGCGAGCTGCCATGGAGCAGTTTATTCGCTCGGGGAAAGGTTTTGTGGGTATTCATAGTGCGGCTGACACTGAATATGACTGGCCCTGGTATACTCAACTTGTTGGACGCAGTTTTCATCTTCATCCAGAAATACAAAGTGCTAAGCTCAAGGTCCTGTCTCGCAATTTTGCTGGCCTGGAGTACCTACCAGACGAGGTTTTGTGAACAAAGGAATGGTATGAATTTGGCGATAAAAAGCTTAAGGGGCTGAATTATTTACTGAGTGTGGATGAAACTACTTACAACCCTGTCGCCGACTGGGAAGATAAAAAAGGCCAGGGTATGGGCAAGTTTCACCCAATAGCCTGGTATCACAACTTTGACGGCAGCCGCTCCTTTTATACTGCACTGGGTCATATGCCGGCCACCTATCAAAACAAAGCGTTTATTGAACATATATACGGTGGCCTTTATTGGGCGGTAACCGGCAATGGGCTTGAGCAATAAGCTCAGCTTCGCCAAGTCGTAGGTGAGAATTGACGATTTAACGGTTATTGCGCCGCTTTTTTTCAAGCAAAGCGATATGAATAAAGGCAAAAATCAGCGGACTCACAAACAAATATATATCCATCCAATTCAGTCCGATGTGCAAGAGTTCATGCTGTGAGGTGGCTCCCATTACCAGGGTAAATATCAAACTCATTACGCCAAGTATTAAACAAAGCAAGATAAGATCAGCTTTAAGTTTTAAACCCCAACAAACTGCACTTAAGCCAATGTAACCGGCTATTCCGCCAAGGCCAACAAACATTAGCGCCACCGTCAAATACGCCGGTACCTCGGCAACATTAAAGATGGCGCTGGCCAAACTGAATATCGCTAGTATCACCAGAATCGTCGCTGGGGTCCAAGCGAACACCGTGGTTAATCCGATAAATAGGGCTCGAATATCCATTTTTGCATGGGACTCAAAGTGTTTGAATTACCTCAGGTTTACGGCTTATTATCTTCATTGTCAATATCCCGCCAATCATCTCCTATCACAGGATCATCAACGCCATCGTCCTGGCCTTCCCAAAAATAGCGTTTTTCTATTGGTTTAGGATCTTGCTTGTGCCAAAAGACAGCCGATATTGCTCCGGCAAGAGCACCAAAGAAGTGGTATTCAAACGAAATACTTTCTTCGGTTGGGAATATGGTCATAGTCATCCCGCCATACATCAAAAATGCCACCATCATAATAGCCACGGACATTTTATCCCTGCGAAAGATACTGGCCACAAACAGATAGAAAAACATACCATGAGCCAGACCGCTGGCACCAATATGAGGTGCCTCTCGAGCGAACAACCAAACACCAAGCCCGGAAATTATCCAGACAAAAGAGATCACCTTCCAGCGAGATATGGGATAACCGTATAACAGCACGGAGCCTAAGATCAGCAATGGCAAGGTATTGTTAAATAAGTGCTCCAGGGAACCATGGACAAGAGGCGCAGTGAAAATCCCAACCAGGCCTTGCCAGTGTAATGGCAAGACCCCAAGGCCGTTAAGATTCAGCTGGAAAATAATCTCAGCAGACTTTATGCACCACAACAGGCTAATACATAATACTGTAAGGAAGATACTGTGTCGTAATCGTTTGCTATCTTTCATCTCTCAAATATTGGGCATCTTGATAATTTTTAAAGACCTCGAAGATTTTTTGTTACAACCTAGCCCCGAAAACCGGGACTAGAAATCGGTCTAAACCGTGAAATGCTTATTTACCGGTAGTTCACGAATACGTGTGCCACTTGCATGAAATATGGCATTCGCGACACTGGCTGCTACCGGAGGCACTCCTGGCTCTCCGACTCCCCCGGGAACGGCATCCGAGGGAACGATATAGCTCACGATTTTAGGGCTTTGCTGCATGCGCAGCATGGGGTAGTCGTGAAAGTTTGACTGCACCACCGCTCCATTTTTGACTGTGATCTCTCCCATCAAAGAAATGGACAAGCCAAAAACCATCGACCCTTCCTGTTGAGAACGCACTCTGTCGGGGTTCACTATGGTTCCGGCATCGATGGCGGAATGCATCTCGAGCACCGTCACCTTGCCATCTGCAACCCGTACTTTTGTTGCAACCGCCACACAAGACACAAAGCTACGATGAACACTAATGCCCCACCCTTCGCCCTCAGGGGTAATCGAATTTGCCCCTGACTTTTCTACCACTAAATCCAGTGTGGCCTTGAGTCGTTTGGTATCAATGGGGAATTTATCCAGGCTTTCACCATAATTATCGTACTTGTAACCTTGCTTGCTGGGATCTACAAAGCGGTCTTCGCCAATCAGCTTATGCCACATAAGTTGAGTTGACTGTCCAGCGGCAGTTGCCACTTCATCCACAAAAGAACCCAGCGCAAAGCCATGGTGAATATTGCTTACCGAGCGTACCCAACCAATCCTGATATGCCCTGTTGCCTTATGGGTTTCGCAAGAAATATTAGCTATATTAAACGGCACATCACCAAACCCTAAGGAGGTTTCATCGTTTTGTGGCTCGTCTGTAGTACCTGAAAACGTCCAACTAATACTGGGAAATGCCGTACGTTGTAGCCAAGAGCTCACCTGCATGTTTTCATCCAAGCCTGCTTGAAAATGCTGGGCACTGATAGCGTGGTAGTATCCAGAACGAATATCATCTTCGCGGCTCCAAACCACTTTTACCGGTTTACCACTGTGCTTGGCAAGCAGTGCCGCTTCGACGGAAAAATCAGGTTTTGATTTACGGCCAAAACCACCTCCTAACAAAGTCACATTAACTTTTACCTTAGACTTATCAATACCCAAGGCGGCCGCTACATTTTGTTGGGTGCTTTGCGGCGTTTGAGTACAGGCCCAAAGCTCACACTCACCATCTTTCACCACAGCAGTGGCGGCCGGTGGCTCCATTGGCGCATGTACCAAATAAGGCATGGTGTAGGTAGCGTCAATAGTTTGCTTGGCATTTTCTAATGCCCCGTAAGCATCTCCATCGCTTCTGATCACCTTGCCTTTATTCACAATATTGCTTTTCAAATCAGCCAAATAACTGTCTGAATCGTGGCTTTGGTTAGCACCCAAATCCCATTCTATATTAAGTGCTTTACGGCCTTGCATTGCGGCCCAGGTATTGTTTGCCAACACGGCCACACCATTAATCGGCTTAAAAATCGCTGGCAGGCTTTGCTCTGGCATTTGCATCACGTCAGCCACACCAACTACTTGCATGCTGGCCGTCTTATCGAATGTTTTCACCTTTCCGCCAATTACCGGGCAACGCTCGATACTGGCGTATAACATGTCATCCAGCTGTACATCTTGACCAAAAATCGTGTCACCGGTAACAAATTTTTGCATATCCACACTGGCGATGGGCTTACCAATAATTTTAAAGTCCGATGGAGAGCGAAACGTCAGTGTCTCAAGTGCTGGCGGGGTTAAACGGGCGGCTTTTTCGGCCAGATAACCGAAGCTAAGTTTACGCTTGCTTAGCTTATGGAGCACAAAGCCGTTGTCTGCATGTACCGTCTCAATGGGCACTTGCCAAAACTCAGCGCCAGCCTGTTCCAACATGCTGCGAGCGGCAGCGCCCATATGACGCATGGTGTCGTAAAAACGACGAATGGAACGAGAACCATCGGTATTTTGGCTACCATATGCTTCATTTGCCAAACCTTGTATGACATTAACCTTTGACCAATCGGCGCACAGCTCTTCTGCCACTATCTGGGGAATACCTGTACGAATACCCTGCCCCATCTCACTGCGGTGACAAACGATATTGATCGTACTGTCGGTATCAATACTGACAAAGATATTAAGCTCGTTGGTGCTGTTATTATTGCTGCTGGCCCAAACAGGTGCAATGGAAGGCAAAACTGCTCCCAACACCAATCCACCGCCAGCAATACCGCTCAGCTTTAAGAAATCTCGTCTGCTGACCTTGTGTAAGATGTTAGACGCACTCATACCTCGCCCCCAACATTGTTCGCCAGATCATAGTTATACGCAGTATTACCTAGTACTTTGGCATTAACCGCTGCACTTTTAATCGCCGCCTTAATTCTTGGGTAGGTTCCACAACGGCAAATATTGCCCTGCATAAAGTTGTCGATGTCGACATCATTGGGATTAGGATTTTGCGCTAACAGCGCAACTGCGCTCATGATCTGACCAGACTGGCAGTATCCACACTGGGGCACATTGTGCTCCATCCAGGCTTGCTGAACCGGGTGACTGGCATCTTTTGGCATGCCTTCAATGGTAGTCACTGACTTACCCGCTACCGCTGAAATTGGCATTACGCAGGCACGTATTGCTTGCCCGTCTAAATGCACTGTACAGGCTCCGCATTGGGCAATACCGCAGCCGAACTTGGTACCGGTCATTTTTAACAGGTCCCGTAATGCCCACAGCAAAGGCATGTTCCCATCTGCGTCTACTTCTACAGTTTCTTTGTTTACGGTAAATGCAATCACTTTTTTCCCCTTAAAATAGTGTCTTGGTGCCAGGCTATAACTCAAAACCAAGCAGGTATAATTAACGTTTACGAGTCAGCCAACTATCCAGATCATCGACTGTGTCTATATCAACAGCAGCACTTGGTATTGACACCTGGACAAGGTTGTCCCTATGGCGTTGCAATACAACCTTTGCGCCCTTATCCCCAACTAAGTTCTCAAGTTCTGCAAAATACTGACGAGGAAATATTGCCGGAGCCCCCACATCATCGTAATAGTAAGCTGCAACAATCTTGTCCGGTACGTCGGCAGATTTATTTAATAGTAGCCTAATATCCTGCGTTTTAAGGGCAATTTGATCGGCTAAAGCAATCATTATGTGACTAACATCTGTGGTTAATTGGCTTATCGCGAAGCTGATACTGCTGCCCATGCCTTGCTGCCAATCAACAGCAGTGGATATTTCTACATTCGAAGGCAAAATCGGGCGAATTTTCTCAGCATTGGCACCCAGAACAACGTTTAGTTTATTGATACCATATATCAACTCCCCTTCAGTCAGATAGTTGTATAAAGTGGCATTGATTAATGCTTTACCTTCGACTGATGCAAGTTGTTTAATCCCCTTAAAGCGAGAACTTTGCCCTGCGGCCAACAGTACTACCTGGGTGTTCATTGTGAGCTTATGTCGCTAAGTACACCGCTAATCGAACGTCCATCGCCCTGTTCGATAAATGCGTGGGCTTCAGCTAGCATAGATAGTGCGATGGATTCCGGTAATTCGCCTCCTAAGCGCAAACCAACAGGATTGGCTAAAGGCTTAGTTAATTCACTACGCTTTAAGCCTGCGCTGTCTAATACCCGCTCGGTGCGATGAATAGGACCTAACATGCCTACATATCTGGCGCTGCTTTGCTGACACAAGGCCAAAGCCTGTCCATCCAACTGGATGTTATGACTAATGATCACCGCCATATCAATATGCTGTAACCAGGGGCTACTGCCTAAACTTGCAATCGATTCACGAACTATTTGCGTTGCCCGACTAAAATAGGGCTCGCGGGCATAGCTGCTACGAGGATCAATCAGGCTTATCTGCCAGCCTAACTCGGCAGCCATTGCTACTAAAGGTCTGGCATCGACTCCTCCTCCAAACACCGCCAGATGAGGAGCCGGTTTGATTTTTTGCAGAAAAACATCTCCCGTTTCAGTAGCAAAAATTTGCCCAGAACGATTTAAGATTGACTCAGTGTGAAGTAGAACTTTGTTATCGGGCACCTGTTTATTAATAGCCTGCTGGTAGTGGCAGCCTCTATTTTGTTGCAGCTGTGCGAACAATATATCAAGCTGTAAATAGTCATTATTGACAGCAACTGGCTGTAATAGAATACGCACCATTCCGCCGCAGCCTATGCCCAGTTGCCAGGCAAGGTCTTCTTCTTCACGCATATCGTACTCAACAATCCGATTGCGACCGTCTGCCCAACAACGGCGAGACTGGAGCATGATATCCGACTCCAAACACCCGCCGCTCAACAGACCGTAGTACTGGCCAAGTTCGTTTATCATCATCATAGCGCCGGGCTTTCGATACGATGAACCGTCTGTGGCGATAATCGTTGCCAGCACCCATTGGCAGCTATCTTTACTCTGCAACCATTGCTCCAGTAGTTTATTGAGTCGGTTAGACATAACTATTATGGCTCTATTTCAACGATTGGCTCAAAATGTACTCTTTCTTTTCCCAGATCAATAACCAAGGTTTCAGATATTTTGTCCTGGATGGCCTGACGATTGGGAGCCCAGTATATTTGCAAAAAAACCAGTAGTCCGGTGGCCAGACCCGCGCCGTATCCCCCGTATCGGCCAAAGCTTTCCCACAGGTTTAAACCACTGCCATCCAATTTTAAGACCTTCAGACCCAGTAAGCGTTTTCCAGGGGTTTGCCCCTTCCACCAGGCGGTAAAAACACTGAAATAAAACGCCGCCCAACCAAAACCCAAGCCCATATCTTCTGCGATGCCTTTTAACCAATTAATCAAACTGGGATTGTTAGTCAGCCAGCTTTCAGGCTTTTCCTCGTCAGGCATCCTGTTTATCACTTCTATGCCTAATGGCGGCAGTGCATCAATATTTTGGCCAATGGCTTCAGTAGGTATTTGACCCTCGTTATTGCGGTTCACATTCTTAGCGTTTACTGAGCCTAGTAAATACTGCTGATGCAGATACATTTGTAACTGCTGGGTGCTATCTGTGCTCAGGGTATTCTCACCGGCCTCACTAAATACATCCAGAATGCCCATGGCATCTTTTTCGAGAATACCCATTTCTAGCAGGTCTGCGCTCAACTCATCGCCAAGGGTTTGCCAACAATCATAAACAAGGGAACATTGTCCTTGCTCGATTTGTTTGGCTAACTGACTCGTTTTAATAAGGTACTTGGCGGTTAAGGCAATACCGGCAACGGAGTTTACATTTAGCTCGTCGCCGCCGGTTGTTCCATTTCCTATAGTATTGAAGTCTTTCGTGTGATTATTAACCTCATCAGTAAGGGTCTTGAATACACCTAGGGCAAAAACAAACAGCAGCACGGCGGCTAAAAATCGTAAAAATATACGGCCACCGTTAAAGTGTTTTTTCTGTTTTAGGCGATTTCCGGCCCTAAAGAAGGTTGCGGCTGCGACACCGGCCAATACAAGACTACTCACCTGCGTCAACATCCCTATCAACACAATATCAATGAGTATCGCCCAGGCTCCGCGCAGCGGACTGGCCAAACGCACGCCAAACAAATCAGGAGAAACATGAAAAGCATAAGGTGTGACAATTTCACGGGTTTCTGTGCGACTTAAGTGGACTTTTTCTTCCGTTTGAATTTCTTCCACGTGCATATTGCTCCTAGCGTTTACTTAGCGCTTTTATCCCATCCCCAATACCGTTGAGGGTCAAAGGGAACATACGTTGTTCCATCACTTGTTGGATGATCTTGACTGAAGCGTAATAATGCCAGTAGGACTCAAGCTGGGGATTTAACCAGATTGCATGTTGAAAATGATTCAACAAGCGCTGCATCCAAACTGCCCCTGGCTCTTCATTCCAATGTTCAACACTACCACCAGGATAGGTTATTTCATAAGGCCCCATGGTTGCATCACCGACAAATATCAGTTTGTAATCCCGAGCATATTTATGGATAACATCCCAAACAGGTATCACCTCACGGTCACGGCGCTTATTATCCTTCCATACCCCTTCATATACGCAGTTGTGAAAGTAGAAGTATTCTAAATGTTTAAATTCGGTGTGTACGGCTGAGAATAACTCTTCACATTCTTTAATGTGTGCGTCCATCGAGCCACCGACATCAAAAAACATCAGGACTTTTACTGCATTATGACGCTCCTGCACCATATGAATGTCTAACAAACCGGCATTCTTGGCAGTAGCACTAATGGTATGGGCGATGTCTAATTCTTCAGTCGCCCCACTACGGGCAAATTTACGCAATTTACGCAAGGCCACTTTAATATTGCGGGTTCCAAGCTCTACGTCTCCTGCCAGGTTCCTGAATTCTCGTTTATCCCATACTTTGACTGCGGAAAAATTACGATTACCTTCTTGCCCAATTCTGATCCCTTCCGGGTTATAGCCATTGGCCCCAAAGGGCGATGTACCGCCAGTGCCCACCCACTTATTGCCTCCCTGATGACGTTTTTCCTGTTCGGCTAAACGTTCTTTGAGGGTTTTCATTAATTTGTCCAGGCCTCCCATGGCCTTTATTTGGGCTTTTTCCTCTTCGCTAAAATGGCGATCGATTTCTTTGCGTAACCATTCGTCGGGAATATCCTTGCCAAATAAATCAATGCTCTGCACTCCTTCAAAATAGTCGGCAAAGGCGCGATCAAATTTATCAAACTGGCTTTCATCCTTAATTAGAATAGCTCTTGACAGCAGATAAAAATCATCAATATTGGCGAAGATCACTCCTTTTTCCATTGCCATGAGCAAATCGAGTAGCTCCCGCAAACTGGCAGGAACCTGGTATTCTCTGAGCTTAAAAAAGAAATCTACCAACATTAGCGGCGCGCCATAAACACCAGTTTTTCAAACAGATGAATATCCTGTTCGTTTTTCAACAAGGCTCCGTATAAGGGAGGGATAGACTGCTTAGCGTTTTTGTTCTGCAAGGCTTCGGGTGGAATGTCTTCGGCCACTAGCAATTTAAGCCAATCGAGTAGTTCCGATGTGGAGGGTTTCTTCTTCAATCCAGGGGTATCCCTTAGGTCAAAGAATGATTCAAGGGCGGTGTTAAGCAGCGACTTTTTTAGATCCGGAAAATGCACATCAACAATTTGACGCATTTCTTCGGCATCCGGAAATTTTATATAGTGGAAAAAACAGCGGCGCAGGAACGCATCTGGTAGTTCTTTTTCGTTGTTTGAGGTGATAATAACGATAGGACGTTGGGCCGCTTTAATCGTCTGGCGAGTTTCATAGACAAAAAACTCCATCTTATCTAGTTCAAGTAAGAGGTCATTGGGAAACTCAATATCCGCCTTATCTATTTCATCAATTAATAAGATTGGACGCTTGCCAGCACTAAATGCCTCCCACAATTTACCCTTAACAATATAGTTGGCAATATCATGCACCTTCTCATCCCCCAACTGGGAGTCTCTTAGTCTGGACACTGCATCATATTCATATAAACCCTGCTGAGCTTTAGTCGTAGATTTGATGTGCCATTGGATTAATTCAGCATCCAAACTGTTAGCTAATTCCTCGGCCAACATGGTCTTACCGGTTCCAGGCTCACCCTTTATCAACAACGGCCGCTCCAAAGTGATGGCAGCGTTCACGGCCAGTTGTAACTCTCTACTTGCAATATATTTTTCTGTTCCACTGAAAGACATCAAAAACCTCAAATATTAAATTTATGTAAATAATCACTATCATATAGCGAAAAAACTCTTTGCTTTTATAAACTTCACCGTAGTCTTATAATGGTAAAGTAAAATCGTGCCCAACTAATAATTAAAAGAAATGATGGGTAGCAATAATATATTGGTAAAGCCCACATTCCTCAACAGATACACTAAACAATTAGCAAGGAAATATTATGCAAGTTTATGACGACAATTCTCTGGCCATTGGTAAAACCCCCCTGGTTAAGCTTAACCGGGTCACTGGTGGTAACGTATATGCCAAGATAGAATCCCGTAACCCCAGTTTCAGCATTAAGTGCCGAATAGGTGCCAATATGATTTGGGACGCGGAGAAAAAAGGCATTCTAAGCAAGGGACAAGAGCTGGTCGAAGCAACCAGCGGTAATACTGGCATTGCTCTGGCCTTTGTTGCCGCATCACGTGGCTATAAATTAAACTTAACCATGCCAAGCTCTATGAGCCTGGAGCGTCGCAAACTGCTTAAATCACTAGGTGCTAACTTAGTGCTCACTGAAGCCGTCAAGGGCATGAAAGGCGCTATCGCGGCGGCCGACGCGCTAGTCGCATCCGATCCTGCTAAGTATGTCCCCATGCATCAGTTTGAGAACCCAGCCAACCCTGAAATCCATGAAAAGACTACCGGACCCGAAATTTGGAATGATACGGATGGTACAGTTGATATTTTTGTAGCGGGCGTGGGCACAGGTGGTACCATCACCGGTGTTAGCCGCTATATTAAGAATACAAAAGGTAAGGCAATCATCTCTGTTGCTGTTGAACCGACTGACTCACCGGTTATCACTCAAGCCAAAGCCGGTTTGGAATTAACGCCAGGGCCACATAAGATCCAGGGTATCGGCGCAGGTTTTATTCCCGGCAACCTGGATTTAGATCTAGTTGATGAGGTTGAGCAAGTCACTAATGAAGAATGCATGGCCATGGCTCACCGTCTTATGAAAGAAGAAGGAATACTGGTTGGTATCTCGTCTGGCGCAGCAGTCGTCGCAGCTAAAAGATGGGCAGAAAAGCCAGAAAATGCTGACAAAATAATTGTGGTAATCCTGGCCAGTGGCTCTGAACGTTATCTTAGCAGCCCTATGTTTGCCGGTGAGTTTTCTGAGAGTGAAGAAGTACAATAGTTCCTTAATTTGGGCTGAGTATTTGTATTTACCCAAAGCCATTGGAGTCACAGAACTCAGCCCCATCGGTAACCGCCTTAGAACTTAGGCCTACTAAGTGCCACACGGTTGGCAATAGAGGGGGAGTGAGAGCAACCAACAACCTTGCAGCTTTAAGTGAGAGGGTATCGTAAAGGGAAGCAGCAGTTTCCCTTTACTTTGTGCCAGGAAAGCAGCAGACTAATTGATATTATAAATATGTTATTATTGCTAGAATTACTGACTTAGGTAAGTAATAAATGTTGAAAAAAGTTTCGTTATTAGTGTTATTTTCGCTGTTAGTACTGGGCGGCTGTGGTGATACAAAAGAAAAAAAAACCGCAGGTAAGTTTGGCATGATGGACGAAAATATTCCTGACTACGCGGCTTTACAATTTTTTGATAGTATATATCGCGGCAAAGACATTTCTGGCGCGTTGGCGCTTAGCAGTCCTAGCATGCTGCGTTTACTGCAATCCTATCGCACTAATCGTAATGTGCAGCGGCATATATTAAATATGCGTTTCGATAGCGTAGAATTTAAACCCCATGCTGGCAGCGCAGGACGCAATGAATTCGCCAAAGAAGCTCAAGTAATCTTGTTTTTTGAAGGACAGCTCGATAGGAAAATCTTAAAGGATTTGCGGGTAGTAAAGCTGGTGCGGCCCGGGAAAAAGTGGCTGGTTGACGCAGTCAGTCTTGATTAAGATCAGATTCTGAAATGGGCCAATCTATCCGCTCGTGTACACGGGGTTGGCAGCTTGAAATTACTGGAGAGTTTAATTTCACCGTGCTTTTTGCCTTTTAATTGATGCTTAATCTTCCTACTCAAAGCAAACATATTATAGCGCCCGCTTTCCTATTAGTACTCGCATTCATGCTTTACTTATTTGAACCGCTTAGTAGTCAACACCTGGCATTTGACCGGGAAAAAATTCAATCATTTGAAGTGTGGCGCTTGCTAAGTGGTAACTTTTTGCACACCAACTTTAGGCATTTATTACTCAACGCCTTAGGTTTGTCATTGTTATGGGCGTTACATGGCCAGCATTTCACCACCAAAAATTATCTGATAATTTTCCTCGTGCTCAGCCTGGCCTGCACCCTCGGCATTTATTTTTTTGCTGAACGTCTTGCTTGGTATGTGGGCTTATCAGGTACGCTACACGGAATGTTTGTACTCGGAGCCTACAAGGACATACGCTTTGGTTTAAAATCCGGTTGGCTATTGTTGTTCGGGGTATGGGCCAAAATAGCCCATGAACAATGGTATGGTGCTAGTCAGGATGTGGCTGAGTTAATCGGCGCCAGTGTCGCGATTGAGGCTCATTTATACGGGGCACTTAGCGGTATGTTAGTGGTACTTTATTTACTGGTTTTTAGTCCCATACCTAATCCTCATAGGGATGAAAATCATTGATGAGCGAAGCATCCAGCAACGAATTTTTGTTCACCTGACTGCTACGCTTAGTGTGTTAAATAAATTTATAATTCTGTCTCAAACAACTTGTAGATACGTCGATATTCATCGAGCCATGAACTGGGCTGCACAAAGCCGTGGGATTCGACTGGATAAATCGCTGTTTCAAAATTTTGCTTTTCTAGTTCAATCAATCTTTGCACCAGACGCACGGTATCCACAAAAAACACGTTGCTATCAACCATCGGCGCATTGATCAAAAGTGCTTTTTCCAATCCTTCAGCGAAGTAGATAGGCGAACTGCGTTGATAGGCTATTGGGTCTACATCAGGAGTATTTAGAATGTTGGAGGTATAACCATGATTGTAGTGTGCCCAATCACTTACGGGCCTAAGCGCGGCACCAGCTTGAAACAAATCAGGTGCGTTGAATAAGGCCATAAACGTTAAAAATCCGCCATAGGAGCCACCATAGGTTCCGATACGCAGACGATCCACATTGGCATTTTCTACCAGCCAATGAACACCATCACGCAAGTCTTCTATCTCAGGTTTGCCCATATGTCGGTATATGGCGGTGCGCCAATCCCGGCCATAACCGGCAGATGCTCGATAATCCATATCCATCACTACATAGCCTTGTTGAGCCAACATGTTATGAAATAAAAATTCCCGAAAGTAACCAGACCAGCCCAGGTGAGCGTTCTGTAAGTACCCTGCCCCATGATTAAAAATAACTGCCCGATGCTTTTGTCCTTCAGTCTTGTGGCTGGGTGTGTAAACCCGAGAATAGATTGGCTCTTGGGTATTCGAGGAAGGCACAGGAACCACATCAGGTGCTATCAATGGCATGGCCAGAAACGCTTCACTTACCGTATGGGTTAAGCGCATGGGCTTTGAGTTAGCGCTAAGGCTTTGTACAAACAACTCAGGAGGTTGAGTGAGCGTTGAATGAGTAAGTAGTAATTGACGCTCATCCGGGCTCAGTTGATAGTCGGTCATGCCGTTTAAATCAGTTAAGGCTTGAATGTCACCCTCTATAGTATTTACCCGATATAATTCATATATCCCCGGATGTTTTTTATTGGCTTTAAAATAAATAAATTTATCGTCACTTGTCAACGTTAAGTCGCTAACAACATACTTACCGAAAGTAAGCGCTTTTGTCTTGCCCGATAATGGCTTGCTGTAAAGATGAGAATAACCACTTTCTTCGGAGAGATAATAAAGACTGTCACTGTTATTCATCCAGCCGAAGCTGTTCATCCTATAGTTAATCCAGGCATCATCATGCAAACGATGTTGGTTAAGTAAACTGTTGTTATTCAAGTTGACCGTTGATATCCATCGGTCTTTATTGTCCCAGGCCTCAAGCATTACTGCCACTTGTTGCCCTGAACTATGCCATTGAATGGCGCTTTGCGACCATTGCCAGTCGCTCATCAGCACGATGTTCCGGGGAAGACGATTAGTTTGATATATTTGCCCTTTGGCTTCCGCATTTTCTTTCTTTACCAAGGCAAGCACATCTTCGTTATAACCCGGAAGCGTTTTATAACTTAACTGGTGTTGACTGCCCTTAGCGAGATCCAATAGCCACAGGCTGTGATCCCGAGGCTTAGCGTCGGCTACCCGTTGACGTACCTCTTCGGCTTTAATACGGCCATTTTCAGCTAGGTAAGTTGGCATGATGTCACCATCTTCACGGGATGGCTGAGTTTCTTGCTCGGCTATTAACAACCTTTGGCCATCAGGAGATAAACTGGCTTCAACAAGTTCATGTTCTTTGGGCAGGTAAAACGGTTTTGGCACTAAACTGGAATTAAAAGTTTGTAGCTCTTGCTTACGTTCGAAGCGGGCCTTTTTATCCTGACGTTTTTTAGCTACCACACTAAACAGCTCAATTTGCTGTTCATGAATATAATCAACTGGTTCGTCTAAGGCTTTTGGCGCATCGGCGAATACCCAGGAGACTAATTTTTCTCTGGTACCCGTGTTGATATCTAAGGCATAAATACCGTTGTGTATCTGAAAACTTAAACGGCCATCTAACAAAAATTGCAGCTTACTTGGTCGAGCCCCATCTCTGCTAAGTTGTATGCTCTTATCTATACTAAGGTCCTTTAAAAACAAATTACCCTGGAACACCCAGGCCGCCTGATTGCCGGCATCATTTAATACTCGATTTTTATAGGCGTGCTGATGCAAGTTAGCGAGGGACACTTTTTGGCCATTGCCCTGTGCTTCACTGCCTTTTAAATCCCTGGCCCATAAATCACTTAAGGGACTTGCTTCACGCTTGCGGGTGTAAAATATACTTTGGCTGTTGTCCGCCCAATATGGGGAGCTGGCTTGTCTGCCTATCCAGTCAGGGTTGGCCATGATTTGCTCTAAGGTAATAACACTGCCATCGGCACTCTGCTTAACGAGATCGAGGCGAGACTTTCCCTTAATAATGGCTGGAATTACAGAGGGAGCGACGAGAGCGGAGCTGGTATTTTGCGGCTCACTTGTCGCACAGGCAACCATCATGGCAGAGATAAGGGCGACAAAAATTTTCTTTTTCACACAGTACATTGAGTGGTAGTTCCTATTCAGTTTTATTTTTTACACGACCAGTGCGGGTTTAACTTAGCGATCCCCGCTTAACGAACGTAGCTATTAAACCTAATCTGCTTAAGTCTGGCAAATAAGTGATCTAAATCCCTTGAGACGATGTAGTAAACCCTATTGAACTTAACTTTAGAGAATCATGAAAAAATTACTTTTATTGGCAGTCCTAATGACACTTTCCGCAACGAGCATGGCAACCGAATGCCCTGACCTACTCAAATTTATGAAACGAAAGTTGAATTCACAGGAAACTGTGAACATGTGTCAGGAGTACAAGGGCAAGACTGTATTGTTCGTGAATACCGCTAGCTATTGTGGTTTCACCCCACAATTTAAGGGCCTCGAAGCACTGTATAGCAATTACAAAGATCAGGGACTAGTGGTCCTGGGTTTCCCTTCTCATGATTTTAATCAGGAAGACGAAAACGAAGGGAAAACAGCGGAGCTGTGTGAACTCACCTACGGAGTGAAATTCCCGATGTTTGAAGCGATTGCTGTGCGGGGCAACGACGTAGATCCTTTGTACAGAATGTTAGCCAAAAAATCCGGCACCACACCTAAGTGGAATTTCTACAAATATCTTATGGATAAAAACGGCAATATTGTTGACGCCTATGCCTCAACTACCAAACCAACAGATGAAGATTTTATTAAAAACGTAGAAGATGCCCTTAAAATTTAAGTTATTCAATCCGAATTCAGCTTAAATAATAAACGCCCTACATTAAGGGGCGTTTTCGATCTAAACTCGTTAAGACAAATATTCACGCGGCTAATGGGGAAAGAATTTCATGCATTCTTTGCTCAGCAGCGCTCCAAGCCTTTGCGGCGCTTTCTTCGCCCATCGCTAAGCCTTCTGCGTAAATAAATTCAACGTCTGTCATCCCTAAAAAGGCAAGTACGTCTTTTAAATACTGGCTTTGGCTATCTTTTGGTGTTCCTGCATATATGCCACCCCGGACCGCAAGAATAGTTACTTTTTTGCCCTCGAGTAAACCTTTGGGCCCTTGTTCCGTATAGCTAAACGTGATTCCTGCTCTTGCCACTCGGTCAATCCAAGCCTTAAACGTGGAGGGAACTCCAAAGTTATACATAGGCATGCCCAGTACAATGCTATCAGCTGCTTTTAGCTCGGCGATTAATTCATCAGAATAGGCTGCCAATTCATGTTGCTGTGGGCTTCTATCGTCTACAGCTGTTTCCCAGGCTTGCATTTCTTCGCCGCTTAGGTGTGGCAAATCTAGAGTGTTCAAGTTACGCTTTGTTAACTCAATACTTTCAGCTTGCTGCCAGTGTTGCATAAACAACTCAGTGAGTTTATTGGAATTGCCTTGTTCGTTATTTAAGCTCGTGTTGATGACTAATACGTTTTTCATGATGCTATCCTCTGATTAAGTTGACACAAGTATAGGTATATTAATGAGAACTAAAATCGCAATATTTAGTTATTTAAATTCTACTTAATAGAATGATTTTGTAGTTTATGAGCTAAATAAGCGGTGTACTGACGATAGCCTTTGGCGTCATATCCTTTTGATAGTCGGTTCATAAAACCATGTTGATATGCGGTGTTAATCACTTCTACGTATGATTGTTGGCTTAGGCTATCGGCAACGGGAGATAGCTCAAAATGAGGCTCACTTTGCCCAAACACTATCGCAGTCGCATATAAGCACTTGTCCTCAAGGTAGTGCCTGATCTGCCCAGGATAAAACAACACACAGCTAATTTTACTGCCAGTGGGTATATTGTTGATTGCCTTATAACTCGCTGCTGCACCTGCGCTGAAGCCAATGATTAACTGTGTCTTATGCTCCTCAACCAGTTTACTGAAGGTTGTTTCTAAATGAGCAATGTAGTGTTCGATACCACCTGCATCCTAAAAGGTCTGGTATGCCTGTTGTTCGCTAATAAACGATTGTGATTGGTGCCCATAAGGATCTTCGATTAGGAACTGCTCACTGTCTAGTCCTAACTCGCTGCTCAAGGCTAAGAGTGATGGCGTTGTCCCAAAGATATCACTTACAAAAATCACCATGCTTACGCTCCAAAAACAAGTGCATCACTTGTCTATTCTACATAAAAACCAAAAAGCCGGCACTTAGGCTGGCTGCAGATACGATCGACGTAATCTAGGTTAAAAATCCACCATCAACGATAACCGTGGTGCCCGTAGTATAACTGGAGGCATCAGATACCAAATATAGTACCGTACCGGCCATTTCATCCGGTTGCGCTGTGCGACCTAAGGGTATTTGCATCAGGGCTGTTTTTAAGATTTTCTCGTTGCTGGTCAAAGCGGAGGCAAATTTGGTTTCCGTTAAGCCCGGCAACAAGGCATTTACCCGGATATTCAGCGGACCGCATTCTTTGGCAAAAGCTTTAGTCATGCTAATTACAGCAGCTTTTGTTATAGAATAAATCCCCTGCATCGCCCCCGGTGAAATACCATTAACCGATGCAGTGTTTAAGATAACCCCAGCGCCCTGCTCTTTCATCATCTTACCGGCTGCAGTAGACATGAAAAAGTAGCCACGAATATTTACATCAACGGTTTTATCATAGGCCGCTAAGTCGGTATCGAGGATGTGACCAAAATAAGGGTTAGCCGCTGCGTTATTGACCAGAATATCCAGACGGCCAAACTGCTGTTTTATTGTTTCAAAGGTGGCATCAATTTGTGCCATTTCCCCCACGTGACAGGCCAATGCTATAGCCTTGCCGCCATTATCGCGAATACTTGCCGCCACAGCTTCACAGCCATCAATTTTACGACTGGATACAATAACTTCTGCACCATAGGCTGCTAGCAATCGGGCAATTGATTCACCGATACCTCGACTTGCGCCGGTAACCAAGGCAACTTTACCGCTTAAATCAAATAATTCTTTATTCATCTATTACTCCAATCAATTCAGGCCAAACCTTAGTCTGCATCTACTTTTAATACTAATTTTCCCATGTTCTCGCCCTTGAATAACATCAATAAGGCCTCCGGAAAGTTTTCAACTCCTTTGACTATATGCTCTTTGGCAATCAGTTTGCCTTCGGCGATCCAGCTGGCCATTTCTGCCGCGGCTTTGCCGTAATTGTCCACGTTGTCAAATACCACAATACCTTCCATCCGTGCTCTATTTACCAACAAGGTGAGGTAATTGGACGGTCCCTTAATTGCCGTAGTATTGTTGTATTGGCTGATTGCTCCACAGATGACGATGCGAGCCTTCATCCTTATTTGGGTGAGTACGTCATCAAGAATATCTCCGCCGACATTATCAAAGTACACGTCCACTCCCTTAGGGCAGGCTTGTCTAAGGGCTTTTTTCACATTTTCATTCTTGTAATCTATCGCCGCATCAAATCCTAATTCATTGACCAGGTAGTCGCATTTTTCTTTGCCACCGGCAATACCTACCACTTTACAGCCTTTTATCTTAGCAATCTGTCCAACGACCGTACCCACCGCACCTGCAGCACCTGAGACCACAACGGTCTCGCCAGCTTTAGGCCGGCCTGTATCAAGCAAACCGAAATAAGCGGTCATTCCAGGCATACCCAATACACCCAAATACCGCTGCAACGGAGCAAGACTAGTATCGATTTTATGCAGCCCTTCAGTAGAAATCGCGGCATATTGCTGCACGCCACAGTGACCATATACATAATCACCAACGGTAAAGTTGTCATCGGTAGATTTGATCACTTCACCTACAGTGCCTGCCCGCATGACCGCGCCAATTTGCACCGGTTCAATATAGGACTTGCCCTCATTCATCCAGCCACGCATAGCCGGATCGAGTGAGATGTATTCAATTTTAATCAATACCTGCTTGTCGCCTAAGTCAGGCACCTCAGTTTCAACTAAATCCCAGTTGTCCTGAGTGGGCATGCCTACTGGCCGTGACTTAAGTAAAAATTGTTTGTTTTTCATGTTGTTTGTCCTATCTCTTATAGTTAATTACTTAGAACCATTCGGACTGCATATCGGAGCAGCTAGTGTCCATATCTTGTAACAAGGAAAAATCTCGCTGTATAGTGGGCAATTCCCAATTCAGGAAATACTTGGCAGCTTGCACCTTACCGAGGTAAAAAGCTTCGTCTTGCTGGCTTAACTCTCCACCCACTAAGGCAGTTTCTGCAACGATTGCCTGCCTAATCCATATCCAGCTCATTACAATTTGGCCAAATATGTTCATAAAACACTGGGCATTTGCAAGCATAATGCTTAGTTCACCGGTTTTCAGGGCCTGGCCCAATGTGGGTATCAGATCCTGTAGTTGCTTCATATACGGCAATAAGGATGAAATCAAGACCTGGCAAATAGGCCCGTCTGCCTTGGCAAAGTCTTCTGTCATGAGCTTCTGCAATCGGGTCAGACCGGATCCATTTGCCTGCCATAGTTTACGAGTTAATAAGTCTAGTGCCTGAATACCGTTTGTTCCTTCGTGAATAGGATTCAAACGGTTGTCACGCCAACACTGCTCTACCGGATATTCTCGGGTGTAACCAGCCCCGCCGAGGACCTGTATGGCTAGATCGTTGGCCTTAGGCCCATATTCTGAGGGCCAGGCTTTTACCACCGGGGTCAGTAGATCAAGCAATTCAGTCGCCTGCAGCTTAGCACTAGGGTCTTCCAGAGTGTGCATATCATCGACTAGGCGGGCGGCATAAAAACACAGGGACATAGCCCCTTCAACATAGGATTTTTGTGCCAACAACATACGTTTAACGTCGCCATGCTGAATAATCGCTGCGGCCTTATCGGTGGGCGCCGTATTCGGTGCTACGCGACCCTGGGTGCGCTCTTTGGCATAGGCCAAAGAATACTGATAGCCCCGATAACCTACCATTGCTGCGCCAAAGCCCACGCCTAAACGTGCTTCATTCATCATCAGAAACATATTCTTGAGACCTTGATGTTCCTCGCCCACCAAATAAGCATGACAATCATCGTTTTCACCAAAACTAAGAGCTGTTGATGTCGTGCCTCGATAGCCCAACTTGTGGATCAGGCCTGCCAGGGCAACATCGTTTCGCTCTGCCGGATCGCCGTTTGCGTCCAGACGAAACTTAGGTACTGCAAACAGAGAAATTCCCTTTACTCCGGCAGGTGCACCTTGAATTTTGGCGAGTACCAGATGCACAATATTCTTCGATAGCTGATGATCACCAGCGGAAATGTATATTTTATTGCCCTTTAAGCGATAATTACCATCTTCAACCTTCACTGCGTTGGTATGAATGTCTGCCAGTGACGAGCCAGCATGAGGCTCGGTCAGTGCCATCGTACCGGTGAACTCCCCAGTTAACATACGGGGCATAAACTGCTCTTTAAGTGCCTCAGAGCCAAAGCTACGAATAACATTCGCCGCAGCAATGGTTAAAAATGAGTAGCCTGTGCTGGAAGGATTGGCTGCCATAAAATAACCGGCGCAGGCAGTCATGATGGTTTCGGGCAGTTGCATTCCCCCCTCTTCAAAATCAAAACGTCCGGCAATTAAACCGGATTCGGCATACGCATCAAAGGCCTCTTGAACTTCCGCTATCATATGCACATTTTTACCATCAAAGGTCGGTTCGTTAGCATCCGCTTTGGCGTTGTGGGGGGCAAATTTTTCTGTGGCAATCTTGTTCGCCGTTTCCATCACAGCATTATAGGTTTCTTTATTATGTTCGTTGAAACGCTTCCGTTCACAGAGGATCTCCGTGTCTAATACTTCATAAAGTTGAAACTCAAGTTCTTTACCTGCAACTAGTTCTTCATTCATAGCTACGATCCATTTTATATTATTACAATCATATGACGAGAATGACAAATTAGTAGGGCGAGGATAACTGTCATGTATGACATAATAATGGTCATATCAGCCACTCATAAGCCCAGCTAATACTCCTTGAATATCTGGACTTATTTTACCAATAATTTGAGGCAGTATTTGTGTATAAAGTTACTATTTTGGGTTTTGATCAGGCTTATGCCAGCGCGATTACCGGGGCTGCGGATCTCTTCGCATTGGCCGGCGTCACCTGGCAACGAATGCAGGGTGAGCAACCCAAGGCACATTTTAACGTGCAAATTGCCACTCTTAAAAAAAAATCCATTCGCTGTATCAATCAATTGGAGATTAACAGCCATATTGCCATTGAAGAGGTTGAGCAAACAGACTTACTGCTAATACCCACCATCGGTGGCTCTTTGCAAAATGTCCTGCAAAGCAATAAAGCACTGCTGCCCCATATTAGAAAACATTTTGACGCCGGTGCCGATATCGCCAGCAATTGCAGTGGCGCGTTTCTATTGGCCGAAGCTGGAATTTTAAACGGCACAGAAGCCACCACCCACTGGGGCTATGCAGAGCAATTTCGTCAGGCTTACCCGGAAGTAAAACTAAAAGCTGAAAGACTTATCACTTCAGACCAAAACATTTATTGCTCTGGCGGTGGGCTGGCTTGGTTTGATTTAGCTTTATTGTTAATCGAACGCTACTGTGGACATGATGTGGCCACCACGACCGCAAAGGCCCACGTGATTGATTTCTCTCGGGGAGAGCAATCAGCCTACGCAAGCCTGCGAGCCAAGAAATATCATCAAGATCCCGACGTACTGTACGTTCAAGAATGGTTAGAGAACAGCTTCGCTCAGACAATTGTGCTTAGCCAAATTGGCGAACTCGTTAACATAAGTTCACGCACCTTCAACCGTCGCTTTAAAAAGGCGACTGAGCAAACACCGCTGGAATATTTACAAAATCTACGCCTCGAAGCAGCCAAAAAAAGGCTGGAAAGCAGCGCCGATAGTATAGAAAGGATCGTTACCCAGGTAGGTTATGACGACTTAAGCTCTTTCACTCGCCTATTCAAAAAGCATACTGGTTTGTCGCCTAGCCAATATGCTAAGAAATTTAAGCGCTAACATCCCTTGATTAAACCGTTGTTTACGCACCTTGAGTTTCTAGCTGGTTTTTTTCACCACGGCGAAATAAACCTTTAATATCGTCCAGGATCATATACAAAGACGGCACCAATAATAGGGTTATCACGGTCGCAAACAGGATGCCAAAGGCAAGAGAAATAGCCATAGGAATAACAATTTGCGCCTGTAAACTGCGTTCAAATACAATGGGCATCAAGCCCATAAATGTTGTCAGGGAGGTCAGTATGATTGGCCTGAAACGCTCGCTACCCGCTTGAATAGCCGACTCCAATATCGAAAGTCCTTCGGCTCTGGCTCGATTGACAAAATCCACCATGATCAAGCTGTCGTTTACGACCACCCCAGCTAAAGCAATGATCCCGCACATGGACAGTACACTCACTGCGTGACCCAATAATAAATGCCCAAAAATTGCACCTACCACGCCGAAGGGGATCACCGACATGATGATCAAGGGCTGGGAATAGGACTTTAAAGGGATGGCCATTAAGGCATAAATTGCAAACAGCGCGAAGCCAAAGCCTTGTATAAGACTGGCAATCGCCTCCGTTTGTTCTTTCGATTGTCCTTCAAGGCTGAACGTAACACTGGGGTAACGTGTTAGCAGCTCCGGAATAAAATTATCCTCCACCTGCTTCGCTATTTCGCCCGGGTCGACTCTATCTTTATCAGCTTTGGCGCTGACGTTAATAGAACGATTGCCATCTACCCGTATGATTGAACCGTAACCTTCCCCCATGTCTATACTAGCCACTTCGGAAAACGGCAGGTCATCACCAGACACTGTACGGATCCGCATATTTTCCAGATTTCCAATCGAGTTGCGCTGATCTTTTGGATAACGGATCATCACTTTGACTTCTTCGTCTCCCCGTTGCACTCGCTGAGCTTCCGCCCCATAAAAGCCATAGCGAACCTGGGTTGCCAGCATATTTAAACTTAAACCAAGGGCCTCAGCCTGAGGTTTGATATTAAGGCGGATTTCATCACTGCCACCGCTGAAGGAATCGTTAATATCAGCCACGCCGTCAAAGGTTTGTAAATGGGCTTTTAGTTCCTTAGTTGCTTCTCGCAATGCATCTAAATCTTTACCGCTAAACTCAAAGGAAACATCCGCGCCGCCACCTGGCCCACCCCCGCCAGTGCCAACATCAAATGACTTTACACCGGGAATTTCCGGAATGGCATCACGCCACAGTTGATGAATTTCGAAAGCATCAATTTCTCGTGTTTCTCCTTTAGATAACTCAACCAAAACCTGACCCTGCACATTGCCTTGCTCAAAGGCTATGGAGTGTTTGACGACACCTTCTCCAATGCTATCAACTAGCTCTTCGTCCATTTGATACAAGGCATCCAACATACTTTGTATCGCAGCATCACGCTGACGTATTGACGAGCCCGGCTCCAACGTAATGTTTGCCACCATAAAGTCACTGGGGATATTAGGGAAAAACGCGAAGCGCACAAAACCCCCACCAAATAGACCTGCGGTCAGCATCAGCAAGGCGATAAACGAGCAGAGTGTAATGTAACGATTATGCACAGCCTTACGTAAGAAGGGTATGTAGCTGTTTTTTACAAAGCGCTTAATGCCTTCACTGAAAAAATCCCTAATGCGCTGCAAGCGATTAGCCTTGTCAGGATCGTAGGGCTTGTCTTTCATATGCACTAAGTGGGCAGGCAAAATCAGTTTTGACTCGATCAAGGAGAATATCAGGCAGATTATTACTACCCAGCCAATGGTTTTCCAGATAACCCCAAAGGTACCAGGCACCAACAACATAGGCGTAAAGGCCGCGATGGTGGTCAGCACCCCAAAAGTGGCAGGCATAGCAACTTTTTTCACTCCACGGATCACATTGTCAGTACTGTGTCCGAGCTTATCAATTTCAGTATAGGCCGATTCGCCCATAATGATCGCATCATCCACGACTATCCCCAGTACCAGGATAAAGCCAAAGAGACTGATCATATTGATGGATAAATTAAAGATTTCCAGGGGCATAAACAACAATGTTCCCAGGAAGCACACCGGCAAACCGATAATTACCCAAAAGGCTAAACGTAATTTCAAAAATAAAGACAGTACTAAAAACACCAGCAAGGCCCCGAAAAACATATTGGTTAACATCATATTTAAGCGGTCGGCCAGGTAAAACGATCTATCACCCCAGGTATCAGCCTTGATATTGGCTGGCAGAGAGGCCTGTTTTGTCAGTAAATAAGCATTAACCGTCTTGGATATTTCTAAGGCATTTTGATCGCCGACTGCATTAACTCTTATGTTCATCGCCGGTTTATCGTCAAACAGGCCAAAGCTATTGTCTTCGATAAATCCGTCTCTGATGGTAGCAATATCTCCCAATAACAAGCGGGTGCCATCCTGGCGGGTGAGTAAAACTAAATTTGCAAAATCACGACCGGTATAAGCCTGCCCCTTTGCCCTTAATAGGATGTCTCCACCTTCGGATTTGATCGAACCACCGGGTAAGTCGATTGAGGAGCGCCTGACTGCCGAGACTAATTCTTCAAAAGTAAGGTTGAATTCCTGTAAGCGGGCTTCTGATATTTCTACCGAAATCTCATAATCTCTGATGCCAAACACAACAACCGAGGAAATGCCTGGCAGATTGGCGATTTCATCTCGTATATTCTTTGCGTACTCTTTCAATTCTCGCTCGGTCGCATCCCCGTACAGCGAAACCCACAACACCCCTTGCGTGGCTTTTTGACGAAATACCAAGGGTTTCTCCGTGTTGGCTGGAAAACTCGCAATGGCATCTACCTGGACCTTGATTTCATCCAGAACAAGCTGTGTATCATAGTCTTCCAGTACATCAACATTAACATTGGCAAAGCCTTCTCTGGCCGTGGAGGTTATTTTTTTAATCCCTTCAATGTCCTTAATCGCTTCTTCTATCTTAATAACCACGCCTTCCTCCACTTCTTGTGGAGCGGCACCAAGATAAGACACTTGAACAGAAATGGAGTTGAGTTCGAAATTTGGGAAAACCTGCTTGTGAATAGTGAATGCACCGATGATCCCGCCGATAATCAGGCTCCACATTAATAGGTTGGCAGCAACACTATTACGGGCGAACCAGGCTATGACCCCTGTTTTTGTATCAATATCATTCATCGTTTAATACCCGGCATCGGCGATAGCTGTCTCGCCGCTAGATTCTATATCGTCTTGGCTCTTTTCACCTGAGAGTATTCTCACTTCCATCCCGTTGTAAGGGTTGGGCACAACGCTGGTTGCGATTAACTCCCCACTCGCCAACCCACTGCTGATATACACGTAGCTTTCATCTGCTCGTTGTATTTGTACTTCCCGGATCCCAAGTTTATTTTTGTCATCAACCACTAAAACTGTACCGTCTAAACGCATTACATCACGGGGCAAAACCACTAACCCTAGGCCTCTATTACCAATGATTTGTGCCTGCAAAAAACGGCCAAATTTGAGCTGCACCCCGGTCGCGGCCGATTTGCGCAAATAGGGGTCATCAATTTGCGCAATAGCGTAAATCACCCGACTATTTTCATCTAATACGCCCTCGTTGCGCGCCAACACTCCTTGCCAAATCACATCTCTTCCTGCTACAAAAGCGTACAAGCTAACTGGAGTCACAGTAGAGTCCTGGGCACCAAGCTCTAAGAACGCCAGATCATGATCACTGAGGGGCATGCGGATTTCCGCAACATCGGTACCGTACAGTGTTGCGAGTTTTACACCGGTGCTGATAAATTGCCCTATATCTGCTTGTTTGTCTTTAACCAGGCCGTCATAGGGGGCTAGGATTGAGGTGCGCGCTAAATTTCGCTGGGCTCGCTCTAATTGGGCTTCTGCCGCCTTTACATTAGCTATCTCCTTGGCCAATTGAGGTTTGCGTAAACCTAACTCCGGTGCCACTCCACTGTTAATCGATTTCCATTCTTGGGCGGCAACCTTTCCTCTGGCTCGTTCCTCCATTAATGCCGCTTCTGTCCTGGCCAATTCAGCCTCAGCTAACTTCAATTCACTTTGGTAATCCGCTCGTTCAAGCTGAATAAGCACATCGCCTTTTTTAAACATTCCACCGGGGACAAAGCTCGATGACACCGAGACTATTTTACCATTCACCTGGGCACTGAGAATTGTTTGCACTTTAGGTAGCGCAGTGCCTTGAGACTTAACGATAAAATTGAGATCTTGTTTTTGAACTGGACTGACTTCAACTAAAAACGTCTTATCAATTACCTCCTTTTTTTCGGGAGTCTTTTTTGACATAAACATAAGCGCCATTGCAGCTGCTGCCACTAGCAGAATGATAAAGGGGGCAGCCAGTTTACGTATTGTAGTTTTCATTATTCTTCCGAAGATAAGCTTTGCAGTTCAGTAGGCAGTTTATCGACAAATGGCCCTTGGCGCCCTGTGACAAATGTTAGATTTTGTAACTATTTTACATATTCCCAAAACGCTCAGCGTTTTAGTCTTAATATGTGCGCAAAAATTCCAGTCTTGCTTATTACTGGCCGATTACTACAACAACGCTAGCACCTGAGTGTTATACTAGCGCCACATGTGGTGGTGCTAAGCTCTTCATACTCAGCTGAATTCCATTAAATATTCATGGGTATACAGTGAAATTTGGCCTAAACGAAAACTAGAGTATGACGTACCAAAAGAGAGCACAGAACCACCTACTAGCGCTGTTTTATTACTCATCTGACTAGATAATTGAGACTGGACGAAAGTTAAACAATAATGTAATTTAATTACGTTATCGCAGATAATAATCACTCATGCGCAGTATAGTTGAGCGAACAATGTAATTATATTACTAAATGGAGTGCTCTGATGGCCTTTAGAAAACAATACCTTAAATCTAAACCTGTATGTAAAGTGACCTTTAAAATAAGCAAAGAAGAAGCCCATGCTGCCGACACTGCTTGTCTGGTAGGTGACTTTAACGATTGGGATACCGCAGCTGTGCCCATGAAAAAGCTTAAAAACGGCAGTTTTAGCACCACCCTTGAACTGGCTAAAGACAAAGAATATCAGTTTAGATATTTGCTTGATAACAAAGCCTGGGAAAACGACTGGCAAGCTGACCAGTATGTGCCATCTTCAGTATCACTTGAAGATAATTCAGTTATCAGCGTGTAATAGCAGTTATTTAATGTAAATGTAGTTCGCCGTTTAAGGCGAACTACATTTATCATCAGGTTTAAATCTTAGTAAAAGACACTGGTCCAAAAATTCTGCCCTGCCATTCTATATGTTGTTGATTAAAGTTCATCATTAACTTGGAGTCGCCCCTACTGCTCACGCGAAATCCGTCTGGTAAGTTTAGCGTCTCTATCCCCTGCTCGGTCAAAACATCCTGCAATACTTCAACAATTAGACTCTTTGACAGGGCTCCTATTACCGTAACCTTATCTTTTTGTGTTACTCCGGCCTGTCCCTGCAATGGACCGTCAGCATAGTGATAGATAGCCTGCGCCCCATCCAATTGGTAAGACTCGCACCAAAGCTTGGCAACATGCTTTATTCCTCCATTGGACCCTTGCAAGTATTGTTGCAAAGTCGGTCGCATCGAATCGAAGTTATTCAGCCTTATGCCTACAAGGTCCTGCAATAAGGAAAATTGGCCATTAGCTGGTACCAAACCAGAATCGGTTCTAAAGCCGGTTCTGGGACCTAAAATTAAAGGACAGTGTTGCGCACTCGACTTGAGTTTTTGCGCGATAGAATCGGTGATCAAGGTCAAAGCTGGCGCTACGACCATACTGTATTGGCCTACCTCTAGTTGCTCCGGATGAATAATATCTACATCGATACCCATGGAGCGCAAGGCCGAATAGAAATGGATAAACTGGTACCAGTAGCCCAAATCTTGATTGTGCTTTTGCTGATCATAAATCCACATGCTGTTGTAGTCATGTAATAAAGCTACCTTTGCGTTCACCTTATCCAGGGCATATTCTTCGGACGGGAAATCCTTTGCCTCTGCATATCCCCGATCAGGTCTGCCATCTTGCTGCAATAAACCAGAGTGCATAATTTCCTGGGCCATATGGGAGGCGCGCCAACGAAAATAAATCACCGAACTGGCCCCATGAGCCCAGGCTTGAGCCGTCCACAATTGCACTGCACCCTCTGCCGGCAACGGATTATACTGTGCCCAGTTTGCATGGCCACATTGCTGCTCCATCACCCAAAAGTCTTTGCCGTTTTTTAGTCCACGATACAGGTCGTGATTAAGGCTCACCAGATCCGGGTGCCCCGTTCTGGCAAACTCTGTTTTGACTCCCTCACTTTCCCAGGTAGCAAAATATTCCAACATCCCTATTGGGTAACTATCCCAGGAAACAAAATCCAAATTTTCTGAAGCTTTATAGAGGTCAAACTCGGCTGCAAAAATCACGTAATTATGGGTAATAAAGCGTCCAGGAGAACACTCACGCAATATGGCTATTTGTAGCTCTTGAAATTCTACAATCATATCGGAACAGAAACGTTGATAATCCAGAGCCTGGGACGGGTTAGCCTGACGCACCGCAGTTTGGTTTGGTGGCGTTATTTGTGACCAGCTTGAATAATCCTGGCTCCAAAAGGCGGTACCCCAGGCTTGGTTAAGGTCTGCCAGCTCTCCATACTTGTTTTTTAACCACAGGGGAAATGCATCAGCGCTAGCGCCGCCATAGGATACGGCTGTGCCCTCATGACCTAATTCGTTATCTGTTTGCCAGCCTAAGACGGCTGGATGTTGGCCGTAACGTTCAGCCATTTTTCGGACGATACGAGTGCACTCTTTGCGGTAGACCTCGCTGGCATGATCATAGTGACGGCGAGAACCAAATTTTTTAATTTGTCCTATTTCGTCAACCGGCAAAATTTCTGGAATTTTGTCAATCAACCAAGCAGGTGGAGTGGCAGTCGGTGTACCCAGAACAATCTTAAGTCCCTGTGCAACGTAGATTTCAATTGCCTCATCTAACCATTGCCAGTCATATTGACCGTCCTTGGGTTCAATCTTCGCCCAAGAAAATTCCGCTAGCCTAATATAAGTGAAGCCTAATTCCTTTTGCTGCTTTGCATGCAAGGGCCACTGGCTTTTATCCACATGTTCAGGATAGTCACAGACTCCAAGAGTCAGGGTATTAGCTTGGTTTTCGTTCATAGATTTCCATTTGGAACACTTGCATTAACAATGACGAAAATTAGTCATTTAGCCCCAATAAGGCAAGCATATAAAACGTTGGGGACGTAAAAAAAACGTATAGCATCACTAAACGGCTTTTATAGACAATATTGGGGGACTTAAAGTGCTGCTTCTAACTCCGGCAAAATTTCAAATAAGTCTCCAACCAAGCCGTAATCTGCAACCTGGAAGATGGGGGCCTCTTCATCTTTGTTGATAGCCACGATGACTTTGGAATCCTTCATGCCAGCTAAATGCTGAATGGCACCGGATATACCGACAGCAATATATAATTGCGGCGCAACTATCTTCCCTGTCTGACCTACCTGCATATCATTTGGTACAAAGCCCGCATCCACAGCGGCGCGAGACGCGCCCATGGCAGCACCTAATTTGTCAGCAATGCCGTCAAGCAATTTGAAGTTTTCACCATTTTGCATACCCCGACCACCGGAAATAATAATATCCGCAGCGGTTAATTCTGGGCGTTCAGAAACGGTTAATTCGGCAGATACAAAACTCGATTTATCCAAGGCCATAACCGTGTTGAGATCTTCAATAACAGCGTTGTTACCTTGCACTGCCGCATCAAAAGCTGCGGTTCGAACCGTTATCACTTTAATGGCATCACTTGACTGCACAGTAGCGATGGCGTTTCCAGCATAGATAGGGCGAGCAAAAGTATCGGCACTTTCTACTTTAATAATGTCCGAGATTTGAGCCACATCTAACATAGCAGCGACTCTGGGCATGAAATTCTTGCCTGTGGTGGTCGCTGAGGCTAATACGTGGCTATAGTCTTTGCCTAAGTCATACACTAGCTCAGCAATGTTTTCTGCAAGCTGATGGGTGTAAACCGAGTTATCTGCAAGCAGCACTTTAGTGACTCCGGCAATTTTGGAAGCTTGCTCAGCGACACCTGTGCAGTTTTCTCCTGCTACTAACAGATGCAGTTCGTCACCCATTTGAGCTGCCGCGTGCACCAGCTTATGGGTTTCTGTCTTTAGCTGCTCGTTGTCGTGTTCCGCATATAATAAAATAGCCATTAGATCACCTTCGCTTCATTTCTAAGTTTGTCGACCAATTCAGCTACATTCGCTACTTTAACGCCGCCCTGGCGCTGTGCGGGAGCTTCAACTTTTAATACCTTAACATTTGAACTAAGTTCTACAGCAAAATCAGCCGCCGCTTTTACAACCAGTGGTTTGCGCTTGGCTTTCATGATGTTGGGCAATGAGGCATAACGGGGCTCGTTTAAGCGTAAATCCGTGGTAACCACTGCTGGTAGGATTAATTCAACTGTTTGTAAGCCCCCGTCAATCTCACGAGTAACCTGTACTTTACCCTCTGTAACATTCACGATTGAGGCAAATGTTCCCTGAGGCATGCCGGTTAAGGCGGCTAACATTTGTCCGGTTTGATTATTGTCTGAGTCAATGGATTGTTTACCCAATATAACCAAGTCAGGAGATTCTTCTTCTACAATTTTTTGCAGTAACTTGGCAATTTGTAATGAGTCGAGGTTTTCACTGGTATCAATTTGAATTCCACGATCGGCGCCCAAGGCCAAGGCCGTGCGTATTTGCTCCTGACAGGCTTTATCACCTACAGATACCACAACAATTTCGGTGGCCACGCCCTTCTCTTTTAAACGAACCGCTTCTTCAACCGCAATTTCGCAAAAAGGGTTAATCGACATTTTAGCATTCGTTAAGTCAACCCCTGAATTGTCTGGCTTAACCCGTACTTTAACGTTGTAATCAATCGCACGTTTTACCGGCACTAATATTTTCATTTTTACCTCTGTCGGTAGTTTTCTTCAAAAATCAATGAATGCACTCATCCGGGCACTCTTGTAGGGTGGCGACAATTTACGTAAAGTTGACCTGACCGTCAACCAGCATTACCCTCGCCCCCCTGAGATAAATTCGATGTTTTGACAAAAGCCTCGCTCTTGTAGGGTGGTCGAATTAACATAAACAAACTATTCGCCACAATAAGCAGTATACAAGGACAAAATGTCGTTATCCCGCGACCTTAGACCAGTATCTACATGCCTGAGAGATTATATCCAAGGCATAGGTTTGAGACAGTACATGCCCAGTGTGAAGCATGCTTTTTAACAACAAACGAGCTAATAATCCGCTATACACAGCAAATGGCGGCTTAAGGTATATTTTATTAATTAATAGTTACTATCAGAAGAGGAAATACCAGTGGAAAGAGAATCGATGGAGTTTGATGTAGTCATAGTCGGTGCCGGACCAGCTGGACTCTCAACGGCTTGTCATTTGATGCAACTTGCAAAAGACCAAGAACAAGAGTTGATGGTATGTGTGGTAGAAAAAGGCTCTGAAGTCGGTGCCCACATTCTTTCTGGAGCAGTATTTGAAACCCGCGCCCTGAATGAATTATTCCCGGATTGGAAAGAACGGGGCGCGCCATTGGTAACAGAGGTTAAAGAAGACAATATCTATCTGCTTAGGAACGAAAACAAAGCGACTAAGCTACCTAATTTTATGACACCAAAAACCATGCATAACAAGGGTAACTATATTGTCAGCATGGGAAATGTGTGTCGCTGGTTAGCTGAGCAGGCTGAGCAACTCGGGGTCGAAGTGTTTCCCGGATTTGCGGCTTCCGAAGTTTTATACCACGAAGATGGCACTGTTGGCGGAGTGATCACTGGAGATATGGGGGTCAGCGAAAGCGGTGAGCAAAAAGACGCCTACATGCCTGGTATGGAGCTTAAGGCAAAATATACCGTTTTTGCCGAAGGTTGTCGCGGACACCTCGGTAAGTCTTTGATCAAAAAGTTCAAGCTAGACGAAGGCAAAGACCCGCAACATTATGGCATTGGTTTTAAAGAAATATGGGATATTGACCCCGCCAAACACCAGGAAGGCCTGGTTGTGCACACCGGCGGTTGGCCCATGACGGATGCCACTGGCGGCTCATACTTGTACCATGCAGAGAATAACCAGGTGTTGGTGGGGCTGATAATCGACCTTAATTATACCAATCCTCATTTAAGTCCTTTCGACGAATTTCAGCGCCTAAAACATCATCCGGTAATTAGCCAGTATTTAGACGGTGGTAAGCGCGTATCTTATGGTGCCCGAGCGATCGCCAAAGGTGGCTATAATTCCCTACCTAAGATGAGTTTTCCTGGAGGTTTGTTAGTGGGCTGTGATGCGGGCACCCTAAATTTCGCCAAAATCAAGGGTAATCATACCGCAATGAAATCAGGACTATTGGCGGCCGAAACCTTAATGGAAGTGCTGACAAATGAAACTGAGACAGGCGGCAAAGACTTAACTGTATTTGCAGAAAAGTTTAAAAGTTCTTGGTTAAATAAAGAATTGTTTGGTTCTCGCAATTTTGGCGCAGCCATGCACAAGTTCGGCATCTTTCTGGGCGGTGCATATAATACCCTGGAGCAAAACATTTTTAGCGGTAATATGTTTATCAACCTAAAGGATGACAAAGAAGATCATTTGCAAATCAAATTAGCCAGCGAATGCGAAGCGATTAATTATAAAAAACCGGATGGTGTGTTGAGTTTTGACAAACTTTCCTCGGTGTTCTTATCCAATACCAATCATGAAGAAGATCAACCTTGTCACTTAAAACTAAAGGATCAGAGTGTACCGATTATTGTGAATTTGGCTATGTACGACGAACCAGCCCAGCGATACTGCCCGGCCGGGGTATACGAAATAATTGATAGTCCTGAAGGTGAAAAGCAATTGCAAATAAATGGGCAAAACTGCGTGCATTGTAAAACCTGTGATATCAAGGATCCAACGCAAAATATTACCTGGGTAGTTCCAGAAGGCGCTGGCGGGCCAAATTACCCGAATATGTAAATATAGGTTTTTGCTATGGAATACTGTAAAGCGAGATAATTCTCGCTTTTTTGTTGCTATCAATTTAAGTCTTGTATATCTTATACATAATATAAATTAAATTAAATTAAATATAAATATAAAGGTGAAGGTGAATATATGTCGGATTTTCTAAAGGTATTAACTCATGAAAGAAGATTTCAAACTGCGGTAAAAAAGTTAAGTTTGCAAGAATTAGCCGGGATCGCTAATAAATTAAATAATATTATTGATAACCGTAAAAAGAAAGATGCCGAATTAATAGTGGCTAAAGAAGCCAGACAATCCAAGTTAGACGATATTCTTAAACAACTTGCAGACGCAGGAATACCGGTAGCAGATCTGCAGGCAATAAAGTCCAGCAAAACATCAAAAAGAGTTGGTCAAAAACGAGCAGTTAAATATCAATTAGTCGATGCTGATGGAAAACAACACTCATGGACGGGTATTGGTCGCATGCCTCGGGTGTACAGCGCGGCATTAGCCAACGGACAATCCCTCGATGAATTCAAAATATAACTCTGGAATAATAGGCGAGAGATATCCGTAAATCATCGCTCAATTACCAGCTTCATTCTAACAAACCCTCAGCCCCCTGGCTGATGCTCATTCATGGCTTGTTTGGCAGCTTGGATAATTTATCTATGCTCAGGCGAGTCTTAGAGACTGACTTGCAAATACTGTCAGTCGATTTGCCGGATCACGGCAAGTCCCTTTTCACCCAAGAGTTTAGCTATCAACATTATGCACAATTGCTTATAGATGTTATGGATGACTTGGCTATACCAAACATTTCCTTGGTAGGTCATTCCATGGGCGGCAAAGTTGCTATGACAATGGCATTAGAGAACGAGGCAAGAATAGACAAACTTGTGGTACTGGATATCGCTCCTGTGACCTATTCGTCCCGTCACAATAACGTGCTGGAGGGCCTTAGCCGGGTGAACCTCGATACCCTCAGCGATCGCAGACAAGCGGATGAAACATTAAGCCATACCATTGAAGAGCCCGGGGTGAGGCAATTTTTGTTGAAGAGTCTTTATCAAGGGAAAGCCGGATGGCAGTGGCGCTTTAATCTGGAACTGCTAGAGCGGGATTACAGCCTATTATCTGAGGGCATCAAATCTGCTATTCCCTACGAGCGGCCTACTCTTTTTATAAAAGGGGAAAATTCAGATTACTTACAAGCAAAATACCGCTCGGCCGTGCTCACTCTGTTCCCGAAAAGTGTGTCTAAAATCGTTGGCGGGGCTGGGCACTGGTTGCATGCTGAAAAACCGGCGATTTGTGCCCGCATGATTAAAGACTTTTTATTACCTTAAGCCTAGCGGTGTTTTAATTTCATGCTAAAATGCGAGGGTTTTCTGTGTAGTGAATAAGTAATATCACTTTCACTAATGATAAAATCTATCAGCGACTAGCTATAAACGGCTAGCTGATGGTATTTGAGTGAGGGCACTGTGCTTCTATGTTAAGTGATAATTACGAGCAAATCGAAGCTATTTTTCTGAATCTGGCCTTGGTTGGTTTATTTCTGCTCATGACCTGTGCCGTTCATGACGTGCTAAAGAAGAACGACGTACCAGCCATAGGCAAAGCTGTGGTGTATTTAGTGCTTTTTCTAGGCGCAGCTGGATTTATCTTTAAGGGTATAGTGCAATTAGTTTGGCAGGCAAATGGTGTCGGTACTTAGTTTGATTTTTAAAATTTGAGGGTTGGTTTACGATGGCAAGTGTGGGCTTATTTTTCGGCAGTGACACAGGTAATACTGAACATATTGCCAAGATGATCCAGAAAGAACTGGGTAAAAATTTAATTGAGGTCAAAGATATTGCGAAGAGCAGTAAAGAAGATATCGCAGAATTTGATTTATTAATATTTGGCATCCCCACCTGGTATTATGGAGAAGCTCAGTGTGACTGGGATGACTTTTTCCCAGACCTGGAAGAAATAGATTTTAATGATAAATTGGTGGCTATCTTTGGTTGTGGCGATCAGGAAGATTATGCCGAATATTTTTTAGATGCGATGGGCATGGTACGGGATATTGTTGAGACCAAGGGCGCTATTTTAATTGGCCAATGGCCTAGCGAAAGTTACGATTTTGAAGCCTCTAAAGGCATGACAGATGACAGCCACTTTGTTGGCCTGGGCATTGACGAAGATCGCCAGCCAGAACTTACCGAAAAAAGGGTCAAGGGCTGGTGTAAGCAAATTCACGAAGAGCTATGTTTAGCTGAACTCGAGTAAAATTGCCTAATGTAAAAAAAAAGGTGCTCAGGCTCCTTTTTTGCTATTCCGAGCTTATTTTAGATCACAGTTTAGGAAAAACTCTCATTGCTCGACATTGCAAGGCATCAAATTATTTTTATTACAGCTGAAGCTTGATTTCGACTGCTATTGCTTTCAATACGGCCCCAGTACTTTATAATGAATCCACACATTATTTGTAAGTAAGCTAATGGATCAAAATAAACAATTAAAAAAAGCGGGACTTAAGATCACCCTTCCCCGGTTGAAGATCCTTGAGATATTGCAAAACCCGAATAACCAACATATCAGCGCTGAAGATGTCTACAAATTATTGCTAGAGCAAGATGAAGACATTGGCCTGGCTACGGTTTATCGGGTACTCAATCAGTTTGATGACGCCGGCATTCTAAATCGTCATCACTTTGAGGGTGGGAAATCCGTTTTTGAAATCAGCCATAAAAAACATCATGATCATCTGGTATGTTTGAAGTGTGGCAAGGTCATTGAATTTGAAGACGACGTGATTGAAAAACGTCAGGAAGAAGTGGCCCACCGACATAACATCACCTTGACTCATCATAGTCTATACCTATATGGCGAATGCAAAGAAGAATGCCAAAACGATTAAAGTCTAGCGCTTACGTTTTTCTTACTAAAAAGTTGCCGTTGGCAACCTTTTTAGTATTTATAGACCTATAAAACTGCCCAGTTACCAGGAATATAGCCTCCCGCAGCCTGAATTGGCCGCAGTGTAGACTGTTCTGTTAGCCAGACCACAACGGCATATTGTTTGGCTTTAATTGAGGTCTTAGGCCATGGGATCTCAGTCCTATCAGGGTCATAAAGCTGTCGTTGGTGCTCAAGCACTACAAATTCCCTGCCAAAGTCTGTTCTCTTTAGTAAACTCATTCACCCAACACTGTGCAGGTGGACATGAGCTGCAGCCTTGAGATGAATAGACTTCAATTAGGGAAACTTGTGTTTCTAGTGATTGAAAATGCAACTCTGAAGTAAGTGAATCACTTGCCATTGAAAAAGCAGCTAACACAGAAAAACTGATTAACAAGAGCATGGTAAATCCGCTCTTGAATAACCGGGAGCTGCGAACTGTCTGGCTATTCAGCCCAGAATATAAAGTGAAACACGGGTTCATAAATTGGCCTTTAATATTAACTTAGTAACACCCTATTCTGCCGGTAAGTCCTCACAAAATCCTCACAAAGACGTATGAAATTTTAACGTTTCTGCAAATAACTGACTAAAAACAGGATCAGGAATGAAAAGCCCAACAAGCCGCCAGCCACCTGGTTGGCCGCTTCCATTTGCATGCTTTCAATTAGATCATACAAGGCAATGGATAAAACCCGGGTTTCTCCTGGAATATTGCCGCCAATCAACAAGACCACGCCAAATTCCCCTACTGTATGGGCAAACCCGAGAATAGAGCCGGTTAGTATCGCTTGCTTAGTGGCCGGGAAAACCACAAACCGACACTTTTGCCAGAAGCTGGCTCCCATGATTTCAGCCACGTCCAGTAAGTCATGGTCAAGCTTTTTGAATCCATCACGGATAGGTTGAACCACAAAGGGCATACTGTATATCACCGAACCAATCAATAAACCATAAAATGAAAACACCAGAGTGGAGTCGAAAACACTTTGCCATAGGCCGCCAACGGGGTGCGTTGGGGCAAATAATACCAATAAGTAGAACCCCAGTACGGTTGGGGGCAAGATAAGCGGCAGAGTGATCAGCGCTTCAACCACTGACTTAAAGGGCGAGCGGGTTTGGCTTAACCACCACGCAGTGGGCAAACCCAGCACCAATAAGATTGCCGTGGTTGCGGAGGCTAACTTTATGCTTAGCCAGACCGCCAACCATATTTCATTATCTGCCATCAGCAAAATCCTCTACTGTGCTTGATACGCTCGGCAATAGGTAACCATTTTGGCTGATTATATTTTTCCCTTGGGGACTTAAAATATAATGATAAAAGGATCTCACCCTTTGTCTATGCTGCTCACTTACCTCAAGCGTGTTAAGTATCACCATTTGCTGAACAATCGCCTGGTAGTAACTGTCAGGCACTTGCCACACATTCTTTTTGTCTGCAGTTTTGACCAGGCTCTTAGACAACAGTCCCATAGGCACCGCGCCGATACTTATCATCTGCGCCACTTGTGACACATTATTGGCCATGATCAGTTTATTTCTTTCGCTGTCCCCCACTCCTAATTTTTCAAGGGTTTGAATGCTAGCCCGGCCGAAGGGGGCAAGTTTTGGATTGGCCAGGGCAATATTGCCCGAGAAAGCTTTGACCTTATCACTATTTAACTCCGTCAGGCCTGGTGCCCAAAGGACCAACTGGCCAAGGGCATAGCTTGTAAGGCTGTCTGTTTCAACTAAGCCCTTCTGCTGCAACATTTCTGGCCGTTCACTATCGGCAGATAAAAATAAGTCAAAGGGCGCTCCCCGTAAAACTTGTGCATATAACACCCCGCTAGAGGCACTGGAGATTTGTACATTTGCCTGTGGGTTTTGCGCTAAATAAGCCTTAGCAAGGTTTTGCAAAGTGGGTTTGAAATTGGCCGCCACGGCGATCCGTACTGGCATATCACCAGAACTTGAATGCACCTTATCGGCGCATAAAATCCACGCCATGAGCATACTAAAAAATAATAATTTCAGGCCCCCCATTTATCCGCTTCATTGTGATCACTTTGCTTGGCTTCCAACCACGTTTCACCCTCAGGAGATAATTCTTTCTTCCAAAATGGCGCTTGTGTCTTTAGATAGTCCATTATAAATTCACAAGCCTCAAAGGCATTTTTACGATGGGGGGAAGAAACACCAACAAAGACAATTTGCTCACCCAGTTCAAGCTGTCCAACACGATGGAGCACCCTCACCCGCCCGAGTTGCCATTTGTCTCTTGCCTGCACGACAATCGACTCCAGACACTTTTCTGTCATTCCCGAATAATGTTCTAGAAACAGACTTTTCACCTCAGCTCCTTGATTGAAGTCTCTGACTAAACCAACAAAGAAGACGACGGCGCCATCCTGCTGATTATCTAAACATAAAGCCCGGTATTCAGCCTCTAGGTTAAAGTCTTGTTGTTGAACCTTAATAAAGTTCTGTCTCATTATTTATTGCCCATCACTTAACCACCTGTCACCGGTGGAAATAATGCCACTTCATCATCGTCGGCAATCAGATTTGTTTCACTGGCCATGGTTTGATTTACCGCAACCAGGCTCCTCGAAGAACAGAGGTACTCTTGCCATAGTTCGCTCTTTGCCTGCAAAAAAACTCTAAGTTCGGCCACATTTACCGGCAGCTTCCCCAGTTCATTTATATCCAACTGCAAAATTTCAGTTTGTAATACTTCCCGTAGTTGACCGAAAAAAAGTATCTTAATCATGCTGTACACTCTGGGCTTGCTGCTCTTCACGGCTCCATAAACCCGTTTTGCCGCCCTGTTTTTCCAGCACCTTAATGCCGCTAATTTCCATGGCTGGGTCAACCGCCTTACACATATCAAACAGGGTTAAGGCGGCCACAGATACAGCGGTCAACGCTTCCATTTCAACTCCGGTTTGCCCGGCCAGTTTGCACATGCTCTTAATTCTAATTTTATGCTCCCCGTGCAAAGGCTCAAAATCGACCTGCACCTTGCTAAGCATTAGCGGATGGCACAGAGGGATGAGATCGCTACATTTCTTCGCTCCTTGAATGCCCGCGATCCTCGCCACCGCAAACACATCACCCTTGGCGTGCTGGCCCTGGGTGATCATCTCAAAGGTGCGGGCAGACATTTTCACAAAGCCCTCTGCATAAGCCCTACGTTGAGTGACAAGCTTGTCGCTCACATCCACCATGTTGGCCTGCCCTTGTTCATCGACATGGGACAGTTTCTGTTCGTTTGTATCCATTGACGATGCCATTAGTCTCTACTCACACAGGGCGCAGAGTGGGTTGATTTTAAGTGGTCAACAAAGTTACAGGGCCGGTGTGTACTATCTAACTGTTGTTGCAAAATACCATTCCAGGCCGTTTTACAGGCTGCCGTTGACCCCGGCATGCAAAATATAGCAGTACCATTAGCCATGCCTCCCAGTGCTCGGGACTGCACCGTAGAAGTGCCTATTTCTAAATAAGAAATATGTCTGAATAACTCGCCAAAGCCTTCGATTTTTTTATCAAACAACAGTTCTAAGGCCTCTGGAGTCGTGTCCCGGAAGGTAAAACCGGTGCCGCCAGTGACTAGCACCACCTGAACATCTTCGCAGGCTATCCACTTTGAGACAATCGCCCGAAGCTGGTATTTGTCATCTATGACAATACTTTTCTCACGTAGTGTATGACCACTATTTTGCAGGGCCTCGACCAAATAGGCCCCTGAAGTATCGGTCTGCTCATTTCTGGTATCTGATACGGTTAATACCGCGATATTCAGACTTTTTTGTGGCGTTTGTACGCTTTTTTGCGACATAGTTTTCTAACCTGGTTGTTAATTAGTTTGCCGTTTTTACTTGATTCATTCAGTTTTTCGCTGTTTATCAAATTCCAGCCATTCTTCCGGTTTATTAATATTGATTAAAAGCTGATCATCATCGACACCCACTTGCATTCCATCGAGGCTTAGCAGCATGTGTTTCACGGAGTAGTTACCGCCATTTTGCATGAGCTGCTTGATATATGCATGGGTCTTTTGGGTTACAGGTAAATACAGGGGTAGATAACAATGTTGGTAACAACAGGCTTGTTTTGCTTCCCTTCCTACCTCTATCAGCTTAGCCAAAGCCTTAGCATTTAAGTTTGGCATATCCACGGGGACCACGATTAGCTCGCAGAACCCATTATTCTGCTTGTCCATTGCATCAAGGGCGGCGTGAATACCCGATATCGGCCCACACTGGGGTATTATATCCTTGAGTCCTTTGGGATGTTGATTACTGCTGAGCAGAGTCTGCTCGACCCCCACTTGCTGTAACAGCTTTTCACACTGCTCAAGCAAATTTAAACCACTATGGGACGAATGTAACTGCGCTTTATCACGTCCCATGCGGCTGGATAATCCGCCCGCTAGTATCAATCCCGCCAACATGGCTTACACTCTTCCTTTATGCATCGGTGTTCACTTAACCTCCAAGCATAGCCAAATGCTTGGTTGCGCCGGTATACCCCTCTTGTAACCAATGAGTAGCATCTTTGTCCCCCAACATACTTACTAGGGCCTCTTGCAATTGCTGCTCGTCTCCACTGTTGATAATTTGCCGAAGATCTAAACCTTGCTCGGCAAAAAGACACAAGTGTAACTTCCCTGTAGCGCTGATCCGCAATCTGTTACAGCTACTGCAAAAATCCTTGCTGTAGGGCATGATCAAACCAATGTTTCCGGCAAAATCCGGGTGCTGAAACTCCTGGGCTGGGCCTGCGGCTTTATCACGAATTATTTGCCCCCACCCCTGTGTCAGCAATTGTTCTTTTATCGGCATGCCAGAGACATGGTTTTCTTCAAAGAATAACTTGTTGTCACCGGTTTGCATCAACTCAATCAGGCGCAGGGTTACTGGTGTCACTCTTATCCATTCGAGAAAACCGCCCAGCTCAGCATGATTGAACTGGCGCATCAACACCGCATTGACCTTGACCTTGATACCCGCCTCAATTGCCAATGCAATACCATCTAGGATGGTTTGCAACTTGTCATGGCCGGTAATGCTTTCAAACATCCGGGGGTCGAGACTGTCAATACTCACGTTCAGGGAATTAAGTCCTGCGTCTATCCAGGATTGAATCTGTTGCGACAACTTATAACCATTCGTAGTGATAGCCACATGTTTAATACCCGGCGTAGCCGCACATATGCGAATAACTTCAGGCAGATCTTTACGCAGGGATGGCTCTCCCCCGGTGATGCGGATTTTACTGGTGCCTAAACTGGCAAAGGAATGGGTAATGTGATGAATTTCATCCAGCGACAAGAAATCGCGATCCGAGTCACATTGATATCCATCAGGCAGGCAATAGTCACAACTGAAATTACATACGTCGGTGATAGACAGCCGCAAATAATGGAAGCGACGTCCAAATTTATCTTCTAACATCTTACTAACACCTTTCCAAAATGCAGCTCTAAGCCCAATGCCTAGTGCTTGCGGGGAGGCTGCTCGATTTCTCTTACAACCCTGGCGAACTCAACGCAAAGTCGAAATTCGCGGCCAAAACACCTTGTCTTAGATTTAGGTGCAGAGGCTCGGAGTTATTACTATTGTTAATTTTTTTGCCGTAATTTTTATTACTGCACTTAACAATAATACATCTTACAAAACTAGTAGAACGGGCGCCACGGATATTTATTTATATGTTTTTAGTAAATATGGCACTTATGTTGAACATTTGTTGATGTGGCACATTTGTTGAAGATAACTTTCCATTATAGTGAGATACAGGGGGGTGGTTTTGCACAATCATGGGGAAATAGTCGATCTTATGCTCAGTGATTTTATCGCTAAACATAAACTGAGCAAGGCTTTCATCAAAACCGCCGAACAATGGTACATGCCATTGGCTGAAAAGCTTAAGATGCACCAGCACAGTGCAAAAAAGACCTATTATGTAGGTATCAACGGTTGTCAGGGCTCCGGAAAATCAACCCTCGCACAGTTTATTAAGAGCTATCTGCAAAATATTTATCAACTAAACGTGGTGGCATTGTCCCTTGACGATTTTTATCTTAGCCAATCTCAACGTTTGGCCATGTCGCTAAAAATTCATCCAATGTTTGTCACGCGGGGAGTCCCAGGCACCCATGATATGGACTTGGCCAAGCAAACCTTGCTTAATTTGGCCGCAAAAAATAAGCGAATTGCTCTGCCTCGTTTTAATAAGGCTACAGATAACCCTTTTCCTCAAGAACAGTGGCCAATCATTCATACGCCAGTTGATATGGTCATATTTGAAGGCTGGTGCTGGGGCGTCACCTCCCAATCAGAAGAACAACTGCGCAGGCCAGTAAATGAACTGGAAAAACAACGGGACGACTTAGCGGTGTGGCGCAACTATGCCAATAGAAAGTTAGCCAACGATTACCAACCCTTGTACCCCTTGATGGATTATTGGCTGATGCTAAAAGCCCCATCCTTCGAAGACGTTTATACCTGGCGCTTAGAGCAAGAACAAAAACTCAATACTGCAACTGACAAAAAGGCTGAAAAGAATACCGAGGGACTGATGAATACCCAGCAAATTCAACATTTCATTCAGTATTACCAACGACTAACGGAGCATGCCCTGGACAAATTACCCCACAGCTGTGACCAAGTTTTTGAACTCAATGCTAAGCGTGAAATTTGTTCCCCACAAAACGAAGGCAACCATGGCTGAGCAAATATTAATTTTTAGCGATCTGGATGGCACCTTACTTGATCATGACACTTATAGCCACGAGGCGGCTGATGACATGCTCGATACACTTGAAAAAGCAGGAATTCCTGTCATTCCAACTACCAGTAAAACCTATGCTGAGTTAACCGTCTTACGCCAGAAAATCGGCTTAAGCGGGCCGTTTATCATCGAAAATGGCGCGGCAATTTATATTCCACAGGGCTTTTTTCGCAAGCAACCGCCGCTCACTCAACTTATCGACGGCTATTGGGTACGTCAATTTACTGCCCCTAAACACCATTACTTGAAACTACTCTCTCAGGTCAAAAAGCAATTTAATGGTCTTTTTGAGCATTTCTCGAGCATGAACATCGAGCAAATTTCTCAGGCAACTGGGCTTAGCGCTTCAGACGCCCGTCGCGCAGCTCAACGTCAGTATGGCGAACCCGTACTATGGCTTGGAGACGACCCCCAGAAAAAATTATTTATCCAAGCTCTAGAAGAACTAGGTGCCACAACGCTACAAGGAGGTCGCTTTATTCATCTGTCCGGAAAATGCGATAAGGGCATGGCGTTGCGCTGGATGGTAGAGGAATGTCAGTTACAACGACCTGAGTCCGAGTATCTGTCAATCGCCCTGGGTGACGGAGGAAACGATGTGGCGATGCTTGAAGCTGCCGACATTGCAGTGCGCATATTGTCACCAGCCAATACTCTTCCCGTCGTCAACAAAGCAGACAAAGTATATACCAGCACCTTGCCCGGCCCTGCAGGCTGGAGTGAGTGTTTAAAGCAAATTTTAACGCAACATTTATAGGACACAATATGGCCGATTTTTATCAAAATGGTATCATTACCACCCTGCACAATTTAGCAGAACGTCCGGTTGAAGAATTGGAGCAGGAACTGCTCGCTTTTTCTGAAAAGCGTCCAATGGCACTCATTTTGCCTTCTTTATTCTCTGAATTAGAAGGTAGCGCCCTGCCACATATTATTGAGCAGATTAGTCAAGTACCCTATTTATCGCAGATTACTATTGGCTTAGATCGGGCTAACCTTAAGCAGTACAAACACGCTCTTAGGTTTTTCTCCAAACTTCCACAGCATCATCGCATCCTATGGAATGATGGCCCTCGTTTGAAAGCCCTCGATGCAAAACTCGCCGCTTTAGGGCTGGCGCCAAAAGAGTTGGGAAAAGGTCGTAACGTTTGGTATTGCATGGGATATACCCTAGCCTCTGGAAAAGCTGAATCCGTGGCCTTGCATGATTGCGACATACTGACCTATGACCGAGGTTTGCTCGCAAGGCTGATTTACCCCGTGGCGAATCCGCTATTCAATTATGAGTTCTGTAAAGGTTATTATGCCCGTGTAGCCGACGGCAAAATCAATGGCCGGGTATCGCGATTACTGGTAACCCCTTTGTTACGTGCCCTAAAACGGGTAGTGGGTCACAATTCATATCTGGAATTTATGGACAGCTTTCGCTATCCCTTAGCCGGTGAGTTTTCTTTTCGACGGGACGTGCTAAATGATATTCGTATTCCCAGCGACTGGGGTCTGGAGATTGGCGTGTTATCGGAAATGCACCGTAACTATTCAAATAATCGTCTTTGTCAGGCTGATATTGCAAAAACCTACGATCACAAACATCAGGACTTATCCCCCGATAACGATCAGGGCGGATTGTCCAAAATGTCGATTGACATCACCAAGTCCCTATTCCGCAAACTCGCTACCAACGGACAAACGTTTAGCACTGAAAGCTTTCGTTCACTTAAGGCAACCTATTATCGCATTGCGTTGGATTTTGTAGAGACCTACCACAACGATGCCATTATGAATGGCCTGGAATTGGATATTCATAGTGAAGAGAAAGCAGTGGAATTGTTTGCGCAAAATATAATGAAAGCGGGAGAAAGCTTTCTGGACAATCCAATGGAAACGCCGTTCATTCCGAGCTGGAATCGTGTGGTGAGCGCTATGCCTGATGTGTTGGACAGACTAAAAGAGGCGGTCGAACTAGATTATGAAGAATTTAAAGGTTAAGTGATTTAGGAGTAAATAATGGCTACTACTTACCAACAGTTGATAGAACGTGTGGAACACCATTTACAGGTTGTTTACGCTTCGATCCATTTGAAAAATAGCATACAAGAGATCGCCCAAGACTTGGTCTCAACGATGCGACTGGTTGACAACGAAAATTTGAATGAGCCCTTACGCCACCACAATGCCTGGGACCAAAAAGATGTGATGTTGATCACCTACGGGGATAGTATAGAGCGAGAGGGGGAAAAACCCCTGCATACCCTGCATCAATTCCTGAATGAGCATTGCCAAAAAGCGATCAATAGTGTGCATATACTGCCGTTTTTTCCTTATAGTTCAGACGATGGCTTCTCGGTCATCGATTACTCCAGTGTCAATGAAGCACTAGGTGACTGGGAGGATATCAAAGGTATTGCTAAAGACTATCGGTTAATGTCCGACGTGGTGATCAACCACTGTTCTTCACGCAGTGCCTGGTTTGATAACTTTGTAAAAGCTGAAGGTCCAGGTTCAGACTTCTTCTTCACCGCCACCCTCGAACAAGATTTATCGCAAGTAGTGCGACCACGCACTTCAGATTTACTCAGATTGACCGAAACCGCTAAAGGCAAGCAACATGTGTGGTGCACGTTTAGCCATGATCAGGTAGATTTTGATTTTCGTAATCCCAAAGTACTGGAAACCTTTGTATCCATCATTCGCCAGTATTTGGATAACGGTGTACGCCTGTTCCGTTTAGATGCAGTGGCATTTTTATGGAAAGAGGCCAACAGTCCCTGCATTAATTTGGATCAGACCCACGAGATGATCCGTTTACTGCGTACCTTGATTGAATATGCCCAGTCAGACGCGGTGATCATTACCGAAACTAATATTCCCAACAGACAGAACTTAACGTATTTTGGTAATGCTAACGAAGCCCATGCTATTTATAACTTCTCTCTCCCTCCCTTATTGGTGAATACCCTGGTTACGGGCAATTGTCGTCATCTCAAGAGTTGGCTAGGTAGTATGCCTCCGGCGCAAAATGGCACGTTTTTCTTTAACTTTATTGCTTCTCATGACGGCATTGGCTTACGCCCCGCCGAGGGTTTACTGGATGATGCTGAACTGACTACCCTAGTTGATACCATGCAGAACTTTGGTGGTCGTATATCCTGGCGAGCCTCTGAAAGTGGTGAGCAGAAAGCATATGAGATTAACATCGCCCTTTATGATGCGCTGCAAGGCACTACAAAGGGACAGGATAAGTGGGGCTTAGAGCGTTTTGTCTGCGCCCACGGAATTATGTTCGGGTTGGAAGGCATGCCTGGCATCTATATCCATAGTCTGCTGGGTACGGGCAATGATTATAAACGGGTGAAAAACACTAGTCAAAATCGTTCTGTCAATCGTCATAAGTGGGACTACACCTTACTCGAAGAACAATTGGCTTGTCCTTATAGTCAGCATCACAAAACCCTGAAACGTCTTACCGACTTATTGCTTATTCGCAAAAAACAAGCTGCCTTTCACCCTAATGCCACTCAGTTTACTCTGCAATTGGGTGAGCAAATTTTTGGTTTCTGGCGACAAAGTCTGGACAGACGTCAGAGCATATTCTGTATCAGCAATGTTAGTGATAAAAGGCAACAAGTCAGATTATCCGACATCAACTTAATTGGCACCGACAAATGGTTAGATTTGATTAGTGCGAAGGCCTTGCATGAGGATGATCTGGAACTTGAACTCAAGCCCTATCAGACCATGTGGATAAGCAATACCTCATCGTAGTAGAACTCGACATGGACGTCGTTTGGCCCAGTCTGAATGCATAGCAGCATTACAAGTTCTCAAG
>JAWUXW010000166.1:0-14075 GCA_034111125.1 Paraglaciecola sp.
AACACCTTCAAACTCTTCTTCTTCGCTTACTCTGATACCCATCACAGCCTTGATTATGGCCCAAACGATTAAGCTTGTACCAAATACCCATACGAAGATGGTTAATGCACCGATAAGCTGACCTGAGAACAATGCTTCGTCATTGGTAAATGGCACTAGCATTAGACCTAGGAAGCCCACTACACCGTGAACAGATATAGCACCAACCGGATCATCAATCTTAAGTTTATCTAGAGCAAGAATACTAAGTACCACTAGGATACCGCCCATCGCCCCAAACAAAGTGGCTTGCAAAGGCGTTGGCGTCAATGGTTCTGCTGTGATAGCAACCAAGCCAGCAAGGGCGCCGTTTAATGCCATCGTTAAATCTGCTTTCTTAAACAATACTCTGGCTAAGATAAGTGCAGCAACCAAACCACCAGCCGCGGCAGCATTTGTATTCATAAATACGATGGCTACGCTATTAGCACTTTCCACACTGGCTATTGCCAGTACAGAACCACCATTGAAACCGAACCAGCCCATCCACAAGATAAACATACCAACAGTAGCTAACGGAAGGTTAGCACCAGGAATAGCATTTACTTTACCATCGGCAGAGTATTTCCCCTTACGTGCCCCAAGTAACAAGACACCCGCTAAGGCTGCAGCAGCACCCGCCATATGTACGATGCCTGAACCGGCAAAGTCAAGGAATCCTAGGTCGCCAAGGGTATACATACCAAATACAGATGCTCCCCCCCAAGTCCAGCTGCCTTCCATTGGATAAATAAAGCCCGTAAGCACTACTGCAAACACTAGGAAAGACCACAACTTCATACGCTCGGCTACCGCACCGGATACAATCGACATGGCCGTGGCAACAAAAACTACCTGGAAGAAGAAGTCAGCTGACGGAGCATAAGTCGCAGCATCTTCAGCTACGCCCGTGGCACCATCCACCTTGATGTCTTTTAGGAACCAACTAAAGTCGTCACCGCCATACATGATGGAGTATCCACATACCATGTACATGATGCTCGCGATGGCATACAAGGCAATATTTTTGGTGAGTATTTCTGTGGTGTTTTTGGCGCGAACTAAACCTGCTTCGAGCATAGTAAAACCTGCCGCCATCCACATAACGAGTGCGCCACAGATTAAAAAGTAAAATGTGTCTAGGGCATAACCTAGTTCAAATGTGATTTGCATTATTTTTTCCTCAAAGTCTAGATGGCTTCGCCATCGGTTTCACCGGTACGAATACGAACCGCATGTTCCAGGTCGTATACGAATACTTTACCGTCACCAATCTTGCCGGTTTTAGCAGCGCCAACAATGGCCTCTACCAGGCGCTCAACATGATCGTCTTGCACCGCGACTTCGAGTTTAACTTTCGGTAAAAAATCTACTTGGTATTCCGCTCCGCGATATAGCTCGGTATGACCTTTCTGACGACCAAAGCCTTTAACTTCAGTAACAGTCAGGCCATCTATGCCAATCTCAGAGATTGCTTCACGCACATCATCAAGCTTGAAGGGCTTAATAATCGCAGTAACTAGTTTCATGGTGTTGCTCCCAGTGTTTTTATGAGTATTTAGTAATTAACTGACAGAACTAACACAAAAGCTGTGCCAAAAATAATTGAGTATATTATTCAAGTAGTTAGCTTTAATTTCCGTAAAGCCCAAACGTCCAATTGCACAGCTTTGGTTCACCTAGAGTATTTTGCACGAATATGGTGCGCTGAAATCTCGTTACCTATTTCCCGGGGAAAAACGTAAGATAGCCAGTATTCGGTATTTGTTAATGTGTGAACAAAATTTTGATCAGAAACTATATATTGCTGCTTGGCTTAAATTTAATTATGGGCCAAGGACTGGCCCAAGAGCAGGCTCCCCCTGCACCAGAAGAGCCAATAGTTGCCCAACCAGAAGTAGTACCCCCACCACCTTCTATTATCGATCGACGTATGCGCTCGGAAAAAATAGCCTTGGCCAATCCGTTTTCCATTAGCCAACATCGCTTCAACTACGTTTTACCTTATACCCATATTGATAATCCCAATCAAATAGGCAATACCAATGAAACCTCGGGCAACATAGACAACAGCGAAGCTAAGTATCAAATCTCTGTGAAGATGCCGATTTTTCTGCAAGATGATCAAAAAGACGGTCTGTTTTTTGGTTTTACCGCAGTGTCGTTTTGGCAAGTTTATAACAGCGATATCTCTAAACCATTCAGAGAAACTAATTATGAGCCGGAGGTATTCTATGACTGGAGCAGCGACTACCACGTTTTGGGTTACCGCTTTAACGCTCTGCGCTTAGGAGTCAATCATCAATCAAATGGACAAAGTCAACTGCGCTCCAGAAGCTGGAACCGAATATTTGGCTCATTGTTATTTAGTGACGAAGATTCATTTTACTTTATCAAGGCTTGGTATCGCTTAAATGAAGATGTAAAGACAGATCCTCTTGACCCGATTGGTGACGACAACCCAGATATCACTCACTTTCTTGGCCATTTTGAACTGGGCTACGGTGTCCAATTTGGCGAATTCAGGTTGTTCTCGCAGATACGAAACAACCTGAAGAGCAGTGATAACAAGGGCAGCATAGAAATCAATTTAACCTATCCAATAAATACCCGGTATGAGCTACTGTTGCATTACTTTAATGGTTACGGTGACTCCCTTATCGACTACAATAGGCACCAGCAGCGTATTGGCCTGGGTGTGCAATTATCTTTTTTATGACAACAATTTTTTTCGATTAACGGAGAAACCATGAGTTACCAAATTGATATCGTCGACGATCTAATTCGTATCGAGTTTTATGGCACTTTAGATGCCCTTGATCTGATTTTGTTAAATCAAAGCCAGGATTATAAAGTAGCGATTCAGAACAAGAAAAAAATGCTGATGGACTTCACGGACATTAACGGCTCTAGTTTGACGGCCAAAGACACCCAGGGTCTAGCCATGTTAGGCAAACTGGACTCTCAGCGGATTAAAGATCTGCATTTAGTCATTGTCATTGAGCAAGAAAGCGCTCCCGCTATGCAACACATTTGCGATAAAATATTTGTTGATAGTAGCTGGCAGGTGGATGTTGTTAATTCCGCCGCCCAAGGAAAGCAGCTTTTAATTAGCGAGGGCTAGTAAATACTTTAAAACAGCCAGGCTCGGGAACTTGGCTCCCCTGTGTCAGTCTACTCACTTCTGCTGCATACCCAATCTAGAGATCCCTTTGCATAGTAGCCGAAGTAAACTTCTAACAGTAATACTAGCGTCACTTGTGTTGCATGCTTTGCTAGTTTATCTGATTGCTCAAAGGGCAATATTCAATACCAGCGTTTCGGCCGAGGATAGTCGAGTTAATGCACCTATTGAGCCCATTAAGGCCCGTTTGTTACTCCCGCCGATCCCGGTAAATGAAGTGATTGAGGATGAGCAGCCGACACTCGTTGTGCCGCCCGCGGTAAAGCAACAAGTTAACAGGCCCCCTGTAACGAAGGCGGATGCCGCAACAAACCCAAAAACCACTCCGTCACTACCTGCCTCCGCGCCTGTTCCTGCTCCTAATCCTGCTCCTGTGGTTGGCAAAACTAGTGACAAGCTCAAGCAATCGGCTGCACTCATTTTAAGTGCTGGGGAAATGGCTAAGCAACAAATGCAAGGCTTCCAGCAGCGGCTGGCTCGATGCTCTGTCACAGCAGGCGGCAACGAGCTATCAACAACAAAAAAATTCTCCCGTACTCAAAGGAAAAAAGCTTGACCCCTTTGTAACTGAAGATGAAAAGTTGCAGGCAAGCACGCGCGTAAGGGTTAACTGTAGCAGTGGTACCAACAAAGCAGCATCCACACTATCGTCTCTTTTTGGTGGCACTCTTAAGTGCTCGCAACCACCAGCAATTAAGGCATTTATACAAAATAGACTAAACAAAAAAGAGCATTTACCGGCTAAATATGCCCCTGAAGAGCCCTAGTAATAAAAAGTCCCTACTCTCCAAATATGCGCTGCCAAAGGCTCTTCTTTTTCCTAGGGGGGACGGTGGACTCCCCGGTACAATTGCGCGGCACGGGAGGCAGCGCAGCAAGTATCGCTGGTACACTGAAGGTGCCTTTGCACCCTGCCTTACTCAAGGCTCCGGTGGCAATATCGAAGTGTGATATGCCCAAACCATCCGGGAAGCGTCTAACCAAGGACTTAGGCTGTTGCTGCTTTTGATAGGCAATAAACAACTGCATGGCGCCGCTTGCACCGCTTAGATTCACCGGCTGATTGTCATCCTTACCGATCCAGGATGTGATCAGTCTATTTTTGTCAAAGCCGCTAAACCAACTGTCACGATAATCATTCGTGGTACCGGTTTTGCCGGCCATATTGATATCCGGGAACTGCTGCTTAATGGCCTTTGCCGTACCTTCCAGGGTGACTTTGTGTAAGGCGTAATTGAGCAAATAGGTAGCCTGTTCATCAAGCCGTTGCTCAGCTTCAAAGGCAAACTGCCAGAGTAAGTTATTATCTGGCGACATGATGGCGGTTACTGCATGCAAGGGGATATAACGGCCACTGTTGGCGATGGTTTGATACATCTGATTAACTTGTAAGGGTGAAAAGTTTACTGCACCCAGAGTCAATGCGGGATAGCGCTGTATGTCTTCCACCACTCCCAAACGTTCGATAGTATTGACAATATTATCCAACCCCAGGGCCATCCCCAATCCCACCGTGGGCACATTCAAGGAACGGGTCAGGGCGGTAATTAACGAAACTTGCCCTCGAAATTTCTTATCTGAGTTTTGTGGCTCCCACATCTTACCGTAGGTACTTTTCAGTTTTATCGGCTCGTCCGCAAGATGAGTGGCTAGATTGTAGTCTGTTGCTTGTTCTAAGGCGGTCAAGTAAATAGCCGGCTTGATCAGTGAACCAATCGCGCGCTTGGCATCCAAGGCCCGATTAAAACCCTGAAACTGGGTGTTTCTGCCTCCTACTATCGAGCGAATTTCACCACTTTTAATATCGGTGACTACCATGGCAGATTCCATCTTACTTGTACCGAGGCGTTTCTCTTGGGCAGCAATACCACTGGACACGACCTTTTCAGCTTTACGCTGGGCATTGGGATCAAGCGTAGTCAAAACCTTCAAGCCCGACTGACGGATATCCGGATCATCCAGCACACTGCGAAGCTCCCGGCGCACTTTATCCATAAAGGCAGGGTGCTTGCCTTTGGCCAAGCTTGCCCCTGTGGCCAAATTGAGTGGCAGGTTGATCATGCCCTCGTACTCATGTCGTTCCAGTTGATTATTCTCAAACAATAGGCGCAGTACCAGATTACGACGCTCCTGCACCCGCTCTGGGTGCCTGCGCGGATTGTAATAGGATGGCCCTTTGATAATCCCCACCAACATCGCTATCTCCGGCAAATTAAGTTCGCTCAGAGGGCGATCAAAATAGAAAAAACTTGCCAGACCAAAACCGTGCACGCCCGTTTCACCATTTTGCCCAAGAAACACCTCATTAAGGTAAGCTTGCAGGATCCTGTCCTTGCTGTATCTGGCATCAATCAGCAGTGACATCAACGCTTCTTTGGCTTTTCTGATCAGGGTTTTTTCCCGGGTGAGATAGAGGTTTTTAACTAACTGCTGGGTTAAGGTACTGCCGCCTTGTACGGTTCGCCCGGCGGAAAGGTTAGCGATTAAGGCTCTAACAATGGCTAAAGGGGCAACGCCGTGATGCTTATAAAAATTCTTGTCCTCCACCAGCACGAGGGCCTGGCTTAGAATGTCCGGCACTTCGTGTAAATTGACTAACATGCGATCTTCACGACCGCTACTGACCAAACGGGTCACCAACCAGGGTTCCAGATAAACTTCGTTTAGCTCGGCCCCGCTCTGCTGGTCAACAATAGAGCTAATACGCCCTCCGGCCAGACTAATTTCGATATCCCTAGTCGTTTCCTGACCATGGGGAAAATGAAACGCCCGTCGCTGAATACGCAGCCTATTGCCCCGGATGTGATATTCGCCGGTTTTTGTGGCATTGGGTACCTTGCGATAGGCGAGAATTTGCAGTTCCTCAATGATTTCCTGGCGGGATATTTCCTGACGAAGCAGCAAATGCATGGGGCGAGCAAAAATTTGAGCTGGCACCTGCCACTTATTGCCAGAAAACTGCTTGGAAATATACGCATCTAAATACAGGCTATAGGCAGCAAACAGAGCAATAAAGATTAAGCCGAATTTCCACCAATGCCTCGCCAACCAAGGAATGGGATTTAATTTTTTGAGTATGCTGTTGCGCATTATTTTTCGATCATCTTCTTATAGTTTTTATCGGGGGAAACGAAAGATTGGATAGCTTAATCAAAAATCCTGGAAAATACTTCAGATTATTCGGTTAGAAATGAAAACTATACATACCACTATATAAAAAAATTTGCTCAGAAACCTTACTGAGCTGTTTTACACCCAGTAAGGAATATTTACCGGAAAAGACGAAACGAGTCTGTGACTTTAATATTCTTAAAGTCACTATTTCCGTTGGGATTGTCAACATCATGACCCATGACAAAAAACAGGTTGCTCATTGTACCGGTATAAAATTGGCCTACGGAAATTGCAAAGTGTTGATATTGAAAAATTTGGGTATCTCGAAAGCTGAACGCCTACCTGCTCGGCGAAGATGCCGTCCACAATGTTTATCTGCGCCAATACTTTACCTTCTGGGTCTCCAACACTACTGCTCACATATTCGGTGTCGGCAACGAGAATCATCTCTATTTCCTGACTTGCGGAGGCCTCTGAGACAGAAAATGAACTGCCAACACTATCCACCAGCTGTTGATACTGAAAACTATGGCTTGCTCCATCCATTTCACACGTACCGGGGTTTTCGATGGAGGACGATTTATATATGACGGAACTATCTAGATTGGACCTCAATTGTTCTGCGTCATGCTTATCCCTTGCCATCTCGTTGACAAATTAAGCGGAATCGAGCATATAGAGCTCCGAGCCATCATATATCGTACCGCTATATTTCCCGGCTATATTGCTGATCCGTACCCAGGACTTTTCCACTCCCTGAATATGTCCGGAATAGTGCAAGTACTCTTTCGACTTTAGGGCATTGGCGGCTTGTTTAAATAGCTTTTTGTTCTCAGAGAATTGTAACAACACCGTTTTTCCAAATAAGTCTATCTCCATCTCAAACAGGTTATTGTCAGAATTTAAAGTGGGTTGGCCAAGATTCAGAATCTGCATGTCTGAAATGGAAACCTCTTCATCAGCAGGCAGCGCAGCCAATGATAGGTTAATAGTAAATAAGCTAAAGATAATTAAAAGGTAAGGACTTACGTATTTAAGTTGATTAAATAAAGGTGAATTGTTCAGGTGAAACGCCATTTTAGGCACCTTCGGTAAAACATAGTAATTTACGGGGCGCTTTACTACCCCCAAGGATAGGTTTAGTTGAGAATTGACCTATTGCTTAGCGTTCATTTTCTTTTTGGTTTTGTCGGTTGCCAATGCATTAGCTGGGTTGTCAGGCCAGAAATGCCTCGGGTAGCGACCTTTCATTTCTTTTTGAACATGCCGATAGCTACCTTGCCAGAATCCTGCCAAGTCTTGAGTTGTTTGCAGAGGGCGGCCAGCAGGGGAGAGAAGTTCCATTTGCAGCTTTACGCGACCGTTTGCCAACTCAGGAGTGTCTGCCTGACCATACATTTCCTGCATGCGCACAGACAATTGCACGGTACCCGCTGGTGAATAATTCAACTTTGCATGACGGCGGGTTGGCAACAAATATTTGCTGGGAAGACAGTCATTTAGGCGCTTTTGTGCGGCCCATTCGAGCTGGGAATTCAAGATATCCACAAAACGCAATTTACTTAACTGCTGCCAGCTACTCATCTTTTGCAAATAGGGCAGCAACCACTGTTCGATTGAATCCTGCAAGCCCTGCTCTGACATATCTGGCCAGTCGTATTGACTTAATTCCTTAGCTGCCAGACGCAAACGATAAATTAATTGCAGGGCCTCTTCTTCAAAAGGCAATTGCATCACGCCTTTGTCGAGTATGACTTGGCGCCAAATGGCGTCGACTTGTTCCGGGACGAGTTTGGATGCCGCTGTCTTTGACATCACAATATGCCCCAATTTTCGCTGATGTTGGGCGCTAATTGCTTGTTTTTGTTGATCCCAAAAACAGGTTTCCTGGGAATAAATAAGATGAGAAAAATACCGCTCGAGATCTTCTTTACTCAAGGACTCAGCCAAACTAATGCGCACATCACCTTGTTGTTTGTCCGTACTGAGCATATCTCCAACCACAATCCATTGCTGTTGGGCCAGGGGATCATCTTGCCCCAGCTCAGCACCACTGCCATTTGCTAACTGGTAGCGCCCGCCTTGCCGCAAGCGCCCTATCCAATGAGGGAATGCAAAAGCCAACAACCTTCCGGTGTCTTCCAATGGCCAATCCTGCAATTTACAATTTACCCTTCTATGCCACTGTTTTATCAGCAGCCAGATACTATGGGATCGATGCTGTTGCAGGTATTGCAAACGCAAATAGAGCTGAGCGCCACTCGAATGAGTGAGGGGATCTTTACTTTCCAAAATGGAGGCCAGCGCACAAGCCAAGCTCTGATGAGCAGAGCTAAGACTTAAACTCTTTAACAACATGTTCGCTATTGCCGGATGGCAGCCCAATGCATGCATTTCACGCCCCAATGGTTGCAGTCGCATTTCAGAGTCGATCGCCTGCAACTCCAGCAAGCGTTGTTTCCCTTGTTGCAGCTGGGCATTGCTGGGCATATCAATCAGCGCCAGTTCATTGAGCTGACAGCCCCAAATGTTGGCTTCCAGAATAAAGGGTGCCATATCACTGCTTAAGATCTCTGGGGTGCTTTGTACGGCAAGCCGGTCTTGCTGTTCCCCGCTCCATAAACGGTAACAGCTCCCTGGTCCCAATCTGCCGGCACGACCGGCACGTTGAATAGCCGAGGCTTGGGAAATACTGGTGGTTTGTAAATGAGTAATGCCCTTGGACAGCTGAAACACCGCCGTTTTTTGCATGCCGCTATCGACCACTACCTCAATGCCTTCTATGGTCAAGCTCGTTTCGGCAATATTAGTAGCCAGCACTATTTTGCGCAGACCTTTATAGTTAGGCATCAGAGCCGCTTGTTGCTCAGATTTACTCAGTTCCCCAAACAGACAGTGAATGTTAAAACCCTGTGGCAGACTTTGCTCAAGGCTACTCGCCGCCTGGCGGATATCCCAGGCGCCCGGCAAGAACACCAGAATATCTTTTTGATGTTCTGCAACTACATTCAGCACTAAACGACATACCTTTTGATATAGGGGCACGGGGCGGTTGTCTGGTTTATATACAATGTCTATGGGATAACTTCGCCCTTCACAGTGCAATACTTTGGCAGCAGGCATCAGCGGCGTTAAGGCAGCCACGTCCAAGGTGGCAGACATCACCAATAGCCTTAAGTCTTCACGTAAGGCCTGTTGCACTTCCAGGCACAGGGCCAGTGAAAAATCAGCGTGTATGCTGCGCTCATGGAATTCATCAAAAATTACCAAACCAATGCCCGGTAACTCCGGCTGACTTTGCAACATGCGGGTGAGGATCCCCTCGGTAACAATTTCCAGCTTGGTGGCGGCGCTGGTCTTGTTCTCTCCCCGAAGACGATAACCAATGGTTTGTCCGACAGGCTCATTAAGTTGCTGGGCTAAATATCGGGCAATATTTCGCACTGCGATCCGCCGGGGTTGCAGCATGATGATTTTCTGCTGGCTGAACTGCCCCGTTTTTAGCAACTCAAGAGGTAAATAAGTAGACTTGCCCGCACCGGGAGGCGCAACCAAAATGGCATCGCCGCTTAATAATTGTTGAGTAAGTGCTGGCAGGACTTGAACGACAGGTAACACAGGTCTCTCTTGACTAGGAAATTTCAGCTGATTAGTTTAACGTTATAAGCTGACAGTTTGCAGGACTTTTGCAGGACTATAGTATGCGTCTATTTTTCGCCCTTGAGCCCTCGAGGCAAGACAAGCTAGCCATTGAACATTGGCGAATTAAGGCCCTGCCCGGTTTCGATAGACCGGTCCCGGCGGCAAACTTTCATATTACTCTGGCTTTTTTGGGGCAGACCACGTCCTCCCAACTCGATGCCATAATGCAAGAGGTGGATAGTGTATCCCTACCGCCCGCCTTTGCTGTGCACCTGACGGATGTAGGCTACTGGCCAAAACCCAAAGCCCTATGGCTAGGCTGTGAGCAAATAGCCGCTTCTCATAGTGTATTGGCAAGTGCACTAAACAAGGCGGGTTTGTCTGCTGGGCTCGGCCTGCAAAAACGTGATTATCTTGCCCACTTGACCCTGGTAAGAAAATGCCAGGAAAATCCACCGGCCCCCGTGATTAAACCCTCATTTATTATGGACTTCGGTGAGTTTCATTTATTTGAATCCGTATCTACAATCAAGGGCGTGAAATATCAACGATTAACAAGCTGGCAGCTGCCACCAGCAATGCACTTTCGTCGCTAACAACCACCGTTAGTCTCAAGTGGTTTGAATGTGCGCGGGACTCAAGGCACGCTAGGCCAAAATAAAGGAGAAAACATGAAATACTTAAGTGCAACACTTTTACTCTTCACCATAAGCACTTTCGCTCCCCCCTCCTTGCCCTCAGCACTGGGAATTCACGGGGCAAAGATCGCCCTGCAGAGGATATAGCTAAGGATGCCAGTAGAAAGCCCAAGAAGGTATTGGCCTTCTTTGATATTCACCCTGGTATGCAGGTTCTGGATTTATTTTCCGGCGGGGGTTACTACACGGAAATCCTATCTGAGGTGGTTGGTCAAAAAGATCAAGTTGATACCCATAACAATGCGGCCTACGTCAGTTTTATTGATCCAGATAAGCTGGAAAAGCGCTATGCTGACAATAGACTCTCTAATGTGCAGCAGCACATTAGAGAGGCGAATGATCTACAACTATGTGATGCCTGTTACGACCGGGTGATGATGCTGACATTTCATGACCTCTACTACGTAGATGTAAAAAATGGTTGGAACAACATTGATGCTCCAGCACTAATGAAAAAAAATACACAAATCCCTCAAACCAAATGGCATAGCAGGTGTAGTCGATAATGTCGCGCCAAATGACTCTGGGGAACAAGCCAGTCAAACCCTGCATAGAATCGATCCGCAACTGATAAAGGACAAAATGAAAGCATGGGGATTTACCCTAAATAACGAAGCTGACTTTTTACATAACCCAGAGGATAAGGGGGACTTGGCCATGTGGGATCCGGCGGTAAAGGGTAAAACTAATCGAGCGGTGATGAAATTCAGCGTAGCCAAGGAGTAAAATGACAACAACAAATCCGAAGCATCTGTTAATAGGAGGCGGCAGAACAGCAGGTTGGATGGCGATATTACGCTGCTGTAAACTGAAAAAAATTGTCCCCTCAGAAGAGACTTTTTTATCGACTGCTCAGGTTTTAACGGACTACTAACCCAGAAAACCTTGGGTGAAAAACTAATTTTTTATAAAAACCAGTTATTTAATGATAGTAGCGCTCGATTCATCACTCTTACTTTGAATTTAGCCGCAAATTTCCAGTTTTTGTCCCTGATAGGTGATGTTTTATCTATATCTATTGTTAATTAGTCCCTTGCGACGCACAGTAAATACCGGAGATATAGCTTAGTTAGTTATAGTTCTTTACCCGCACCTACATTCAAGGTCAAAATGACCGCCCAGCTTATAAACGAGAGTTTGTTTTATGCAACAGACCTTTAGATTAGTAATTGATTGCCCTGACCAGGTTGGTCTGGTCGCGGCGGTCAGTCAGTTCTTGGCCGAGCAAAACGCGACTATTGTGGAGGCCAGTCATCATACGGATTTGCAAACAGGTCGTTTTTTTATGCGCCATGAAATCAGGGCTGATTCCCTCAATATGAGTATTGATAATATCAGGCAGGCCTTTGTGCCGATTGCTCAGCGTTTTGATATGAACTGGAAGTTGAGTGACTCCCACCACAAACAAAAAGTCGCTTTGCTCGCCAGTCACGAGTCCCACTGTTTAATGGATATTTTGCATCGCTGGCACAGTGGTGAATTACCTTGTGATATTCCCTGCATCATCGCTAATCATCCACAAATGAAGCAATTTGCCGATTGGTACAATATTCCCTTTCATTGGGTGGATTTTAAAAAACAGAGTAAACAACAGGCCTTTGCCGAGGTTGAGGCTCTACTTGAAGAATATCAGACAGACTTAACGGTACTTGCCCGCTTTATGCAAATTGTTCCGGACAGTTTGTGTAAAAAGTTGGCCGGCAAGGCGATCAACATTCACCATAGCTTCTTGCCTTCTTTTGCCGGAGCCAAACCTTACCAACAAGCATACGATCGGGGCGTAAAACTTATAGGTGCTACCTGTCATTATGTCACCCGTGATTTGGATGAAGGTCCAATTATCGAACAGGAAGTGATGCGCATCAGCCACAGCGATTCGGCAGCCGATATGGTTCGCAAGGGAAAAAACTGTGAAAAGGCGGCACTGGCCAACGGTGTACGTTATCACTTAGAAGATCGTGTCATTATTCACCAACATAAGACCGTGGTGTTTGCCTAACAAACCTAGGAAATTATATGTCTATCTTGTTGATCCGCCACGGAGAAACGGCGGAAAACCGTAAGCAAATTGTTCAGCCAGTAAACGTACCCCTTTCTGATATTGGGCAACGGCAAGCGGGTTTATTGGCCGATAGACTAGCCAAGCGCAATATCACTCAGATTTTATCCAGCGACTTACCCCGAGCCGAGCAGACTGCTAATCAGCTTATACTCAAAACCTCTGCGACACTGACATTAACGTCGATATTGCGAGAGCGTAATTTTGGCGATCTTAGGGGGCAATCTTATAAGCAAATTGGTGTGGACTTTTTCGCTGAGGGTTATGTCCCACCCAATGGAGAGTCCAGGGATGAGTTTAATGTAAGAGTCGCTGATGCCTGGCAACAGATAATTACCTTAGCTGCGCTTACAGAAGGCAGTTTAGCCGTGGTTACGCACGGTTTGGTATGCCGGGCGCTGGTGGCGAATCACCTAGGCTTGCCCGCTGGAATGTCATTGCCAGATAAATGGAGCAATACATCACTGAGCGAATTTGACAAAGTCGCTCCCCATCACATTCTATGTCTTAACAATGCAGACCATCTGACGCAAATGGAAATCAATACCGGAGCAAGTGCCCAGGTTTAAGGTTTATAAAAAGGTAGACGACATTCATTCACGGGGGCGCAGCAGAAGCTTTTGCTGAAGCACCAGGGGAATTTTACGACAAGGACGTAAGCACGAAGTTGGTTAAATACTTATTCTCCGTTCGCAATGCGATCCCACCGGAAGATGCTTATCGACTATTCCGCGGTCGGGATGCAAAGGTAGAAGCCCTGATGCGGGACAGGTTATTTCCCGTAACTAAATAGCCTCAACTCAGGTTAAATAGAACTTTACCGATTAGGGCCTAAGGGCCCTTTTTATACCATTCCGTCTTGATATGTGAGCAATTCAGAAGGCGCTGGCAAATTTCATAGCAAAGCGTAACGTTGAAGGAGTACTGGTTGCCTTCAAAGACGTTGCAATGAAGCTAGGGAACTTACCAGTCCTTCCCGAAGGGCGATACCAAGGTCTACCCTCTAGCCGTTAGTCGGGCAAAAAACACGCCGCGATTAAGCTAGTTTTATCCATCGCTGAGTGAGTAGATATCTAGGTGGAATGGTATTATTCAATATATTGATTTTCCCAGACTTGTGGTAAACAGTTCCAAGGCCTTGCACCCCGCAAGAGAGTTACCGCTAGTATTTAACTCTGGCGACCAGACACAGATTGACAGTTCGCCGGGTATCACTGCAACTATTCCCCCGCCTACCCCACTCTTGCCAGGTAAACCGACACGATAGGCAAACTCACCCGCCTCATCGTACAGGCCACACGTGGCCAGTAGGGCGTTTATTTGCTTGCTTTGCCGGTCAGATACAACTTGCTTTTGATCG